>DATAYD010000020.1:0-10886 GCA_036272715.1 Caulobacteraceae bacterium | reverse complement strand
ACATTGTGGGTCAGGTGGTCGATGTAGGTCAGGCCCTGGCCGGGGACCTTCTTCGGCGCGCCCTCGATGGGCCGGAAGTCGACGTCGTAGATCGCCTCGGCGCCATAACGGTCCACCAGGTAGAGGTTCGAGCCGCCGATCCCCTCGATGGCGGGGATGTTGAGCTCCATCGGCCCGACCGGCCCGTGCACGGGTGTCGCGCCGCGCTCGAGCGCCAGCCTGAAGGCCGCCGCCGCGTCCTTGACCCGAAACGCCATGGCGTTGGCCGAAGGCCCGTGTTCAGAGCGGAACCGGGCGACCTGGCCGCTCGGCTCCATATTGAGCAGGAAGTTGATGTCGCCTTGCTTGTAGCGGACCACGTTCTTGGAGCGATGCCGCGCGGCGGCGGTGAAACCCATCCGTTCGAACTGCAGCTTGATCGCCTCGGGATCAGGGCCGGTGAATTCGACGAACTCGAAGCCGTCGGTCCCCAGCGGGTTTTCGAACAGATCGGCCATGGTTTTCAGGACTCCGAGAGAGGGACTCTGGCCAAGATAGTCCACTTCCCGCGTCATTTCCTTGCTTTGGCTACACGGTGGAGCGAAAATTCGTCGTGAATTCCATGATTGAACGATGATCAGGTCATTTTATGCCAAGACTGACGCGCGCTGACCGCAAGATCCTGGAGGTGCTCCAGGCCGACGCCCACGTCTCCAATGTCGAACTGGCCGAGCGGGTCGGGCTGTCGCCAAGCCCCTGCCTTCGGCGGGTCAAGCTGCTGGAGGCCCAGGGCCTGATCCAGGGCTATGTCGCCCTGCTCGACCGGCGCAAGCTCGGCCTGGACGTGGTGGCGTTCGTGGAGGTGCAACTCGATCGCCATAGCGACACTGGCGCCTCCGCCTTCCGCGCCGCGGTCGAGGACCAGCCGGAGATCGTCGCCTGCCACATGACCACCGGCGCCTTCGACTACCTCCTGAAGGTCGTGGCGCCCAACCTGGACGCCTATGCGGAGTTCACCTTGCAGCACCTTTTGAAGATGCCGGGGGTCAAGGACGTCCGCTCCAGCTTCGTGCTGGAGACGCTGAAGGACTCCACCGCCCTGCCGCTGACCCAACTCGCCGAAGCGCGCGAAGCCTGACCGCGATGGCGCGGCGCGAGCCTCGCTATCGCCGCGCCCGCCGCCGCGGTGAACGCTAGTGGGCCGCGATCGGCCCGCGAAACACGAAAAACGCTCCAGCGGCGATCAGGGCGAAACCGATCCCCTGGTTCAGGCCGACCTTCTGGCCCAGATAGAACACCGAGAAGATCGCGAACACGGTCAGGGTGATCACTTCCTGGATCGCTTTCAGTTGGGCCGCAGAATAGACGGCGGAGCCATAACGGTTGGCCGGCACGGCCAGGCAGTATTCGAAGAAGGCGATGCACCAACTGGCGCCGATCACCAGCCACAGCGGCTTGTCGCGAAATTTCAGGTGCCCGTACCAGGCGAAGGTCATGAAGGCGTTCGAGCCGATCAGCAGCAGGATCGGCGCGAGCCTGGGCGGTATGGTCGGCATGGAAACCCCTGGTTGCGGTCGCGGCGGCGCGCGGACATAGAATGCACGAGCGTGGCGCTCGGCGCCGCCGCATTCTGAACGCGGTTGGCCGTGATCATCCGCGCCGATGTGAACCTCGCGGGAGTCGTTCGTGAATTTTGCCGGTCGCCTGTTCCTCGCCGCGCCCTTCGCCGCCCTCGCCCTGCCGGCCCTCCCCTCGCCCAGCTTGGCGGAAAGCCCGATCCTGCCCGGCTACTGGGAAAGTCGGAACCATTCCGAGCTCCTGATCACCCAGGACAGCGTCAGCAAGAAATGCATCACCCCGTCCCAGGTCGAAAGCTATCTGGCTGGTCCGGCCAACAACCACTACAGTTGCATCTATGACCATCGCGCCATCGGCGGCGGCGCGGTCAAGCTGTCGGGCCAGTGCATCGACAACAACGGCATCAAGATGGACGTCGCGATCGCCGGAACCTACACGAGCGAAAGCTTCCACCTGAAAGCCCGATTGCATACCAAGTTCGCCAGCCTGCCGATCGAAGGCTCGGCCAGCATCGACGCCCACCGGCTGAGCGGCGAATGTCCCGGGCCGAACGCGCCGGAGCCGGCCGTGCCGCCAGCGAATTGACGCGCCGCCGAATTGACGCACCGTTCAGGCGGTCTGGCGTGAAGGGCCGCCTTCGGCCATAAGGCGAAGCATGAACCCGCGTCTCGCCTTGGGCCTCAGCGCCGCCGTCCTGGCCGTCAGCCTCCTGGCCCTGGTCGGCGACCTGGCCATCTACTTCGCCCACATGCGCGTGACGCGGCAATTGAAGAGCGCGCTGGACGTCATCGCCTTCGTTTGGCCCTTGGCCCTGGTCTTCTTCGGGACCTATCTGCGCAAGGTGCGCGGCGGCGCGCCCATCAAAGCGAAATCCTGAAGAAGGGCGATGACGGCCGCTGGGTAACTGAAAGTCGCGATTTCTCATGACCCAAGACGACGAACTCTCCGCCATCCGCGACTCCGTCGCCGCTCTCTGCGCCCGGTTTCCGGGTGAATACTGGCGCGAACTGGATCGCGAGCGCGCCTATCCGACCGCCTTCGTCGAAGCCATGACCCGTGAAGGCTTCCTGGGCGCGCTGATCCCGGAAACCTATGGCGGCAGCGGCCTTGGCCTGGTCGCGGCGGCGGCCATCCTGCAGGAGGTGCACCGGAACGGCTGCAACGCCGGCGCCTGTCACGCCCAGATGTACACCATGGGCACAATCCTGAAGCACGGGACCGAGGACCAGAAATCCCGCTGGCTGCCCAAGATCGCTTCGGGCGAGATCCGGCTGCAGGCGTTCGGCGTCACCGAACCGACCTCGGGCTCGGAGACCCTGGCGCTGGCCACGACCGCCGTGCGCGACGGCGACGCCTATGTGGTCAACGGCCAGAAGATCTGGACCAGCCGGGCCGAGCATTCCGATTTCATGATCCTTTTGGCCCGCACCACCCCACGCGACCAGATCAAGTCGCGCATGGACGGGCTCTCGGTCTTCATGCTGGACATGCGCGCCGGGGAAAACCGGGCGCTGACCCCTGGCCTGACCATCCGGCCGATCCGCACCATGATGAACCACGCCACCACCGAGGTTTTCTTCGACAATGTCCGCGCGCCGGCGGAGAACCTGATCGGCGAGGAAGGCAAGGGCTTTCGCTACATCCTGGACGGCATGAACGCCGAGCGGACCCTGATCGCCGCCGAATGCCTGGGCGACGCCCAGTGGTTCATCGACAAGGCCAGCAAATACGCCGGCGAGCGCAAGGTGTTCGGCCGGCCGATCGGCGAGAACCAGGGCGTGCAGTTCCCGATCGCCCGCGCCTACGCCCAGTACCGCGCCGCCGCCCTGATGGTCGAGCGCGCCGCCGAACGCTTCGACGCCGGTCTGCCCGCTGGCGAGGAAGCCAATATCGCCAAGCTGCTGGCCTCCGAGGCCTCCTGGGCCGCGGGCGAGGCCTGTATCCAGACCCACGGCGGCTTCGCCTTTGCCGAGGAGTTCGACATCGAACGCAAGTTCCGCGAAACCCGGCTCTACCAGGTCGCCCCGATCTCCACGAACCTGATCCTGGCCTTTCTGGCCCAGAACGCGCTGGGCATGCCGAAGTCTTATTGAGGACGCGCCGCACCTGCGTCCTTCGACACGGCCGCGAAAGGCGGCCTGCTCAGGATGACGAAGTATTTGGAATCCCACATTACTCCGTCATGCTCTGATGTTCTTTTTCAAGGGGTGCGGGCATGTTTTTAGGCGCGGTTTTGGGGGCGATTGAGGTTGGGTTTTGACGGCTCAAGGTTCTGGGAGCGGGCGGTATTGGTCGACGGTTGATCATGCTCTGAGCCTGTCGAGGCACACTAACGCCCCTCGCCATTAACACTCAGGCTTGGCCATCGACCCCGACACAACTGTCGAACAAGCAGCGCTGAGCAAATCTAAATCTCCAATAAAGTCAGGATCGGCCTGTCAGCTTGGCAAATCCAGGATTATTCACGACCTGTCCAATAAGGTCTTGAACGCTGGGAGCGAACGCGTTCGTCGCGTTTTGGCAGGCCATGGTCGCTATGTAACTGGTTGAAAATTCCCGATTGACCTGCACGTGATAACCGATTGGATCAACATTAGAAGTCACTTGCATTCCCAACGTCCAGGCTCCGGTTCCCATAGTATTAACCTTTATTATATCCACTCTTCCATTTATCGTAACCTGCGCATTAACATCGTATACTTGCGCCGTAAACAATTCTGTCTGCATCGCATCTTTAATATATTGTTCGATCGATTTTCCTGAAGTTACGTCCAATGTGCCTACGAGCCTGCAACCAGGCTTGGTCGCTCCGGCATCGGCCGTAAAATCACCGACTTTTACCGTCGCGCCTTTCGTCTTCAGCGCGGATTGGAAAGCTAAAACGTTCGGTGTCGAAGCCGCATAGGGAGCTATGGCTGATGTTGTATCGCAACCGGCCAAGATAAACATCGCCGCTCCAATGACGGCGCCAATAACCAATTTATTCATGTATTCCCCCACACGAGCCACAACGACCCGAAATCAGATAGCGTCAGTCCTGACCGGGACACAACCCAGAATTTTGATCATCCCCGATGTGCATGCTATCGCTAGTGGGCAAAAAAGAAGGAAAAGGCCTCAAACGCGTCGAACGCCCGCCTACCACCAACGCTCCGCCTTGGCCGTGAACCCCGCCGCCTTCTCCATCGCACCGGCCAGCGAGAACAGGGTCCCCTCGTCCAGCGGCCGGCCGATCAATTGCAGGCCCAGCGGCAAGCCCTGCGCGTCCAGCCCCGCCGGCACGCTGATCCCCGGCAGTCCGGCCAGGTTCACCGTCACCGTGAAGATGTCGTTCAGGTACATGGCCACCGGATCGGCCTGGTTCTCGCCCAGCCCGAACGCCGCCGACGGCGCCGTGGGGGTCAGCAGCGCGTCGACCTTCTCGAACGCCGCCGTGAAATCGTCGGCGATGCGCCGGCGCACCTTCTGGGCCTTCAGGTAATAGGCGTCGTAATAGCCGGCCGAGAGCACATAGGCCCCGATCAGGATCCGCCGCTTGACCTCCTGGCCGAACCCCTCGGCGCGGGTGCCTTCATAGACGTCGGTCAGGTTGTCCGCATCGACCCGCAGGCCGTAGCGCATACCGTCATAGCGGGCCAGGTTCGACGACGCCTCGGCCGGCGCGACTATATAATAGGCCGGCAGGGCGTATCGGGTGTGCGGCAGCGAGATGTCGACGATCTCGCAGCCGGCGTCCCTCAGCCAGGCGACGCCGTCGGCCCACAGTTTCTCGATTTCGGCCGGCATGCCGTCGGCCCGGTATTCCTTGGGCACGCCGATGCGCAGGCCCTTGACCGGCTGGCCGACAAAGCTCGGGAAATCCGGCACCGCGACGTCCAGGCTGGTCGAATCCTTCGGGTCATGGCCGCACATCGACCGCAGCAGCAGGGCGGCGTCATCGACCGTCTTGGCGATCGGGCCGGCCTGGTCCAGCGACGAGGCGAAGGCGACGATGCCCCAGCGCGAGCAACGCCCATAGGTCGGCTTGATCCCCACCGTGCCAGTGAACGCGGCCGGCTGGCGGATCGAGCCGCCGGTGTCGGTCCCCGTGGCGGCCAGGCACAGGTCCGCCGCGACCGCGCTGGCCGAGCCGCCCGACGATCCGCCCGGGGTCAGCGCCCGGTTGGATCCCTTGGAGCGCCACGGATTGATCACCGGACCGAACGCCGAGCTCTCATTGGACGAGCCCATGGCGAACTCGTCCATGTTCAGCTTGCCCAGCATCACCGCCCCGTCGCGCCAGAGCCGCGAGGTCACCGTGGATTCATAAGGCGGCTTGAAGTCGCCCAGGATCTTCGAACAGGCCGTGGTCCGCACGCCCTCGGTGCAGAACAGGTCCTTGATCCCCAGCGGCGCGCCTTCCAGCGGCCCCGCGTCGCCCGACGCGATCCGGGCGTCGGCGGCGCGGGCCATGGCCAGCGCCTGGTCCGGCGTCTCCAGCACAAAGGCGTTCAGCGCCCTCGCGCCCTCGATCACCTCGACATGGGCCTGGGTGATCTCGACCGAGGAGAAGGCCTTGGCGCGCAGGCCGTCGACGGCGGCCTTCAGGGTCATTCCGGTCAGGTTGGCCATTATTCGACCACCTTGGGCACGACGAAGAAGCCCTTGTCGGTCTTTGGCGCATTGGCCAGCACCCGCTCGGGGTGACCACCGTCGGTGACCACATCCTCGCGCATCGGCAGCTTGGCCGCGACCACCGAGGTCATCGGCTCGATCCCATCGGTGTCGACCTCGCCCAACTGTTCGATCCAGGCCAAGATGCCCGAAAGCTCCCGGGCCAGCGGCTCCAGCCGGTCCTCCGGTTCGCGGATGCGCGCGAGATTGGCGACCTTGCGGACGGTCGCGGCGTTAATGGCCATGGGGCTCACGGGGGCTCGAAAAAAGAAGCTGGAGGGGTACTCGCCCAAGCCTTGGTTTGACAAGGGGCGCGGCCGTTACGGACTTACCCCCGCGTCATTCCGGCTGGATGCCGGAACCCATTCCGTGAAGGTTCGGGGCCGCGACGGCGGCGCGGAAAGTTCACGGAATGGATCCCGGGACAAGCCCGGGATGACGGTGTTTTATTCTTTTAATCCGTGTGTTTGCTCCGACCGTCACACACCATCGATTGGTGCGGACCATCCCCCACGCGTATAGACCCCCTGCAATGCCCGTCCTTGACCTGACCGACCTGCCCGCCGCCCTGCCCCGGATGACGCCGGTCCTCGGCCTGGACCTGGGCGAAAAGACCATCGGCGTCGCGGTGTCCGACCTGACCTTGATGATCGCCAGCCCGCTGGTCCTGATCCGCCGGACCAAGTTCACCGCCGAGGCCGAGCAATTGTTCACCCTGATGCGCGAGCGCGGCGCGCTGGGGATGGTCATCGGCCTGCCGGTCAATATGGATGGGACCGAAGGGCCGCGCTGCCAGTCGGTGCGCGCGTTCGGCCGCAACCTGCTGCGCCTGCGCGGCGATCTCGCCATCGCCTTCTGGGACGAACGCCTGTCCAGCGCCGCGGTCAACCGGATGCTGATCGACGAGGGCGACGTCACCCGCGCCCGCCGCGCCGAACTGGTCGACAAGGCCGCCGCCGCCTACATCCTGCAAGGCGCGCTGGATCGGCTCGGCGCGCCCAACACGCTTGGCGCGAGCGGCGAACCATCCTAGAAGACCCGCTCATGACCGCGCCGCCGCTAGGACTGGATGACATCCGCTCGCGGACGTTCCGCTTCCCCCGCCGTCATTTCCTGTCCGCGATCGATCTGAACCGGGTCACCGCCACCGAACTGCTGGACCTGGCCGACGCTTTCGTCACCCTGAACCGCCAAAAGGCCAAGAAGCTCGACCTGCTCAAGGGTCGGACCCTGATGAACCTGTTCTTCGAGAACTCCACCCGCACCCATAGCTCGTTCGAGCTGGCCGGCAAGCGGCTCGGCGCCGACGTGGTCAATATGAGCGCCAGCTCGTCCTCGATGAGCAAGGGCGAGACCCTGATCGACACCGCCGTCACCCTGAACGCGATGAAACCGGACCTGGTGGTGGTGCGCCACCCCTCCTCCGGCGCCGCCGCCCTCCTGGCCCAGAAGGTCGACGGCAGCGTGATCAACGCCGGCGACGGCCAGCACGAACACCCGACCCAGGCGGTGCTGGACGCGCTCTCGATGCGGCGCGCCTTCGGCTCGATCGACAGCCTGACCGTGGCCATCTGCGGCGACGTCCTGCACAGCCGCGTGGCGCGCTCCAACGTCCTGATGCTGCAGCAGCTCGGCGCGCGGGTGCGGCTGGTCGGGCCGCCGACCCTGATGCCGACCGACGCCGAGCGCTGGGGCGCCGAGGTGTATCACGACATGCGCCAGGGCCTGCGCGGCGTGAACGTGGTGATGATGCTGCGCCTGCAACTGGAGCGGATGACCGGCGCCCTGGTGCCTTCCACCCGCGAATATTTCCGCTTCTACGGCCTCGACCGCGCCAAGCTGGCCCATGCCGCGCCCGGCGTGAAGGTGATGCACCCCGGCCCGATGAACCGGGGCGTGGAGATCGATTCCGATGTGGCCGACGACCTTTCCATCAGCCTGATCCAGGACCAGGTCGAGATGGGCGTCGCCGCGCGCATGGCGGTCCTGACCTCGCTGTCGGCGCGGCTGGACAACGCATGACGCGCCCGATCGCCTTCATCAACGCCCGCCTGGTCGATCCGGCCAGCGGCCATGACGGCTCCGGCGCGCTGCGCGTCGCCGATGGCCGGATCGACGAGGTTATCCAGGGCGCGTCGCCCGAAGCGCCGTCCGCCGACCACGAGGTCATCGACTGCGCCGGCGCCATGCTGGCCCCCGGGCTGGTCGACCTGCGGGTCAAGACCGGCGAACCGGGGGCCGAGACCAAGGAAACCCTCGAATCGGCCGCCCGCGCGGCCGCGGCTGGCGGCGTCACCTCGATCGTGATCCAGCCGGACACGGCGCCCGCGATCGATGAAGCCTCGATGGTCGACTTCATCCTGCGCCGCGCCCGCGACATCGGCCTGGTCCGCGTGCACGCCGCCGGCGCCGCCACCCAAGGCCTCGGGGGCCAGCGCATGGCCGAGATCGGCCTGATGCGCGAGGCCGGCGCGGTCTACGCCACCGATGTCGACCGGCCGATCGTCGACTCCCTCGTGATGCGGCGGCTCCTGACCTATGCGGCCGGTTTCGAGACGCTGATCGCCCATCGCCCCGCCGACCCCTATCTCAGCGCCGGCGCCGCCGCGACCGAAGGCGAGTTCGCCGGCCGCATGGGCCTGCGCGGCGTCACCGCCGTGGCCGAGCGCATCATGCTGGAGCGCGACCTGGCCCTCGCCGAACTGACCGGCGGCCGGCTCCTGGTCGACCAGATCAGCAGCGCCGGCGCGCTGGAAAGCCTGGCCCGGGCCAAGGCCAAAGGCGTCAAGGTCTGGGCCTCGGTCTCGATCAACCACCTGACCTTCAACGAGATCGATATCGGCGACTACCGCACCTTCTATAAGCTGACCCCGCCCCTGCGCGCCGAGGACGACCGCCAGGCGGTGATCGAGGCCCTCGCCTCCGGCTTGATCGACGTGGTGGTTTCCGCCCACGCCCCCGCGCCGGCCGAGGACAAGCGCCTGCCCTTCGACGAGGCCGCCCCGGGCGCGATCGGCCTGGAGACCCTGCTGCCCGCCCTCCTGGCCCTGCACCACGACGCTCGCGCGCCGTTGGCCGAACTGCTGGCCGCGGTGACCCTGAAGCCCGCCAGGCTGCTCGGCCTCGACGTCGGCCGCCTGTCCAAGGGCGCCCCGGCCGACCTCGTGCTTTGCGATGTGAACGCGCCCATGGTCGTCGACGCGGCGCGCTTGCTGTCGCGGTCGAAGAACTCGCCGTTCGACGGGCGGCGGCTGCAGGGGCGCGTGCTGATGACGGTCGTCGGCGGGCGCGTGCTGCACCGGACCTGAACCGTGCGTGCTTGGACACGCGCCAGCCAAAACCCGATGACGGCGCCCCAAAGGAACGCTAGGTTGCGCGGTCAACGAGGAACATTATGCCAACTGATTTGCCGCCCATTCCGATCCTGGTCGCCGTCATCGTCGGCGGCTATCTGCTGGGATCGATCCCGTTCGGGCTGATCGCCACGCGGCTCGGCGGCGCGGGCGACATCCGCAAGGTCGGCTCCGGCAATATCGGCGCGACCAATGTGCTGCGCACCGGCCGGCGGGACCTGGCGGCCATCACCCTGATCGGCGACGGCGGCAAGGGCGCGCTGGCGGTCGGCCTCGCCTATGCCCTGGCCCGCGTGATGGACGCGCCCTTTGCGGGGACGCTGCTGGCCGCGCTGGCCGGGGGAGCGGCGTTCTGCGGCCACGTCTTCCCGGTCTGGCTCCGCTTTCGCGGCGGCAAGGGCGTGGCGACCTTTTTCGGCGTCCTGTTGGCCGCGGCCTGGCCCGTCGGCCTGATGGCCGGCGGCGCCTGGATCGCCATGGCCGGCCTGTTCCGCTGGTCGTCGCTGTCGGCCCTGACCGCCGCCGCGCTGGCTCCGCTGTTCGCCCTGGCGATACAGGCCGGTTGGCCGATCGTCGTCCTGGCGGTCGCCATGGCCATCGTGATCTTCATCCGCCACCGTGAGAACATCGCCCGGCTGATCAAGGGTGACGAGCCTCGCATCGGCGCGCGCAAGCCGGCCCCGCCGACCGCCGCGTGACGCGCCCGGCCCTGAGCCCCGCGGCGCGGCGCGACTGGCTGCGCCTGGCGCGCACCGAGTCGGTCGGCCCGGTGACCTTCGTCCACCTGATCCGCCGCTTCGGCGAACCGGCCAAGGCGCTGGCGGCCCTGCCGGACCTGGCCCGGCGCGGCGGCCGCGCGACCGCCCCTCGAAGTCCCTCTCCCGCCGAGGCCGATCGCGAACTCGCCGCTGGCGAGCGGCTGGGCGCGCGACTGATCTGCGCCCGCGAACCGGATTTCCCGCCGCGCCTGGCCGCCCTCGACCCGCCCCCGCCGCTGATCTGGACCCGGGGCGATCCCGCGCTTCTGAGCCGGCCTTGCGTCGCCATCGTCGGCGCCCGCATCGCCTCGGCCGCCGGCCAGCGGTTCGCGCGGACCCTGGCCCGGGATCTGGGCCAGGCCGGACAGGTGGTGGTCTCGGGCCTGGCGCGCGGCATCGACGGCGCGGCCCACGAAGCCGCCCTGCCGACAGGAACCGCGGCCGTGCTGGGCGGCGGCGTCGACGACATCTATCCCCGGGAGCACGCGGCGCTTTACGCGGCCATCGCCGAGCGTGGCTGTGTGGTCAGCGAAAGCCCGGTCGGCCACCGCGCCCAGGCCAAGGA
>DATAYD010000019.1:0-9413 GCA_036272715.1 Caulobacteraceae bacterium | reverse complement strand
CGGCGCGGCGCATCGGGGCATGGGACGCCTTGGCGCGCGCGGGTTTGGGTTTCGGCGCGGGCGGCTCCGGGGCGGCCGGCGGCGGCTCGCGGACCAGGCTCACGATCACGGCGGCCGGATCGGGCGCCTTAGGCATATCGGGGGACACCCAGAGAAACAGCATCAGAGCGATCGAAAAGTGGGCCGCGATGCTCAAGGCCCCGCCCAGCACCCGGTTTCGCCGCCGAGCGCGGCGGGCCGGCTGGGCCGCCCGATCGTCCTCTTCCCGCCGCGGCGGTCGCCCGCTCATCGAACCTCCAAGCTGATCCAGAATCTCGGAGCCTGTCCCAGATCATGGACACGCGTCAGGATCGTGGCGAGCGCCCAATTGGCGAACATCGACAGGAATCACGCCCGATCTTGAGAAACACGCGGCGACCGAACCAGATTCTCACTGTATTGCGCCGGCCCTTATCGTTCCGTTGAAGGTTCTGTCGCCGCTTCAAGATAGAATGGCGCGCGGCGCCGCGGACGATGGGTAATCGCCGCCGCCGCGCGGTACGCACTTGCCCCGAGCGAGGTTTTGGAACGACTCTAGGCCGCTGGCGTCCTACCAGCAGCCAAGTTCGTGTTGAAGGCAGAGGAAGTCTGAATGATCAGACAGGCGCTCGTCCGATTTGGCTTCCGGTTCCCGGAGGATGAGAAGGAGCGACTGTTCGTCGAGCGCTTCGTTCTCGTCCATCGGCAGGCCTCGCAGATATTCCTGTTGGCGACCGGACTTCTGTTTTGCCTGTTTTTCATCTGGGACCGCGCCGTGGACCATGTCCACTGGAAGCAGGTGTTCCCGCTGCGCGAATTCGTGCTGTCGCCCGTGATCTTCGCCGCCGCGGCGGCCCTGTTCTTCGGCCGTCCCCGCCCGCCGCTCGAACCGATCATCAGCATCACCCTCACCGTCGTGCTGGTCGGGTTCGAAACGATCTGCGCCAACCTGGATTCCGGTTTCCGGTACGGCGTCGAGGGCATGCTGCTGATCTATTTCGGCGGCGCGTCGATGTTTCCGTTGCGGGTGACCTATCTGATGGGGCCGAGCGCGGTGGCCGTCCTGGGATTCCTGGGATTGGAGGCCTGGCGCCGCAACACCTCGGCCGACATGATGATCGCCAACGCCATGTGCCTTGGGGCGGGCGTCATCATCGGCCTGCTCAGCACCGCGGGCCGCGAACTGGCCGCGCGCCGCGAGTTCCTGACCGACCTGGCCCTGGCCGAAGCCCATGCGCGGGTGGATGATCTGCTGCATTCGATGATGCCGCATGAGATCGTCGAGCGGATCCAGGCCGGCGAGTCGACGATCGCCGACCTTCATGGCGAGGTCAGCATCGTGTTCGCGGACCTGGTGGGTTTCACCGAGCTTTCGCGGCAGTTGAGCGCCCCGACCCTCGTGGATCTGCTCAACCGGGTGTTCTCGCGCTTCGACGCGGCGGCCAGCCGCTTCGGCGTCGAGAAGATCAAGACCATCGGCGACGCCTATATGGCGGTCGGCGGCCTGTCCTACGGCGAGAAGGCGCGCGATCACACCGAACGAATGGCGGGCTTCGCCTTGGCGATGCGCGACATCGCGGCCGAACTCGCCGTCGAAACCGAGCTGCCGGTCGCCATCCGCATCGGGCTGCACGTCGGCCCGGTGGTCGCCGGGGTGATCGGTGTGAAGAAGCCGGCCTTTGATTGCTGGGGCGCCGCGGTCAATATGGCCAGCCGCCTGGAGCACGCCAGCGGCCCGGGCTCGGTCCTGATCTCGGAATCCGCCTTCGACCGGCTGAGGCACGAGTTCCGGGTCGAGGCCGCGCCGGCCGTCGACTTGAAAGGCATCGGCCTTTCAAAGGTCTATCTGCTCCACGACCGCCTGACCGCGGCTGCGGCGGCCTAGCCAGCAGGGCGAAGTGCGATCAGGATTTGCGCTCCGGGTCCGCGGTGATGATCCTGCTCAGGAGCCGGATCATGCGTTGGTGATCGATGTCGGGATCGTAGGCGGCGCGCACCCGCAGGCCGGTCATGAACAGCAGTAGCAAGTCGACCACGTCGTCGATCTGGCCTTGGGTCAGCTCCGCGCCGTGTCCGCTGGCGAACAGGGCCGTCAGCCATTCGCGTATCTTGGCGTGCTGGCCAGCCGCCATGCGGGCGACCTTGGGATTGCGGGCGGCCTCGGCCATCACTTCCAGGAACAGGGCCGAGGTGGCGGGGTCCGCCGCTTGGTCGAGGCATTCGTCGAGCCCGTAGACCATCGCCGCGACCACGCCCTCGGGCGCCTCGCGCATCCGCTCGAACTGCTCGGCTGTTGCCGTAAGGTCACGCTCGACGATCGCCGCGATGACCGCCTCCTTGTTTTCGAAGTAACGATAGATATGTCCAACGCTCATCCCGGCTTCGGCGGCGACGCCGGCCATCGAGGCGGCGTGGAAACCATGGCGACGGAAGCAGGTCTCGGCCGCGTCCAACACCTGACAGCGTCGGCGGAAGCCGCGCTCGCTTATCGATCCTGGGGCGTCCCGCGTTTCGAGGCCGATCATTTTATACCTTTGACTTGACCCACTCCCTTCGGCCTTTATAACACGGGTCGAATTAAGAATGAACGTTCATTCTTGTTTTCCCGGCGAACTTTCGCCGCTCCCAGGTGGCGTATGGCCGAACCAGAGCCGACGCGTCGTAGCTCGACCGTCACGACTTCCCTTCGCCTCGCCGCCGTGGCGGCGACGCTGTGCCTGGCCGCCTGCGGCCCGCATGGGCCTCGGCGCCCGCCCGCGCCGACGCCGATGGTCGGCTATGTGGTGGTCCAGGCCCAACCGGTGACCCTGACCAACGAACTGCCCGGCCGGACCTCGCCCTATCTGACCTCCGACGTGCGGCCCCAGATCAACGGGATCATCAAGTCACGGCTGTTCAAGGAAGGCGGGAGCGTCAGACAGGGCCAGCCGCTCTATGAGATCGATCCGGCCCCGTATCGCGCCGCCTTCGACCAGGCCAAGGCCCAGTTGGCCAGCGCCGAGGCGAACCTGCTCACCACCAAGGCCAAGGCCGAGCGCTATGCGGACCTGATCAAGGTCAACGGGGTCGCCCGGCAGGACTATGACGACGCCGTCGCCGCCGCCCAGCAGGCCGAGGCCGCGGTGGCGCAGAACAAGGCGGCGGTCGAGGCCGCCAGGATCAATCTCGGCTATACCCGCGTCACCGCCCCGATCTCCGGCCGGATCGGCCGCTCGGCCTATACGCCCGGCGCCCTGGTGCAGGCCGGCCAGACCAACGCCCTGGCCACCATCCAATCGCTGGATCCGATCTATGTCGACGTCGCCCAGTCGGCGGACGAGCTCCTGGCCCTGAAACGGGCCATGGCCGGCGGATCGCTGCAGGAGGCCGGCCCGGCCACCGCGCGGGTCAAGCTGATGCTCCAGGACGGCACGCCCTATGACCAGGAGGGAACCCTCAAGTTCTCCGAGGTCACGGTGGACGCCAGCACCGGATCGGTCGTGCTGCGCGCCGAATTCCCCAATCCGAAACAGATCCTGCTGCCGGGCCTGTTCGTCCGCGCGGTGATCGTCCAGGGCGTGCAGCCCGCGGCGATCCTGGCGCCCCAGCACACGGTGAGCCACAATGAGCGCGGCCAGCCGACCGCCTTTGTGGTCGGCGCCGACAACAAGGCCGAGCTCCGGGTGCTTGAAACCCCGCGAGCGGTCGGGACCGACTGGCTGGTGACCCAGGGGCTGAAGCCAGGCGACCGCCTGATCGTCGAAGGCCTGATCAATGTCCAGCCGGGCGTGGCGGTGAAGGCGTCCCCGGCCGCCCCCGCTCCGGCGCCCGTCGCCGTGCGCTGACCGGAACCCCGCCCCGATGTCCCGCTTTTTCATCGACCGGCCGATCTTCGCCTGGGTCATCGCCATCCTGGTGATGCTGGGCGGCATCGTGGGCCTGCTCACCCTGCCGGTGGCCCAGTATCCGACCATCGCGCCGCCGGCGATCTCGATCACCGCCACCTATCCGGGCGCTTCGGCCGACACTCTGCAAAGTACGGTCACCCAGGTCATCGAGCAGCAGATGACGGGGCTGGACCATCTCGAATACCTGAGTTCGACCAGCGACAATTCCGGCGCGGCGACCATCACCCTGACCTTCGCCCAGGGCACCAATCCCGATGTCGCCCAGGTGCAGGTGCAGAACAAGCTGCAGTTGGCCACGCCGCTGTTGCCGCAGGAAGTCCAGCAGCAGGGCCTGGTGGTCGCCAAGGCCTCGCGGAACTTCCTGCTGGTGGTCGGGCTCTATGGCGACGACCGCTACACCAGCGGGGACCTGGGCGATTATCTGGTCAGCAAGCTGCAGGATCCGCTGAGCCGGATCACCGGGGTCGGGGACACCCAGATCTTCGGCTCCCAGCACGCCATGCGCATCTGGATGGATCCGTTCAAGCTGAACAGCTATGGCCTGACCACCAACGACGTCGCCGCCGCCATCACCGCCCAGGACGCCCAGGTCGCGGCGGGCCAGATCGGCGCCCTGCCCGCCACGGCGGGCCAGGAACTGAACGCCGCGGTCACCGCCCAGTCGCGCCTGCAGACCGCCGCCCAATTCCAGGACATTCTGCTGAAGACCAATCCGGACGGCTCGGCCGTCCACCTGCGCGACGTGGCGCGGGTCGAGCTGGGCCAGGACAATTACAACTTCATCGCCCGCTTCAACGGCCTTCCCGCCGCCGGCATGGCGATCAAGCTGGCGCCTGGGGCCAACGCCCTGGCCACCGCCGAGGCGGTGAAACGGCGGGTCGGCGAACTCTCCTCCGCCTTTCCGCCTGGCGTGCGCGTGGTGTTCCCCAATGACAGCACGCCGTTCGTGAAGCTCTCCATCGAGGAGGTGGTCAAGACCCTGTTCGAGGCGGTGATCCTGGTTTTCATCGTCATGTACGTCTTCCTGCAGAACTGGCGCGCCACCCTGATCCCGACCATCGCGGTGCCGGTCGTCCTTTTGGGCACCTTCGGGGTGTTGGCGATCCTGGGCTATTCGATCAACACCCTGACCATGTTCGCCATGGTGCTGGCGATCGGGCTGCTGGTCGACGACGCCATCGTGGTGGTCGAGAACGTCGAGCGGCTGATGACCGAGGAGGGCCTGTCGCCCAAGGAAGCGGCGCGCAAATCGATGGACGAGATCACCGGCGCCCTCGTCGGCATCGTCCTGGTGCTGACCGCCGTCTTTCTGCCGATGGCCCTGTTCGGCGGTTCGACGGGAGTGATCTACCGCCAGTTTTCGGTGACCATCGTCTCGGCCATGGGCCTGTCGGTCCTGGTCGCCCTGATCCTCACGCCCGCCCTGTGCGCCACCCTGTTGAAGCCCAATGACGCGACGAAGCGCGGATGGTTCTTCAACTGGTTCAACCGGACCTATGAGCGGGGCCTGGAACGCTATGAAGCAGGCGTTCGCGGCGTGCTGGGCCGCTGGCCGGTCTTCGCCGTGATCTATGGCCTGATCGTCGTCGTCCTGGTCGTGCTGTTCGTGCGCCTGCCCACCGGCTTCCTGCCCGACGAGGACCAGGGCAACCTGATCGGCCTGATTCAGCTCGCGCCGGGGGCGACGGCGGGACGGACCCTGGCGGCGGAGAAGCAGATCCTCGACTATTACACCCAGCATGAGGCCAAGGACACCGAGAGCGTGTTCACCGCCGCGGGCTTCAGCCCGGCGGGCAGCGGCCAGAACGCCGGTCTCGCTTTCGTGACGTTGAAGAACTGGAAGGACCGTCCGGGCGCGGCGAACCGCGCCAACGCCATCGCCGTGCGGGCCACGCGCGCCTTCGCCCAGATCCGCGACGCCCATATCTTCGCCCTGACGCCGCCATCCGTGCCCGAACTCGGCCTCACCAGCGGCTTCGACGTCGAGCTGGAAGACCGAGGCGGCCTGGGCCATGCCGGCCTGGGGGCGGCCGAGAGCCAATTCCTGGGCATGGCGGCGCAGGACAGGCTGCTGTCGGCGGTCCGCCCCAATGGCCTGCCCGACGTGCCGCAGTTGAAAGTCAATGTCGACCAGCGCCGCGCCCAGGCGCTGGGACTGTCGCTGGCCGACGTCAACAGCACCCTGACCGCGGCCTGGGGCGGGACCTATGTCTCCGACTTCATTGACCAGGGCCGGGTGAAGCGGATCTATATCGAGGGCGACGCGCCGTTCCGCGCTCAGCCCGACGACCTCTATCGCTGGTACGTGCGCGGCTCAACCGGCGCCCTGACCCCGTTCTCGGCCTTCGCCAATACCGAGTGGCAGTTCGGCCCGGCCCAACTTCAGCGCTATAACGGCCAGCCCGCGATCGAAATCCAGGGCTCGCCGGCGCCGGGCCAAAATTCCGGCGCGGCGTCGAAAGAGGTCGAGAAGCTGATGCAGCGCCTGCCCAAGGGCACGGGCTTCGAGTGGACCGGGCTGTCCTATGAGGAGCAGTTGGCGGGCGGCAAGGCGGTCTATCTCTACGCCCTGTCGATCCTGGTGGTGTTCCTGTGCCTGGCCGCGCTCTATGAAAGCTGGTCGGTTCCGGTCGCCGTGCTGCTGGTGGTGCCGCTGGGCGTCGTGGGCGCGGTGCTGGCGGTGACCTTGCGCGGCTTGGCCAATGACGTCTTCTTCCAGGTCGGGCTTTTGACCACCATGGGGCTCTCGGCCAAGAACGCGATCCTGATCGTGGAGTTCGCCGAGGCGGCCTCGCGCGAAGGCAAGAACCCGTTGGAGGCCGCGATCGAGGCGGCGCGGTTGAGGTTGCGGCCGATCCTGATGACCTCGCTCGCCTTCATGGCCGGGGTGTTCCCCCTGGCCGTCTCCACGGGCGCCGGCTCGGGGGGACAGAACGACATCGGCACCTGCGTGGTCGGCGGCATGCTGACCGCCACCGTGCTGGCGGTCTTCTTCGTCCCGCTGTTCTTCGAGCGGGTCCAGCGGGTGTTCCCACACAGGCCCGCCGTGCCGAAGCCACCGGCGGAGGCCACGACATGACCTCGAAGCCGATCGCCGCCCCCCTCGCCGGCCTCATCCTTTCAGCCAGCCTCGCGCTGTCGGGGTGCGTGAGCCTGGACCCGAAATACAGCCGCCCCGCCGCGCCGGTTCCGGCGGCCTGGCCCTCCGGCGCCGCCTATGCGCCGACCGAACAGGCCGGGCCGCCGGCGGCCGATATCGGCTGGCGGGACTTCTTCACCGATCCGAAGCTGCGCGCCGTGATCGAACTGGCGACCGCCCAGAACCGCGACCTGCGCGTGGCCCTGATCAACATCCAGGCCGCGCGAGCCCAATATGTGATCCAGCGCGCCGCCCGGTTGCCGACCATCGACGCCCAGGGCGCTGGCACGATCGAACAGGTCCCGGCCGCCTCCTTCGGCGCGCCATCGAGCGCGGAGGAGCGGATCCACGTCTATTCGGCGGGGCTTGGGGTCAGCGACTACGAACTCGACCTCTGGGGCCGGGTGAAAAGCCTCAGCAAGGCGTCTTTTGAGCAATATCTGGCGACCGCCGAGGCCGCCCGCGCCTCGCGGATCAGCATCGTCGCCGAAACCGCCGACGCCTATCTGACCCTGGCCGCCGACAGCGAGCGGCTGGCCCTGGCCAAGGACGCGCTCGGCCGGGACCAGGAGAGCCTGGACATCACCCAGGCGCGGTTCAAGGATGGGATCGCCTCCGAACTCGACGTCCGCCAGGCCGAGACCGCCGTCGAACAGGCGCGCGCCGCGGTGGCCGCGGACACGACCCTGGGCGCGCAGGACGTCAACGCCCTGAACCTGGTGGTCGGCGCGACGGTCCCGGCCGAACTGCTGCCGGACAATCTCAGCCGCCTCGCCCCCACCCTGCCCGACGTGCCGGCCGGCCTGAGTTCAACCGTGCTGCTGCGGCGGCCCGACGTGCTCGAGGCCGAACACCAGTTGCGCGGCGACAACGCCAATATCGGCGCGGCGCGGGCGGCCTTCTTCCCGACCATCGAACTGACCGCGCAGGGCGGGACGACCGCGGTTTCGTTGTCCTCGCTGTTCCAGCCGGGCACAAGCAGCTTCGCCTTCACCCCGACCGTCACCTTGCCGATCTTCGATACCGGCGCGAACCACGCCAAGCTGAACTACGCCAAGGCCGAACGTGACGCGGCCGTGGCCCAGTACGAAAAGGCGATCCAGAGCGCGTTCAGCGACGTCGCCAACGCCCTGGCGCAACGCGGCACGGCCGGCGAACTGGTTTCCGCGAATGAGGATCTGACCCGTTCGAGCCAGGCGGCCTATGACCTGGCCAAGGCCCGATACGAAAAAGGCGTCGAGGCTTACCTCGACACCCTGACTGCTGAGATCGCCCTTTTCAACGCGGAACAAAGCCTCGTGTCCGCGCGGTTGACGCGCGTCACCAATATCGTGGCCTTGTACCGCGCGCTGGGCGGCGGGGTTACGGCGTCTTCAGTACCCGAGAAGACGAAATCCGATGTTCACCACGGCATGGACCAGGGGTACGGAAACCCCTAGGACGGCGGCGAAGACGGCGGATAAGCTCAGAGCTTGGATCACAAGCGCCTCCCTTTCAAACTAGTCGTTTCTCTCCAGGTCAGCATCTCTGATGGACGCTGTTGGGTAATAACGATGCCACGGAATCGAAGGTTCCGCCAGGGTCTTTTGAATCAGATGAAATCGCGCCAAAGCGCGCCACTTGGCGATCACTTGGCGCAGCGGCCCTACCCAAGGTCAGCCCTTCGCGGCTGGCTCAGTCCAACGGCCGCGAAGATTGACCTGTCGCCGCTTCACCTAACGACGTCATCCTTGTCGAAGGACGCTTGGACCGTGCCGAGTGCATCCTTCGACAAGCGCAGGATGACGTGGTGGGGACCCGCCAAAGACAGGCCCCCACGGCTCCTTCTTAAGGGCCATTGGCATCAGTCCAGGACCTGGACGAACTCGATGATGATCCCGCGCGTATAGACCGGGCTGAGGAAATTGCAGAGGAAGTTCCCCGCGCCCTTCACATGGGCGGCCTCCAGCAGCTTCATCCCCTCGGCTTCCAGCCCCCTGGCCAGCTTTTCCAGGTCGGGAACCTGCAGCGCGATGTGGTGCAGGCCGCCGGCGCCTTTGTTGAACCGCGCCAGCGGACCGCCGTCCGGGATCACGAATTCGACCGGCGAACCGCTCAGCCGCTTGGTGAAGATGCAGAGCGCCGACCACTGCTCGACGAAGCCGCGATAGTCCTCCTCGAGACCCAGAAGGGCCATCAGAGCCAGGGCGTCCTCCTCGCTCGGCTGGACGATGCCGACATGGTGCAGCGGGGGATCGGTGATCATCATGGCTTGGGTCCGTCCTGGATCCCGACGATTTTGGATAAAGCCAAAATCATCGGGATCGAATTTAAAAGTTTAGAGCGGGATGCGGGCGGAAAACCGCTTCGCACTTTTCCTCATCCCGCTC
>DATAYD010000018.1:0-18381 GCA_036272715.1 Caulobacteraceae bacterium | reverse complement strand
CGCACCCCCACTCCAACCTCTCCCCCATCAAGGGGGAGAGGCTTATTCGATTGCAACGCCACTACTTCACGCCCGTCGGCAGGAATTGCAGCGTATAGGCGCGCTTGTAATCCAGGGTCTTGGGATAGATGCCCTGGCTGGACGCCATCACGAAGAAGTCGTCCCAGCGCCCGTCGGCCATGGCGCCGATGCCGGTCCGCTCGGCGGTGCCGGAAAGGACGATGCCCCGGTCGCGCATCTTGGCCCGGGCCTGATCCAGCACATCCTGGGTCATTTCCGGATTGTCCTTCAGGATCAAGGCGTCCGCCGGTTTCGGATCGCCATAGAGATAGGTCTTCCAACCCACGGCGGTGGCGTCGACAAAAGCCTTCACGGCCTTCGGGTTCGAGGCGATCAGCTTGTCCGGCGCCAGCACCATGCCGGCATAGCCGGGATAGCCTTCGTCGGCCAGGAGGAAGCTCACCGGCTTGATTCCGCTCACTTTCTGGATCGTGTAGGGCTCGCTGGTCAGATAACCTTCCTGGATCACATTAGGATCGGCCAGGAACTGGGCGGACGAGTGGCTGTATTTGCGCACCTGGTCGTCGGTGAAATGGTACTTGGCTTTCAGCCAGACCCAGAACGCCGTCACCGAAGCGTCGGACAGCAGGATCGGCTTGCCCTTCATGTCGGCGATCCAGCGAATCCCCTGGCCGGGATGGGCGATCAGCACCTGGGGATCGCTCTGCATCGTCGCCATCACGGCCTTCACCGGGGCGTTCTCGTTGGCCAGGTTCATGACGATGAAGCTGTTGGAGCCCATGCCGAGGTCGATGGCGCCGGTGGCCAGCAACTGGGGCACGTTCACCGCCGGGCCGCCCTGGATGATGGTCACGTCCAGGCCGCGCTTCTGGTACTCGCCGGTCGCCAGGGCTTCATAGAAGCCGCCCTGTTCCGCCTGGGCGCGCCAATCCGTGGCGAACTTGATCGGGATGCGGCCATTCGCGTCCAGCACCGGCTTCTTGGCCGGCGAGCAGGCGGCCAGCGCGCAAGCCGCGGCCAGGGCGAGCAAACGCGAAAGTTTCAAGGCTGGTCTCCCCGAATAGCCATGCGGCGGCAAACTAGGCGGCGGCGCCGGTTTCGCCAAGCGGCCTCACGCCTTTGGCCTTTGCATCTGGTTCGCCCGCTGTAAGCTGGCCCGAGCGTGACAACGAACGCGCGGAGGAAACGCCATGAGCCTGGATCAGCTCGAAGCGCCGGAACTCGATTTCGACCCCGACGCTCTGCGCGAGAAATACCGCCAGGAGCGCGATCGCCGCCTGCGCCCAGACGCCAATGCCCAGTATGTCGAGGTCACGGGGGATTTTCGCCACTATGTCGACGACCCCTATGTCAAGCCAGGCTTCACCCGCGCGCCGCTGACCGATCAGGTCGAGGTGGTGGTGATCGGTGGCGGCTTCGGCGGCCTTTTGGCCGCGGCTCGGCTGCGCGAGGCCGGCGTCAAGGACATCCGGGTCGTCGAGAAGGGCGGCGATTTCGGCGGGACCTGGTACTGGAACCGCTATCCGGGCGCCCAGTGCGATATCGAAGCCTATATCTACCTGCCGCTCCTGGAGGAGACCGGCTACATCCCCAAGGAGAAGTACAGTTTCGCGGGCGAGATCCGCGCCCATGCGCGCCGCATCGGGGAGACCTTCGACCTCTACAGGAACGCCTGCTTCCAGACCGAGATCACGGGGCTCGCCTGGCTTGAGGCGGAGAACCGCTGGCTGGTCGAAACCGACCGCCAGGACCGGATCAAGGCGCGGTTCGTGGTGATGTCGAACGGGCCGTTGAGCCGGCCCAAGCTGCCCGGCATTCCCGGCATCGAGACCTTCAAGGGACACAGCTTCCACACCAGCCGCTGGGACTACGGCTATACCGGCGGGGATTCCGAAGGCGGCCTGGACAAACTGGCCGACAAGCGGGTGGCCATCATCGGCACCGGCGCGACGGCGATCCAGTGCGTGCCGCATCTGGGGCGCGCCGCCCAGCGGCTCTATGTGTTCCAGCGCACCCCGTCCTCGGTCGATCTGCGCGGCAACCGGCCGACCGATCCGGACTGGGTCGGCTCACTTACGCCAGGCTGGCAGAAGCAGCGGATGGAGAATTTCAACATCCTGGTCAGCGGCGGCCATCAGGATGTCGACCTGGTCAGCGACGGCTGGACCGACATCATGCGCAGCCTGGCCAGTTCGGCGGCCCTGCGATCGAGCGGGCGCCTCTCGCCGGAAGAACTCGCCCGGCGGATGGAGATCGCCGACTTCAAGAAAATGAACCAGGTCCGTTCCCGCGTGGACGCGCTGGTGCGGGACCGGGCCACCGCCGAGGCGTTGAAACCCTGGTACCGCCAGTTCTGCAAGCGGCCGACCTTCAATGACGACTATCTACCGACCTTCAACCGCCCGAACGTGACCCTGGTCGATACCGAAGGGCGGGGGGTCGATCGGGTGACCGAGACCGGGCTGGAATTCGACGGCGTCCACTACGAGGTCGACTGCATCATCTTCGCCACCGGATTCGAGGTCGGCACCAGCTATACCCGCCGGGCGGGTTACGAGATCAAGGGCAGGGACGGACGCGAACTGAGCGAATATTGGGCGGGCGGCCTGAAAACCCTGCATGGCTTCTATAGCCATGGCTTCCCCAACTGCTTCCACATGGGCGTCACCCAGAACACCGTGACGCCCAACTTTCCCCACGTGCTCGATGAGCAGGCTCGCCACGTCGCCGGGATGATCGAACAGGCCAGGCTGCGGCAGGCCCAGACCATCGAGCCCACGCCCGATGGCGAAACCGAGTGGGTCGAGACGATCCGCGCGAAGGCGCTCCTGAACCTCCGGTTTCGGTTGGATTGCACACCGGGCTACTACAACGGCGAAGGCCGGGCCGGAGACGGCGCGGGCCTGTTCGACGGCCTCTATGGTCCAGGATCGGCGGCCTTCTTCGCCCTGCTCCAGGCCTGGCGGGAGGACGGAGAAATGAGGGGTGTACGGTTCAATTGAGGCGCGCGCCGATTGCGCCCGTAAGGCCGTGCCTCTAAAGGCGCACGTGAATTAATCCCGCGGAGACGTTTCCCCGGATGTCACCGAAGGCTGGATCAGCTTTTCGTTCCCCGGGATCCTGGCGCCGGAGACCGAGGCGGATCGGTAGTTCTTTGCCGGTGGGAGACGTAGCTTTGAGAGCCCTCCCCCCTCGATGGGGGAAGGGTTCTTCCGCTAAGAGGCCCCTCTCGCCAACGCCTCCCGCTTCTCTTCCAATTCCAGCCACTCCTCTTCCCCCGCGGCGAGCTGGGCGCGCAGGGCGTCGAGGGATTTCATCAGGCGGTCGAAGCCGGCGGGGTCGCGGGCGTAGAGGCCGGGGTCTTCCAGGCGCGTTTCTCCGGCCTTGATCTGTTCGGCCAGGCGGGGCGTCAGGGTTTCCAGTTCTTCCAGGCGGCGCTGGTCTTTGTAGGACAGCTTGACGGCGCGTTTGGGCGCGCTGGGCGCCGATGGAGCCGCCGCCGGCTTGGCGACGATTTCCGAGGCCCGGGCGAAGAAGTCCGGGTTCTGGCGGGTGAAGTCGGTCCAGCCGCCCGGCGTCTCGGCCACCCCGCCGCGCCCGTCCAGCGCGATGGTCGAGGTCGCCAGGCGGTCGATGAAGTCGCGGTCGTGGCTGACCAGGATCAGCGTACCGTCATAGTCGGCCAGCAGGTCCTCCAGCAGGTCCAGCGTGTCCATGTCCAGGTCGTTGGTCGGCTCGTCCAGCACCAGCAGGTTGGCCGGCTGGGCCAGGGCGCGGGCCAGCAACAGCCGGTTGCGCTCGCCGCCCGAGAGAGTCGAGACCGGCTGGCGCAACTGGCTATCCTGAAACAGGAAATCACGGGCATAGGCGGCGATGTGGCGAGGCTGGCCCTGGACCATGACCTGGTCGCCGCCCGACGGCGCCAGCGCGTCCCATAGGGTCATCTCTGGCCGCAACTCCGCGCGCGCCTGGTCGACATAGGCGATCTGGAGGTTCGCCCCCAGCTTGACCGAACCGGCGTCCGCCGGGGTCTCGCCCAGCAGCAGCTTGACCAGGGTGGTCTTGCCGGCGCCGTTGGGGCCGACGATGGCGATCCGGTCTCGCCGCTGGATGCGGGTCGAAAAACCGGTGAGCAGGGTCCGATCGCCAAACCGCTTGGTCAGGCCCTTGGCCTCGATCACCCTCTGGCCCGATGTGGCGCCGGCCTCGACGCCCATGGCCAGCGGACGGGCCTGGTCGCGCAGCAGCGCCGCGCGTTGCTGCCGCATGGCGGCCAGCTCGCGGGCGCGGCCCTCGTTGCGCGTCCGCTGGGCGGTGATCGAACGGTAGAACCAGTAGGTCTCGCGCTCGATGGCCTTGTTCAGCCGGCGCAGGGTCTCGGCCTGGTCGGCGGCGATCTTGTCGGCCCAGGGCTGGAAAGCGGAAAAGCCCTTGTCCAACCGCCAGATCCGCCGGTCCTCCAGCCAGAAACAGCGCTGGGTGGTGCGCTCCAGGAAGGCCCGGTCGTGGCTGACGGTCAGCATCGCGGCGCGGCTGGCGCGCAGTTCGGCTTCCAGGGTCTCGATGGCGAAGATGTCCAGGTGGTTGGTCGGCTCGTCCAGCAGGAGCACGTCCGGCTGCTCGGCCAGCGCTCGGGCCAGGGCCGCGCGCCGCGACTCCCCCCCGGAGAGCCCAGTGGTCGGCCGCGCCGGATCCAGATCGAAGATCTGCAGGGCGGCCTCGGCCTCGTGCGCCGCCGCGCCCCCGGCGCGCGCATAGGCCAGCAGGCTGTCGCCGGTGATCGCCGGCTCCTGGCCCAGCAGGACGACGCGGGTTCCGGGACGCAGGAAACGGTCGCCGCCGTCGGCTTCGATCTGGCCAGCCAGGATGCGCATCAGCGTCGACTTGCCGGCGCCGTTGCGCCCGACCAGGCAGGCGCGCACGCCCGGCTCCAGGGCCAGGTCGACTCCGTCGAACAGCATGCGCGGGCCGTCGGCCAGGCGCACGTCCTTCAGGGCGATCAGGGGGGTCCTGGCGTTCAGGGGTTTGGATCCGGCGCTGGGTCTCGCCGCGGCGGCGCATCGGGATCATCGGGCGGCGAGTCGGCCCGCGGCGGCGCGGCCGGATCCTGGGCGGCGCGGTCGAAATCGTGAGACAGGGAGTCATAGAAGCCCGCCCGGCGGTCGGGTTCCGGCTGTTCGGGCTCGGGGGGATTGTCCGAGGCGGTGGCCGCGTCGGGCGGCGGGGGAGCGTCGGCGTCGGCGTCGGCCGGCGCGCTGGCTTCGGCGGCGGCCATCCAGGCGAAGTCGTGCGGCTCCAGATTGGCGTGGGCGACCACCATCATCCGTCGCCAGATCTCCGCGGGGATCGCGCCGCCGGTGACATTGTTCATCGGCGTGGCGTCATCATTGCCCACCCAGACGCCGCAGACCCAGTCCGGGGTGAAGCCGACGAACCAGGCGTCGCGCGAGTTCTGGCTGGTCCCGGTCTTGCCGGCGGCCGGGCGGCCGAACGCCGCGCGGGTTCCGGTTCCTTCAAGCACCACGCCTTCGAGCATCTTCACCATCTGGTCGGCATGGAACGGATCATAGACGCCAATCCCCGCCGATGGGACGTGCGCGAACAGGGTGTCGCCCCGGGTCGTCGTGATGTCCTGGATCAGATAGGTCTGGTTTCGCAGGCCGCCCGTTTGGAACACCTGGTAGCCGGCGGTCAACTCCAAAAGGTTCACCTCATAGGCCCCGAGGGCGATCGAGAGGTCGGGGCTGGCCGGGATGCTGGCGAGGCCGAAGCGATGGGCGATCTCGCCAAGCTTGTCGCGCCCCACCTCATTGGCCAACCGCACGGCCACGGAATTGAGCGAATGGGCCAGGGCGTCGGCCACGGTGACAGGACCGCGATAGCCGCCGCCGAAATTGCTGGGCGACCAGAGGCCGATACGGATCGGCGCGTCCTGGCGGATGTCGGTCGGCTTGACGCCCGCCTCCAGGGCCGCCGCGTAAACGAAGGGCTTGAAGGACGAGCCCGGCTGACGCTGGGCCTGGGTGGCGCGGTTGAAGGCCGAAGCGTGATGATCGGTCCCGCCGACCAAGGCCCGGATCGCGCCATCCGGGGCCAGCAACACCAGCGCGCCCTGGCTTACGCCAGCCCGGCGGCCATTCTGGGCTATGGCCTCGCGCACCACCGATTGGGCCGTGGCCTGAAGGCTGGGATCGATGGTCAGGCGGACGACCAGATCGGGCGCCGCGCCGCCAGCGATCTGCACGGCCTGGGCGGCGGCCATGTCCAGCACATAGCCATAGTCGCCCTCGCCCGGCGCCTCCGGGGCCAGCTTGGGCGGCGCGGCCAGGGCCGCGTCCTCGTCCTGGGGACTGATCCAGCCCTCGGCGCGCATGTTCTCCAGCACCAGGCGCGAGCGGCGCAGCGCCGCGGGCATATCGTTGGTCAGCGCCAGGCGCGTCGGGGCCTTGGGCAGGGCGGCCAGCAGGGCGGCTTCCTGGAGGGTCAACTGGGACGCCGGCTTGCCGAAATAGGTCTGGGCGGCGGCGTCCACCCCATAGGCGTTGTCGCCGAAGAAAATCCGGTTGAGGTACAGCTCCAGCACCTCGTCCTTGCTCATCGCCTGCTCGATCCGATAGGCGATCACCGCCTCCTGGAACTTGCGGGTCAGGGTCTGGTCCGGTTTCAGGTACAGCGTCTTGGCCAGTTGCTGGGTCAGGGTCGAGCCGCCCTGGACCGTGCGACGCGCGCGCCAATTGACCATCAGCGCGCGGGAAATGCCCCGCGGGTCGACCGCCCCGTGCTTGTAGAAGCGCCGATCCTCCGCCGCCAGGAAGGCGTGGGGGACATAGGGCGGCAGTTCGGCCAAGCGGACCGGATGGCCGTGCCGGGGCCCTCGGGTGGCGATCACCCGGCCGGCCGAATCCTCGAAAGTCATGCCGGGCGCTTCGTTGACGACCACCAGGGCGCTCTTGTCCGGAATGTCCGGCACGCCCTCCAACAGGCGGCCGACCTCCCACGCCGCGCCAAGGCCCGCGGTCGACATCACCACCAGGACGGCGATCAGGATGAGGCCCCAGGTCCGCGGCCGGCGACGACGCTTTGGCGACTGAGGCGGACGCTCGGATCGACCCTGGGCGCGCCCGAACGCCGGCTTCGCGCCCGGCGGCGCGGCGGTTTCAGGTTTGGGCGTAAGGTCCTGGGGTTGGTCGGTCACGGCCTGGATTTGGATTTTGACGGGCTTTCCACCCGGAACCCCTTTAAGAACGCTCCCCTCATGACGCGCAAACCTTACTGGGAGACCAAGACGCTCCGCCAGATGACCGTGGCGGAATGGGAAGGCCTTTGCGACGGCTGCGGCCTGTGCTGCCTGATCCGGTTCGAGGACGAGGACAGCGGCGAGATCATCCCCACGCGCGTGGCCTGCAAGCTGTTCGACGGCGACCTGTGCCGGTGTTCCGACTACGCCAACCGCAAGCAGCATGTCCCGGATTGCATCAAGCTGACGCCCTACAATATCGACGACCTGCTGTGGATGCCGAAGAGCTGCGCCTATCGCCGCCTGCACGAGGGCAAGGACCTGCCGCCCTGGCACCCGCTGATCACCGGCGATCCGGACAGCGTGCACAAGGCGGGGGTCAGCGTGCGCGGCCAGACCGTTTCGGAGGCTTCCCTGGCCGATCCGGAGGATGCGATCGAGTTCGAGGATCGAGACCTGTTGCGCGACCGCAGCGACGATTGAGGGTTTCGCATCGTGGCGGCGGCCGTCCTTGCGTCCTTGGACGCGGCCGCCTACTCAAGGATGACGAGCAAGAGTAGGTCATCCGATAGGCGCGACCTTGATTCCTCCGCGCACGCTCCTGGCCCAGGCGATGGCTCGGCACCAGGCTGGCCGGCTGGACGAAGCGGCCCAGCTCTACGCCCAGATGCTGGCGAGCGAACCCGACCACGCCGACGCCCTGCACCTGCTGGGGGTGATCCAGCAGCAGCGCGGCGACTGCGCGACCAGCCTCGCCCTGATCGAACGGGCGATCGCCCTGAACCCGGGCGCCGCGCATTATCATTGCAACCTGGCCAATGCGCTGACCGGCGTCGGCCGGGCCGCCGAGGCCGTGGAGGCATGCCGCCGCGCCCTGTCGCTCGACCCGAACCTGGCCATGGCCCACAGCAATAGGGGCGTCGCGCTTCGGGCCATGGGGCGCCCAGCGCCGGCCATCGAGGCCTTTCGCGCGGCGATCGCCCTCGATCCCGGGCGCGCCGAAGCCTATTCCAATCTCGGCGTGCTCCTGACCGAGCAGGGCCGGCGCGACGAGGCCATCGACGTGCTGCGCCAGGTCCTGGCCCTGGCGCCTGACTATGCCGAGGCCCACTATAATCTGGGCGGGGCGATCGCCCGGATGGATGACTGGGCCAGCCTGGAACGCGCGCTGGGGCATTACGACCGCGCGGTGGCCCTGCGGCCGGCCTATGTCGAGGCGCACGCCAATCGGGCCGAGATCCTGCGACATCTGGGCCGGATCGAGGCGGCGGAAGCCGCGTTCAGGCGGACGCTGGAACTGGCCCCGAACGCGGCGCGCGCCCATTACGGCCTGGGCCTGCTGTTCAGCGAACAGGCGAGGCCGAAAGAGGCGCTGGAGGCCTTCCTGGACGCCACGGCGATCGACCCCGGCTTCGCCCTGGCCCACTCGCATGCCGGCAACGCCCTGGCGGCGCTGGACCGGCTGGACGAGGCTTTCGCCGCGCACCAGGTCGCCATGAACCTCGCGCCCGGCGATGCGGGCGTGCACCACAATCTGGGCCTGACCTTGTCGCGGCTGGCGCTCTATGAAGAGGCCGCCAAGGCGCAGGCCAAGGCCCTGGCGATCGATCCGGACCTGGCCGAGGCCTATGCCAACCTGGCCGGTTGCCAGGCCGAACTGGGCCAGGCCGACGCCGCCCTGGCCTCCAGCCAAAGGGCGATCGCGCTGAAGCCGGCCCTGGCGGTCGCCCATGCCGGGCTCGGCAACGCGCTCCTGGAACATGGCCGGCTGGAGGAGGCGGAAGCCGCCTTCGTCGAGGCCCTGCGCCTCAACCCGAAACTGCCGCAGGCCCACTCCAATATCGGCCTGGTCTGTTTCCGACAGGGCCGGCTGGAAGACGCGGAGGCGGCCTATCGCCGGGCCGTCGCCCTGCGCCCCGAGGCCTGGGAGGCGCGGCACAATCTGGGGATTCTGCTGCTCGAACGCGGGCGCTTCGCCGAAGGGTGGCGCGAATTCGAGTGGCGGCTGAGGAGCGCGGCCGAGAAGCGGCGAGAGCAGGCCTTCACGGCGCCGCGTTGGACCGGCGAGAATCCAGCCGGCAAGACCATCCTGGTCCATGGCGAGCAGGGTTTCGGCGACATGATCCAGTGCGCCCGTTTCGCGCCGGCGCTGTCGGCCAAGGGCGCGCGGGTGGTGCTGCGGGCGCCGCGGGCGCTGGGCCGGCTGCTGGCGGGCTTGGCGGACGCCTTCATCCCCGACGACGAACCCGAACCGCCGGCCGATGCCCGCGTCCCGCTGTTCAGCCTGCCGCACATTTTAGGGATCGATCTGGAGAGCCTGCCTGGCCCCCTGCCCTACCTGGCGGCCGAGCCGGCGCTGGCGGAACTCTGGAAGGCGCGACTGGACGCGATCGCGCCGGGGCCGCGCGTGGGCGTGGTCTGGAGCGGCAATACGACGGCCAAGGTCGACAGCGGCCGCTCCTTCCCGTTGCGCGACGTCGAACCGCTGGCCCGGGCGATCGGCGCGCCCCTGATCAGCCTGCAAAAGGGCTTCGGCCTGGACCAGCTCGACAGCCTGCCTGTGGGCACGAGCGTCGCGATCCTGGGCGCCGATTACGACGCCGGCGATTTCGCCGACACCGCCGCGGTGATCGCCAATCTGGATCTGGTGGTTAGCTGTGACACGGCGGTCGGCCACCTGGCCGGCGCGCTCGGCCGGCCGGCCTGGCTGGCGCTGAACGCGCGCTCGGAGTGGCGCTGGCTCCATGACCGCGACGACAGTCCCTGGTATCCGGGCCACCGGCTGTATCGCCAGCCAGCAGCCGGGGACTGGCGCGGCCTGTTCGAACGGATGGCCGCGGACTGGCGGCGGCGCCCGTCCTGACTGGGGGTTCCGGGCGGCCCGGCCTGAACGGACAAAGCCGTCCTCGCGGCGCGGGCGTTGCCAAGGCGCGGGGGCTCGCCCATTTTCGCCGCGACCTCGCTGATACGCCTGAAGGACAGGGGCATGACTTCATTTTCCGAGCGGTTTGGCGCCGTGCTGGGCCGCGACAGCATCGGCTCGGACGCCTTCGAACTGGAAATGGCCTCGGAACGCGCCGCCGCGCTCGGCCGGGCCGGCGACGCGGTGGAGGCGGCGCTGGCGCGGCTGGAGGCGGGCCGCGGCGGATCCGACCAGGACGCCTTGCTGAAGGCCGCGGCCAGGGCGGTCTGGAGCTTTTTCGTCCAGCGCGAGGCCTGCGGCTTCCGCGACCAGAGCGCCATGGTCGCCCACTATGGCATTCCGAGAGCCGTGCTCGTCCGGCTGGGCGCGCGGTAGGCGGCCCGTTGCTGATTTTTGAAGGGTGCGGGGCGTCGGTCGAGAGCCCTCCCCCTCGATGGGGCAGGGTTGGGTGGGGGTGCGTAAGCGGTCGGTGACGAAAGTGACGCGTAAGGCGTCTCCCCCGTCATTCATCCCAACCTCGTGCGCTCACCCCCATCCCTGCCCTTCCCCCATCGAGGGGGAAGGGTTCTTTTGGTAATTGGAGCCCATCTATTCAACCCGGCCCAGCCTCGCGACCAAATCCTCCGCGAAGGTCGAGAGGGTGTCGTCGCGGGCGCCCATGACCACGATGCGGTCGCCGGGGCGGGCCAGGTCGAGCAGCCGCTCGCCGCAGGCCGCGCGGCCCGGGAAGGCCTCGGCCCTTCGACCCTTCGCCCGGACGTCTCCGGCGATGTCGCCGCTGGCGACCGTGCGGTCGGTGGTGCCGCCGAAATAGACCGGGTCGGGCATGACCAGCACATCGCCCTCGCCGAGCCCGCTCGCGAACGCCTCGACGAAGGCTTCGCGCATCAGCCGCAGCGGCCCGAAACCGTGGGGCTGGAACAAGACCAGAAGCCGCCCGGGAAAGGCGTGCAGGGTGGAGAGGCTGGCGCCGATCTTGTCGGGATTGTGGGCGAAATCGTCGATCACCGTGACGCCGGCCGCCTCGCCGACCCATTCCAGCCGGCGGCGGATGCCCTTGAAGTCGCCGAGCGCGGCCGCGGCCGGCGCCAGGCCGATCCCGCAGGCCTGGGCCGCGCCGAGGGCGGCCAGGGCGTTCATGACATTGTGGGCGCCCGGCGTGCGCAGCCGCACGGACACGGTCTCGCCCGTGGCGCGCGCGATGGCCTCGAACGAGATCCCGTCCGGCGAGGGCGCCAGATTGCCGCCGAACAGGTCGGCGCTCGCATCCTTCAGGCTGTAGGTGATCGCCTTGCCGGCCGCCGGCCCCCGCGCCAAAGCCGCGGTCTCGGCATTGTCGAGGTTCAGCACCGCGACCTTGGCCTTGGCCGTGAAGTCCGCGAACAGGCCGCGCAGCTCCTCCAGCGGCTTGTGGTCCCAGGCGATGTTGTTCACCACCGCGATGGTGGGGGCGTAGCGGGCGATCGAGCCGTCGCTCTCGTCGACCTCGGCCACGAACGGGCCGCCGTGACCCACGAGGGCGCTGGCGAACGGCGCCTCGGGGGTGGCGAAATTCTTCATCACCGCGCCATTGACGATGGTCGGATCGGCGCCCGCCGCGTGAAGGATCCAGCCGGCCATGCCGGTGGTGGTCGACTTGCCGCTGGTGCCCGCGATCCCGACGCCGGTTCTCGCGGCGTTGAACAGGCTGGCCAGCAGTTCCGCCCGGCTCAGGATCGGCGCGCCCAGGCGGCGCGCGGCCTGGACGTCCGGCACGCTGTCCTCGACCGCCGCCGAGACCACCAGGATCTGGTCCGCGCCGACCAGGCCGCCGCCATCCTGGGCGAACAGGGCCACGCCGGCCTGGCGCAGGAAGTCGAACTTGGCGGCGGTGCGGCCCTGGTCCAGCGCCCGATCCGAGCCGGCGACCGCCGCGCCGGCCGCGCGCACGATCAGGGCCAGGGGCAACATGCCGCTGCCCCCGACGCCGCAGAAGAAGTAGGCTTTGCTCAAATCCATCCGGTGAAGATACAGAGTGGAGTGGATTCCGGCAATCCATTGTAAAATATGGGTAATATATGAGTGACGGGGTTTTCAGGATCGCAGTGGCCGCGCCGGGCTCGCGAATCGAGCCCGATCTGGCCGATCGGCTGACGGCGTTGACGGCCGAAGCCCATGGCGACCGGGTCCAGATTCACGTCCATCCGCAGTGTTTCCTGTCCCATGGCCATTTCGCCGGCGATGACGCCACGCGGGCGACGGCCTTCGTCGAAATGGCCAATGACCCGGCCTTAGACGCCCTGTGGTTCGCGCGTGGCGGCTATGGCTCCTGCCGCCTGATCGAAGCGATCCTGCCCCGTCTGGCCCCGGCCGCGCGGGACAAGACCTATCTGGGCTACAGCGACGCCGGCAGCCTGCTTTCGGCGTTGCGCGGCCTGGGGTTCGAGCATCTCGCCCATGGCCCGATGCCGATCGACCTCAGCCGCGAGGGCGGCGGGACGGCGGTGCTGCGGGCCTTGGCCTGGCTGGTCGACCGGGCGCCGGAGACCTTGGAGCCGAGCCTCCAGCCCGGCATCATGGCGGCGGCCTTCAACCTGACCATCCTCAGCCAGTTGATCGGCACGCCCTACCAACCGGACCTGACCGGCCACGTCCTGATGCTGGAGGAGGTGTCCGAGCATCTCTACGCGATCGACCGCCATTTTTTCCACCTGACCAGCACGCCGGCGCTGCGGCAGGTGGCGGGGATCCGCCTCGGCCGTTGCTCGGCTATTCCGCCCAACACGCCTCCCTTCGGCCAGACCGAGGAAGAGATCGCGCGGGCCTGGTGCGAACGCTCGGGCATCCCCTATCTGGGCCGCGCGGACATCGGCCATGACGCCGAGAACAAGATCGTGCCGTTCGGGATGGTTTAGGGGGCCGTGTGCGGGCTTCGACACGCGCCCTTCAGGCGCTACTCAGCATGACAGATAATTGTTTAATTACAAATAGTTCGTCAATCTGAGCGGGCCGCGCAAGCGCTTGTATCGAAGGCCGCGCGGACTTAAGCGATCGGCGGGAAGCTTCAGACCGCCGCCTCGGCCGTCGGCTCCAAGTCGAACGCCATCCCCTTGGCCAGGGCGTCGGCCAGGGTGGTGCGGTCCAGGATCTCGGCCACTTCGTTGCGGACCGCGCCCAGCACCCGGCGCAGCACGCAGGCCGCCTCGTCGGGACAGTCGTCGCAGCGGCGGTAGAAGTTCGGGCTGGCGCAGGCGATCAGGGCCAGCGGGCCGTCCGTCACCCGCATCACCTCGGCGAAGGAGATCAGGTCGGCCGGCCGGGCCAGGCGGAAACCGCCGGTCTTGCCGCGCATGCTGATCACCAGCCGGGCGCGGCGCATGTCGGTCATGATCGCTTCGAGGAACTTCCGCGGGATATTCTCCTCGAGTGAAATCGCCGCCACCTGGCGCGAGTCCGGATCGTTCCGCGCCAGGTTCAAGAGCGCCTTCAGGGCGTATCGGCCACGTTGGGAGAGCATCGGAAAAGCCGCAAACGGATTTCAGGACGGCGCGCGCGGCCGGAATCCCCCCGAGCCTCGAGACCGCCGAGACTGTAGGCCGCGCCAGCGCGGAACGCCACCGGCCCTCGGGTCGGGCCGAGCGGGACGGCCGTCCTACCGCTCCAGGCACCAGGCGATGATCGCCTTCTGGGCGTGGATGCGGTTTTCGGCTTCGTCCCAGACCACGCTGGCGGGGCCGTCTATGACTTCGTCGGTGACCTCTTCGCCGCGGTGGGCGGGCAGGCAGTGCTGGAAGATCGCGCCGGGATTGGCCAGGTCCATCAGCTTGCGGTCGACCTGGTAGGGTTCAAGCGCCGCCAGCCGGGCGTCATGGTCGATATCGCCCATCGAGACCCAGGTGTCGGCGATCACGCAGTCGGCGCCCTTGACCGCCTCGCGCGGGTCGTCGGTAAGCTCGATCCGGGCCTGACGCTCGGCCGCGCGGGCCAGGTCGACCCGGTCGGGGCGATAGGCGTCGGGGCTGGCGATCTTCAGCCGATAGCCGAGCTGGCCGGCCACATGGATGAAGCTGGAGCACATATTGTTGCCGTCGCCGACCCAGGCGATGGTCCGCCCCTCGACCGGGCCCAGATGCTCCTCGAAGGTCTGCAGGTCCGCGATCAGTTGACAGGGATGGCCGGCGTCGGACAGGCCGTTGATCACCGGCACGTCGGAGACCGAGGCGAAACGCTCCAGCGTCGCGTGGTCATTGGCGCGGATCATGACCAGGTCGACCATGCGCGAGAGCACCCGGGCAGTGTCCTCCACCGTCTCGCCGCGGCCCAGTTGCATGTCCGAGGCGGTGGCGATGATCGAATCCCCGCCGAGCTGGCGCATGGCGGCGTCGAACGAAAAACGGGTGCGGGTCGAGTTCTTCTCGAAGATCATCGCCAGGGTGCGGCCCTTGGCCGGCAGGTCGGGGTCGGGGGCGCCCTTGGGCCAGCCGGCGCGGGCGGCCTTGCGGGTCTTGGCGTCCTCCAGGATGCCGCGCAGGGTCGGGCCGTCGAAGCGCCAGAGGTCGATGAAGTGGCGAGGACCGCCCGACCTTCCCGTCAAAGTCTTCCCGGCGACGCCCTGGCCGCTCACGCCGCCGCCCGCCGCCGGACGGCCTGGCAGGCCAGTTCCAGTTTCTGGATCGCCTCGCGTGCCTCGTCCCGGCTGATCACCAGCGGCGGCAGCAGGCGGATGCAGTTGTCGCCGCCAGCGGCCACCAGCAGCCTGTGGTCGCGCGCCAGGGCCATGAAGTCGCGGTTGTTGGGGACCAGCTTGATCCCGATCAGGAGGCCCTTGCCGCGGATGTCGACCACCACGTCCGGATAGCGGTCCTTCAGGCCCGCCAGTTGCTGGTTCAGATAGCCGGCCACTTCGCGCACATGGGCCAGCGTCTCCGGCTTGGCGATCTCGTCGAAAGCGGCCAGGCCCACGGCCATGGCCAAGGGATTGCCGCCGTAGGTCGAGCCGTGCGAGCCGACCGTCATACCCTTGGCCGCCTCGGCGGTGGCCAGGCAGGCGCCGACCGGGAAGCCGCCGCCCAGGGCCTTGGCCACGCACATGATGTCCGGCGCGGCGCCGCCCGCCCACTCATGGGCGAACAGCTTGCCGGTCCGGCCCAGGCCGCACTGGATCTCATCGAGGATCAGCAGGACGCCGGCCTGGGTGCAGAGGTCGCGGAGGTCCTTGAGCTGCGCCTCGGTCAGCGCCCGCGCGCCGCCCTCGCCCTGGACCGGCTCGACGATCACCGCGGCGGTGGTCGAGCCGAGCGCGGCCTTCAGCGCCTCATGATCGCCGAACGGAAGTTGGGTGAAGCCCGGCAGGCGGGGGCCGAAACCCTCCAGATAGCTGGCGTTTCCCGAAGCGTTGACCGCCGCGTAGCTGCGGCCGTGGAACGAGCCGTCGAAGCCGATCACCTCGATCCGCTCGGGCTGGCCATTGGCCCAGTGGTATTTACGGGCGGCCTTCAGCGCGCACTCGATCGCCTCCGTACCGGAATTGGTGAAGAACACCACGTCGGCGAAGGTCGCCTCGCACAGCCGCGTGGCCAGGGCTTCCTGCTGGGGGATGCGGTAGATGTTGGAGACGTGCCACAGCTTCTCGCCCTGGTCCTTCAAGGCGGCGACCAGCTTGGGGTGGGCATGGCCCAGCGCGTCCACGGCGATGCCGGCGACGCAGTCCAGATAGTCCTCGCCCTCGGTCGACCACAGCCGCACGCCCTCGCCTCGCTCGAACGCCAGCGGGGCGCGGCTATAGACGCCCAGGATGTGGTCGGCGGGGATTGCGGGCCCGGAAGAGGCCGAGGTTGGGCTGGGCATGACGAGCCTCCCAAAAGCGGAACGTCCCCGCGCCGGAGCGGCCGGGGACTGGAAGGCCAAGGCTTTTCGCCAACGAAACCGGCGCTGTCAACAGGCGTAAAACGCTGTTCGGCCAAGGCCGGCGCGGACTTGCTCCGTCCACGGCCCTAAACGATGCGCGCGAACGACCCTTCTTTCCTTGCGGGAGAAGGAGGGGCCCGCGAATTGAGTCGGATGAGCATCGACGCGGGAGAGCGACTACCGCCCAGGCCGTCGGCTCCGCCGACACCTTCGCCGCCAGGTGGAGAAGGGATTGAGGCCTAACCCGCGAAATCCTTCGCCAACTCCCCCCGAGTCTCCGGCCGCAGCACGGTCAGGTGCGCATAGAGCGGGTGATCGCAGCCGACCATGGCGCTGACGGACGGATCGCGGAAGGCGGCGATCTGGGTCGGGGTCAGGGCGAAATGGAGGAAGTGGACGGACGAGGTCTTGCCGTCCTCGCGGTTGCGTTCGATGTCGCCTTCCGGGACGCCGGGCGCGCGCGTATCGCCGATCTGGATGAAGAAGCGGTCGTCAACCCCGGCCAGCCGGCCCAGAATCCGCGCGCGGCGCAGTTCGTCGTCGATCTCGAACATCACGGTCGCCACCAGTTCGGCGCCCTGGGGGACCAGCGGGTTATAGGCGGCCAGTTCGTCGGCCAACTGTTCCTCGCCGCCCTTTTCGACCAGCAGCATCTCCTGAATCTGGAACAGCATGGTCTCGAAGCACTCGAAATAGAAGGAGCAGTAGGGACCGACGTCCAGGCGGCGCAGCCGCTTGAGGGGAAGCAGCGCGGCGCGGCGCGCCTTGCGCTGGGCCGCGAACTCGGCGTTGGCGATCACATCCTCGCGGGTGATCCGTCGCTCAGCGGCGGGCATCGAAATCTCCTTCAGGCAAGGCCGTAGGCGCGGGCGAACACCTCGATCGGGTGGGCCTGGACCGGCGGCTTGACGCCGTCGGCCAGTTCAACGCTCAAGAGCTGGCCCAGATGCTTGCAGGCCAGCGGACAGTCGGAGCACAGGGTCTCGTCCTTTTTCTGGGCGACCTGGCGCGCGGCCGGCTTGCCGACCTTCACCGCCATCGGCCGAGTCTGTTTCATCACCCCGAAAGTGCCGCCATGGCCGGAACACCGCTCGATCAGGTCGACCTTGGTATCGGGGATCAGGCGCAGCAGCTCCGCCGACTTGGCCCCCATGTTCTGGGCCCGGGCGTGGCAGGCATGGTGCACCGCGACGCCGCCCTCGACCGGCTTCAGGCCCGGCGTCAGGCCGTCGTTCTTGGCGATGGCGACCACATATTCGCTGATGTCGCGGGTGGCGGCGGCCAGGCGTTTCACCGCGGCGTTCTCGGGCAGGATCAGGGGCCACTCGAACTTCATCATCAGGCCGCAGCTCGCGGTCAGGGCGATGATGTCGTGGCCCTGCTCGATCAGGGGCAGGAAGTGGGCCGAGAGCCGTTCCGCGGCGTGCGCCACCGCGGCGATATCGCCGGCCTCGAGCTGGGGCATGCCGCAACAGGCCGGATAATCCAGCCTGGCGTCGACGCCCAGATGGGCCAGCACCGCCATGGCCGCGGTCGCGGTCGCCGGGTTGTTATAATCGACGAAACAGGTCGCGTAGACCAGCGCCTTGCGCTTGCCGAAGGCCGGTCCCTGGGGATTGGGCGCGGCGGGCGCGCGGCACAGGTCCTCGGCGGTGCGGGCGTGATAGAGCGGCAGGGCGGCCTCACGGTCGATGCCGGCGACGGTCTCCATCAGCGCGCGCACAGGCTTGTTGCCCAGCGCCGTCGCCCAATTGGCGAGGCCCGCCACCGGCTTGGCCAGCTTGCCGTTGCGGTCGGTCTGGCCGAGCTGCTCGGGGACGAAGCGGCCGCCCTGGTGTTTCCGCTCGGCCGCCCGATGGCGCAGCATCAGGTGGGGGAAATCCACGTTGAACTCATGCGGCGGCACGTACGGACACTTGGTCATGAAGCACATGTCGCAGAGGTAGCAGTGATCGACGACCTGCCAGTAGACCTGCCTGTCGAGGCCGGCGACCTCCCCGTCTTTGCTCCCGTCCACGGCGTCGAAGAGCGTCGGAAACGCGTTGCAGAGGCTGAAGCAGCGGCGGCAGCCGTGGCAGATGTCGAAGACGCGCTCGAGCTCCGCTGCGAGCGCAGCCTGGTCGTAGAACTTCGGATCGCGCCACTCGAGCGGGTGACGCGTCGGGGCCTCGAGGCTCCCCTCGCGCGCGCCCGGCGGCGGCGTGGGCGTGCTGCTCATGCGTGGCGCGCGGAGCCCGCCGTCAGTCAGGCGGGCCCGACACGCACGTTCGATCAGATTCCGTCGAGCGCCTTCGTAAAGCGATTGGCGTGGGAG
>DATAYD010000017.1:0-3047 GCA_036272715.1 Caulobacteraceae bacterium | reverse complement strand
GTGACGGCGACCTATCCGCCAGGCTCGACCTTCAAGACCATGGTGGCCCTGGCGGCGCTGGAGCACGGCTACGATCCCAGGACGGTCCATGTCTGCAGCAAATCCTGGGCCTGGGGCGGGCGGGTCTGGCACTGTGACGAGGCCCACGGGGCGCAGGATCTGCGGGGCGCCATCAAGACCTCGTGCGACATCTATTTCTACCAATGCGCGTTGACGATCGGGCCCGATCGGATCGCGGAAGTCGCCCGCAAGTTCGGTCTCGGAGAAATCCATGACATCGGGTTGCCCCTGAATGAGCAAAGGAAGGGCCTGGTCCCCGACACGGCCTATAAGCGCAGGGCGTTCCCGAAGGATCCGGTCTGGCACCCTGGCGAGACCCCCAGCATGGGGATCGGGCAGGGCTATGTGAACGTCAACGCGCTGCAGCTCTGCGTGCAGGCCGCAAGGCTGGCCAACGGCAGCAAGGCGCTGCGGCCGCGTCTGATCCATTCGATCGGCGGCGTGCCGCAGCCCTCGGGCGCCGAGGCGCCGGACCTGCCGTTCCAGAAGGACCATATCGATTTCGTACGCTCGGCCATGGTCGCGGTCGTCAATGACGGTGGAACGGCGTCCGCCTTCGCCCAACTGGGTCTGGGACCGGTCAAGATGGCCGGTAAGACCGGCACCGCCCAGGCGCACGGCTATGGCGGCGGCCGGGGCGCTCATGGCGCGGTCGGCGCCTGGGCCCAGCGCGACCATGCCTGGTTCATCGCCTTCGCGCCCTACGACGACCCGCGCTACGCCATGAGCGTGCTGGTCGAGCACGGCGGCTTCGGCGCCCAGGCCGCCGCGCCGAAGGCGCGTGAAGTCATGCGGGTGGCTCTTTTGAAGGATGCGCAAGTCCGCGCGCGTATAGAGCAGCCGATGCCGATGCCGGCCCTGCCGCAGACCCCGCCGGGCGTCCGCCCCGAGGGCGCCGAACCGCCCGGCCTTACGGACGCGGCGGGGAATCCGATATGACCGCCAGCGCGCTGACCCGCCCCGGCGAGCGCGACCGGCTGGTCGTCAAGTTCGGGCAGATCGATTGGGTGCTGGTCCTGATGCTGTGCCTGCTGGCCGCGTCGGGCGGGCTGATGCTCTATTCGATCGCCGGCGGGTCGTGGAAGCCCTGGGCCCTGCCACAGATGCTGCGGTTCGGCCTGTTCACGCTGCTGATGCTGGCGCTCGCGCTGGTCGACCTGCGGGTCTGGTTCGCGGCGGCCTATCCGGTCTATGGGCTTGGGCTCTTGTTGCTGTTCGGCGTGGCCGTGGCGGGCCATGCCGCCCTGGGCGCCACGCGCTGGCTGAGTTTCGGCGGGGAGAAGTTCCAGCCTTCCGAGGTGATGAAGATCGGCCTGGTGCTGGCCCTGGCGCGTTTCTATCACGGCCTGCCGGCGGATTCCGCGCGGCTGTCCTGGCGATTGCTGATCCCGGCTGGCCTGATCGCCGCGCCGGTGCTGCTGGTGGCCAAACAGCCCGACCTCGGCACCGCTATCCTGCTGGCCGCCACGGGCGGAGCCGTGATGATGCTGGCGGGCTTGAGCCTCCGGCTGATCGCCGTCGGCATGGTCGGCGTCGCCGCCGCCGTGCCGCCGTTCGTGCTGTTCATCCTGAAGGGCTATCAGCGCGACCGCATCCTGACCTTCCTGCATCCGGAGAACGATCCGTCCGGGTCCGGCTATCACATCCTCCAAGCCAAGATCGCCCTGGGATCGGGCGGGGTCCTGGGCAAGGGTTTCGGGCTCGGTTCCCAGAGCCAGCTCAACTTCCTGCCCGAAAAGCAGACCGACTTCATCTTCGCCACCCTGGCCGAGGAGTTCGGGCTGGTGGGCTGCGTCTCCATGCTGGTGCTCTATGCGGCGACCATCCTGATCGCCCTGCGGATCGCCAGCCTGTCCCACAGCCATTTCGGCCGGCTGAGCGCCGCCGGGGTCACCGCCACCTTCGCCTTCTATGTGCTGATCAATGGCGCCATGGTCATGGGCCTCGCGCCCGTTGTCGGCGTGCCCATGCCGCTGCTGTCCTATGGCGGCACGGTCATGCTGACGGTGATGGTCGGTTTCGGCCTGGTCCAGTCGGTGCGCGTCCACCGCTATTCCGAAGTGACGCGAGGCGAGGGGACGCTGCTTTAGGAGGAGGTCACCCGCGCCAGCGGTCTCCCGGCTCCCGACCAATTCCACTGTCTTCGCCGGCCTTGTGCCGGCGATCCATGCCGTGAAGCTGGGATAATCCGCGCCCGAGCGGAATCGGCGCGTTCACGGCATAGGTCGCCGCGACAAGCGCGGCGATGACGTGGGAGAAAGGCGCTAAAGATTGAACGCCTGATCCGTCGCGCGGACCAGGCCGTCGATGATGCCCGGTTCGGTCGAGGCGTGGCCGGCGTCCCAGACGATCTCGAAATTCGCCTTGGGCCAGGCGGTCTTCAGCTTCCACGCGGATTCCAGCGGGGTCACCACGTCGAAGCGTCCCTGAACGATCCAGCCAGGAATCTTCTGGATCTTCTTGATGTTGTTCAGGATCCAGCCGTCTTCCGGGAAGAAGCCGCCATTGACGAAATAGTGGCATTCGATCCTGGCGAACGCGACCGCGAAGTCGACCTCATTGAATTTGGAGGGCCGCGCCTCGGGGCCGCGGATCGAGATGGTGTCGCCTTCCCACTGGCTCCAGGCCGCGGCCGCGCGCGCCTGAATGCGGCGATCCACGTGGGTCAGGCGGCGATGATAGGCGCCCATCAGATCGTCGCGCTCCGCCGGCGGGATCGGCTCGATGAAGCGCGCCCAGGCGTCGGGAAACAGGATCGAGGCGCCGTCCTGGTAGAACCAGCGCAACTCCCGCTGGGTCAGCAGGAAGACGCCGCGCAGCACCAGCGCTTCGACCCGCTCGGGATGGGTGATGGCGTAGGCCAGGGCCAGGGTCGATCCCCACGAGCCGCCGAACACCGTCCACGACTCCACGCCCAGGCGTTGGCGCAGGCGCTCGATGTCCTCCACCAGGCTCCAGGTGGTGTTGTCCTCCAGGCTCGCGTTGGG
>DATAYD010000016.1:0-5818 GCA_036272715.1 Caulobacteraceae bacterium | reverse complement strand
CCCATGGCATGGAGGAGCCGGCCGCCCAGGCCGGCGCGGCGAGGAGCAAGCTGGCGGAGAGACCCGCGAGGGGTGTGAGCGACGTGCTGCCGAGCAGGCGCGTGCGAAGGTTGGGATAGGCCGTCATTGGGACTCTCCGGCTGGGGCGAGGACGTAGTCGCCGTGGTCATCGAGGCCCTCGACGGCGGCGAGTTCGGCCAGGCGGCGCTCGGCGCCGCGGCCAGCCAGGACGGCGATCGTGCCGATGGTCTCGGCGATCAAAGCGCGGGGCACGGTGACCACCGCCTCCTGGATCAGCTGCTCGAGGCGTCGCAGCGCGCCGAGGGCCGAGCCGGCGTGCAGGGTTCCGATCCCGCCCGGATGGCCGGTGCCCCAGCCTTTCAGGAGGTCGAGCGCCTCAGGCCCCCTCACCTCCCCGATCGGGATCCGGTCCGGGCGCAGGCGCAGCGACGAGCGCACCAAATCGGAGAGCGAGGCGACGCCGTCCTTGGTGCGCAGCGACACCAGGTTGGGCGACGCGCACTGCAGCTCGCGGGTGTCCTCGATCAGCACCACGCGATCGCCGGTCTTGGCGACCTCGGCCAGGAGCGCATTGACCAGGGTGGTCTTGCCGGTGGAGGTGCCGCCGGCGACCAGCACGTTGCGCCGATCGGCCACCGCGGTGGCCAGAGCTTCGGCCTGGCTGGCGGTCATGATGCCGGCCGCCACGTAGTCGGCGAGGGTGAACACCGCGATGGCGGCCTTGCGGATCGCGAAGGTGGGCGAGGCCACCACCGGCGGCAGCAGACCTTCGAACCGCTCGCCGGTTTCGGGCAGCTCAGCGGAGATCCGCGGCCGCTCCGGATGGACCTCGGCGCCGACGTGGTGCGCGACCAGGCGGATGATCCGCTCGCCGTCCGCGGAGGAGAGCTTGGCGCCGGTATCCGCCAGCCCGCCGGAGAGACGGTCGACCCACAGCCGGCCGTCCGGGTTCAGCATCACCTCGACGATGGCCGGATCGTCCAGCCACGCGGCGATCGCCGGCCCGAGCGCCGTCCGCAGCATGCGCGCGCCGCGGCGAGAGGTTTCAGAGCGGATCGGCTGAACGCCCATCGGGCGGTCCCCATGTCCGCCCGCGGGATCGCGAGCCGGAACAGGGCGACTAATGGGGTGGGAAATTTCCCTGATTCAACAAGGGACTAGGCGTAGTAGAGCCATGGCGTGCAAAGACCGGCGAGCGGCGGGATGGCACGCGCCAAGCTCTCAGCTGGTTCGACGGTCGGTTGGGCCGGCGCGGATCGCTGCACGGTACGAAACCTCGGCGATGAGCGGCCTTACCACAGGTTTTGTACCAGGTCGGCGCCACTTGTCCCTCCTGGCACTCAACTTGCCAATCATTATGCGGTACAAACCCTCGGATGACCCAACTCAAACTGCCAGGAAATGAACCACCCGACAGTGGGCCACAAACGCTGGCGTCCAAGGCCATAAGCCTGCTGCGACAACGCGGCCTGATGCGCGCCGCCGAACTTCGTTCGGAAGGCGTCACGCCATCGACGCTGTCGCGCATGGCCCAGGACGGCCTCATCCTCCGGGTCGGCCGCGGCCTCTACCAACTCGCCGACGCGCCCATGGGCAGCCAGCATGACCTCGCCCGGGCCGCAAAGCGGGTCCCCAAAGGGGTGATCTGCCTGTCCTCCGCGCTGGCGTTCCACGGCCTCACGGACCAGCTGCCGCGACGCGTCTGGATGGCGATCGGGCTGAAGGACTGGCGGCCCACGATCGACCGCCCGCCGCTCCGCATCATTCGCATGTCTCAACCCCTCCTGGATCAAGACGTCGAACATCACCTGATCGACGGGGTCGACATAAAGGTTTTCGGCGCCGCGCGGTCGGTGATCGATACGTTCCGGTCAGAACGCGCCGTCGGCCGCAACCTCGCCATTGAAAGCCTGCGCGAGGCGCTGCGGCAGCGGAAGACGACGCCGGCCAAGCTCGCCGAAATCGCCATGCGCCTCGGCGCCTGGACCAAGGTGCGACCTTATCTCGAAGCGCTCACCGCCGATGCCTAAGGCGCCACAGAACCTCGCCGCTTCCACGCGCGCTCGCCTCCAAAACCATGCCCGCGCCCAGGGCCAGGCCTTTGACCTAGTCCTGACCCGCTATGCGCTCGAAAGGCTGCTCTATCGGCTGAGCCAATCCCCGGTCGCCGATCGCTTCGTCCTGAAAGGCGCGATGCTGGTGATGACCTGGTTCGACGCGCCTCACCGCGGAACGCGAGACCTGGACCTGCTGGGGTTCGGCGACCCCGACCCGGACGCCCTGATCGAAGTCTTCAGGCAGGTGATGGCGGCGCCGGGAACGGACGCTCTTGTCTTCGACGTCAATGCCCTGCGGTCAGAGCCGATCCGCGAAGATGTCGAATACGGCGGCGTACGGCTACGCACCCGGGCGACCCTCGACGGCGCCCGCATCGCCATTGCGATCGATATCGGCTTCGGCGACGCCGTCGAGCCTGGCGTCGAAGTGATCGACTATCCCGTCCTGTTGGATCTGCCCGCCCCCCGTCTGCGGGCCTACGCCCGCGAAACCGTGATCGCTGAGAAGTTCCAGGCCATGGTCGCGCTCGGCCGCGCGAACAGCCGCATGAAGGACTTCTACGACATCTGGGTGCTCTCCAGGACCCATGCCTTCGATCCGGACCGACTGAGCCGCGCGGTCGCCGCGACCTTCGAACGCCGCGAAACCGAGATCCCGACTGAGGCGCCCGATGCGTTGACCCCGGCCTTCGCCGCCGACGCCGCCAAGCAAACCCAATGGCGCGCCTTCATCACCGACCTCGAGCTCGCGCCGGCGGATCTCGCGCTGGTGGTCTCGGATCTGGCCGCGTTCATTATGCCGCATGCGAAGGCCGCCAAGACCCTGAACCAGACGGATTCCTGGTTTCGAGGCCAACACAGGTGAGGCGACCTAGAGGCGCGCTTTGATATCAGGTGGGCTCTTCGGCGGAGAGCCCCGCGGGTTCAGCCGCCGGATCGACATCACGGGACACCTCCGCGCCCAGCCTCGTCGCGCTGGCCAGCCGACGCACCAAGGCTTCGACGAACGCCTCGTAGCGCTCGCGCCCCTTCGCCCGCGCGGCCGCCTGCTGATCAGCCGGCGCGGGCGGCGTCACCGTCAGCCAATGGCGGATGAACAGCGCCAGGGTCTCGACCGCGAGCGTCTGATCCCACGCCAGCCGATCCAGCTGGCGGGAGAGCCGGTCGAGACGACGCGACAGGGCCGCCTCCTGCCGCTCCGCGGCGTCGGCCGAGAAGAACGAGGCGATGGCCGCTTCGGCGACGGACGACTTCGTCCAGCCGCGGCGCGCGGCGAGTTGCTCGACCTTGGCCATCAAGGCGGCGTCGTAATAGAGGGTGGTTCGGACCTTCGCCGGCATCAAAGGTCCATTCCATCACGCGGGTCCAGGACCGCTTGGCGCGCCGCCGCCCGAAAACGCTGGCTCCGGGCCAACGACGCGGCTTGATCGTCACCGTCCTCAAATCCCTCGAATTCGTTCTCGGGCGCTGGCGCTGGAAGGACCTCTTCGTGTTCCGGCAATTCCGGCTCGCGACGCACCCCCGCGTTGTCCGCGTCAGCCCCACCCATAACGCTCTCACCCGCAGGATTGGACGATGAGAGGACACGGCCGGCCCAGTCGTCCGTTTGGGGCCCAGCGGACGACACGCCACCGCCCGCCGGCGGCGGGCCAACCCGAGCCGCGAGGCCGCCGTCTTCGTAATAGCGGACCTTCCGCGCACGGATCGGCGGGCACCCGGAGACCAGCACCAACTCGTCCGTCGCCGGCAGCTGCATGACCTCGCCCGGCGTCAGGAGCGGCCTGGCCGTCTCCTGCCGCGACACCATCAGGTGCCCCAGCCAGGGCGAGAGACGATGGCCGGCGTAGTTCTTCATGGCCCGAAGCTCCGTCGCCGTCCCCAGCGCATCGGAGACCCGCTTGGCGGTCCGCTCGTCATTGCTCGCAAAGCTCACGCGTACATGGCAGTTGTCCAAGATGGCGTTGTGGTCGCCGTAGGCTTTTTCGATCTGGTTGAGCGACTGGGCGATGAGGAAGGCTTTCAGCCCGTAGCCGGCCATGAAGGCGAGCGCGCTTTCGAAGAAGTCGAGCCGGCCGAGCGCCGGGAACTCGTCGAGCATGAGCAGCACGCGGTGGCGGCGATCGCCGTTCAGGTCCTCGGTCAGCCGCCGGCCGATCTGGTTCAGGATCAAACGGACCAGGGGCTTGGTGCGGCTGATGTCCGAGGGCGGCACCACCAGATAGAGGCTGGCGGGGCGGGCGTCACTGACCAGGTCCGCGATCCGCCAGTCGCATCGGCGCGTGACCTCAGCCACCACCGGATCGCGATAGAGGCCCAGGAACGACATGGCGGTGGAGAGCACGCCGGAGCGTTCGTTCTCGCTCTTGTTCAAGAGCTCCCGCGCCGCCGACGCCACGACCGGATGCGGCCGGTCGCCGAGATGGCGCGTCGCCATCATCGCCCGCAAGGTGGCCTCGATCGGCCGCTGTGGATCGGAGAGGAAGCCGGCGACGCCGGCCAGGGTCTTGTCGGCCTCCGCATAGAGGACGTGGAGGATCGCCCCGACCAGCAGCGAATGGCTGGTTTTTTCCCAATGGTTACGCCGCTCCAAGGCGCCTTCGGGATCGACCAGGATGTCGGCGATGTTCTGGACGTCACGGACCTCCTTCGACCCACGACGCACCTCAAGCAGCGGGTTGTAGGCGGCGCTCTCCGCGTTGGTCGGATCGAACAGCAGCACCCGGCCGAACCGAGACCGCCAACCGGCCGTGAGGCCCCAGTTCTCTCCCTTGATGTCGTGGACGATCGCCGAGCCGGGCCAGGTGAGCAGCGAAGGGACGACTAGGCCGATGCCCTTCCCGCTCCGCGTCGGCGCGAAGCAGAGGATGTGCTCGGGCCCATCGTGGCGCAGGTAGCGCGCGCGCCAACGACCCAGGACCACGCCATCTTGGCCGAGCACGCCAGCCTGGCGCACTTCGCGTTCAACCGCCCAGCGCGCCGAGCCGTAGGTGGTGACGTGCCGCGCTTCACGCGCCCGCTCGATCGACAGGCCGATCGCCAACATCACGGCGATGGCGGCGCCGGTGATGACGATCCCCGCGCCCTCGACAAAGATCTTCGGGGCATAGGCGTCGAACACCAGCCACCAGCCGAAGAACGCCGCGGGGGGATAGATCGGCCACGGCCCGAGCCGCAGCCATGGGCGGCCGAGCTCCGGTTGCCAGGCCAGTCGCCAGGCTGTCCATTCGGTCGCCGTCCCGGTGGCGAGCAGCAAGATCAGCGCGATGGCGAAGATCTGGCCCCAGAGGACCTTGGTCCCGCTCATGGTTCACCTCCAAAAAAGGATTGAAGAGCCGCTTACAGGCCGAGCCCCCTCTCCCGGCCGAGCCGCCAGGAAATCGATGCGCCCTGCATGATGCCGGTCACGCTCTGGCCACGGAGCGGCTCGATCACCGGCCGCCAAGGCACGAGGGTGAAGTCCTGCGCCCGCTCGACCAGGGCGTACCGGCCGGACGCCAAAGTCAGGGTGTCCCTGAAGACGCCCCGGACCGTTTCTCCATCGGCCGCGCGGCGGAAAGGCAGGCCGCGGGCGGGCGCGAGCGCCATCCCAGCCTGAGCCAGCTCGCGGCGCTCGAGTTCGGCGAGCAGCCCGGCTCTGTAGCGCACGCCGCCCGACGGCGTGGGGTCGGCGTCGCCCAATGTCAGATGCCGCTCACGCCGCGCCGCCAGGGCATGTTCGACGTCCAGACCAAACCCCACCG
>DATAYD010000015.1:0-20071 GCA_036272715.1 Caulobacteraceae bacterium | reverse complement strand
CCCATTCGCTGTGATCACGTTCAAGGGCCGCCGACTGATGTACTATCAGGGCTGGCAGAGGACTCTGCGCGCGCCGTTCACTGTTTTCACGGGGCTCGCCATCGAGGACCAGGACGGACGCTTCGTAAAATGGGGCCGTGTTCCAGTCCTGGAACGCACGTCGGAGGAGCCTCACATCCGTGGCGCGCCCTGTCTGATGGCCGACGGCGATCACCTGCGCATGTGGTACGTCTCCTCGGCTCGCTGGACGTCGCGATCCGACAGCCTTCACTACCTCGTCAGCATTCGCCATGCCGTCTCCGACGACGGCGTGAGTTGGATCGCCGATCCGGAACCCTGCCTGGAGCCGACGGCTGACGAATACGCCGTGGGCCGGCCCTGGGTGGTGCGCGACGGCGGCCTCTTTCGCATGTGGTATTCGGTCCGCTCATTCGGTCGCCCCTACGACATCGGCTACGCGGAGTCCGACGACGGCCTTGTCTGGCGACGGATGGATGAACGCGCCGGCATCGCGCGGTCGAATATGGGCTGGGATTCCGAAATGATCTGCTTTCCGAACGTCATTGAGGCCGCTGGCCGCCGGTTGCTGTTCTACAACGGCAATCATCATGGCGCCTCCGGCTTCGGCTGCGCCGAGTGGGTCGATTAATCGCTGGCAAGGTAGGATCCGAGACGCCACTCAACAAAGAGCGGCCGTTCGATGGGCGGATCGGCGGTTGGGGTAAAAATATAGCGATGAGATTCCTGATCGTGAAGGCGTTGGCGGAAAGCCATGCCTACAGCCAGTTCGCCAACGCGCTGAGCCGGGGGCTCGAAGAACTCGGTCAGTCGACGAGTTTCTCTGACATGTTCGCCCACGCCGTCCATGGAACAGTCGATTCCATCCATCTGGCGCGCGAACTCGCCGGCGCGCCGCACGACGCCGTCATCTCGTTCAGTTCGTTTTTCGGGGCCGCCACCGATGACACCCGGACGTCGCTTTTCGATGTGCTGGGGGTCAAGTTCATCGGGTGGCAGTTGGACCATCCCATCTATGCGCCGCAGAGCCTCACGCGGCGGATGCGCAACCAATATTCGATCTACGCCAACCACAATCATCTGAGGTTCGTGGGCGCCCTCAAGATTCCCGGTCAGGCGGTGTCGATGCTGGCCGGAGGGGAGCCGCTGGACGCCCCCATGAAAGCCTATCGCTCACGCCAGTGGCCAGTTTTCGTTGCGGCGACCTGGAACGGCGTCCCCGAGCGATATTGGGAAAGCCTGGAGGACTCGCCGGCGAAGCAGCTTCTGACGGGCGTGGTCGACAGCCTGTCGAACGATCCCGAAGCCTCTCTCCTGGATGCGTTCAACGACACATCGCACCGGCTGGGTCTGGGCGCGGCGCTTGGCGCGGACCCTGAATTCGACGATCAGATGATCGAGTTCCTGCGGGGGCCCTTGACCTACATACGGCACGTCGATCGGATCAATATCGTCCGCGCCCTGGCGGAATCTGGACTTCCCGTGACGATCTGCGGGTCCGGCTGGCGCGAATACCTCGGCGACCGGAACAACGTCGTGTTCATCGAGCGGCGGGTCGACTTCAAGGACATGCCGGCCTTCTACAACGACGCCAAAATCGTCATCAATCTGAACGCCGGCAATGGGGCCTGCGAGCGGGCGGTCCACGCCATGCTGGCCGGCGCGGCGGTGGTCTCGGACATGAGCATGGACCTGTCCCAAACCTTCCGCTCGGGCCAGGACATCCGGTTTTTCAACCGCGCGGCGCCGGGCGGGGTCGTGGCGGCGGCGGAGCGGCTCCTAGACGGCGACCGCGGCGAGGATCTCGCGGCGAGCGGCCATGAACGGGCGATGACGACCGCGCTGTGGCGCCATCGGGCGCAAAGCCTGATAGAGTTCGTTCGCCAGGGACCCTGAATCAGGAAAGCGGCCCCGCCGGTCGGTCAGTCCGCGCCGGGCCCCAGCGGAGCGGCGAGATAGCAGCCGAACGCCTTGGCGCAGTCGACGGACACCCGCGCATGGACGCGGCCCTGGCGGTCCAGAAAGGTCGCGTGGTCGTCGAGCGGAACCACGGCGCCGTGCCAAACCCCCGGGTGGATATAAAGGCCCCGACCTTCGGATCGGAAGGTGACGAACTGGCTCGGCATCACATCGTCCCCGGGCAGGGCGAGCGGTATGACGAAGCTCTGGCCGTTCAGCGGATAGAATAGCTGGCCGCCATCGAGATGGTAGTTGGCGCGCCAGATCAAGGCCCGCTTGGCGGGAAAGCGCATCGCGGCGGCGCCAGCGGTCATCCGTGCGGAATTCGTCATCAATGCTTATCGGGATCGTCATGCGGCCCGCGTAAAGCGCGCGCGACACTCAGTCCCGACAAGTGATTCGGCGCGGGGGCGCGGCGCCGGTTCGAGGGTGCGTTTGGGTTTCGGCGGGATCATCGGTCACCGGCCCTGTTTCGAAGCGGTGCGCGCCGGGGCTCAAGATCGGAGCCATACGGAGGACGATCATGGCCGAGCCGAGCAGGCGCCGCTTCCTCACCGCCGCCGCGGTCGGCGTCTCGGCCCTGTTGCCTCCGGCGCTCGCCAGGGCGCTCACCGTCCCGGCCCGGCGTGTCACCGGCACGATCAAGGACGTTGAACACGTGGTGATCCTGATGCAGGAAAACCGCTCGTTCGATCACTATTTCGGCTGCCTGCACGGCGTGCGCGGCTTCGGCGATCCGCGCGCCATGACCCTGCCCTCCGGCAAGTCCGTGTTCCACCAGCCGGTGGCCCCCGGCCTCGCCGACACCTTGTCGCCGTTTCGGCTGAACTCCGAGACCACCAACGCCGAATGCATGCGCAGCTTGGATCACAGTTGGAAGGGCCAACACAGCCTGTGGCGCAACCACGACGCCTGGGTGCCTGTCAAAGGCCCCCTGACCATGGGGTATTTCAGCCGGGACGACATTCCCTTCTACTATGCCCTGGCCGACGCCTTCACCGTCTGCGACGCCTATCACTGCTCGATCTTCGGGCCGACCAATCCCAACCGGCTGTTCCTGTTCAGCGGCACCAGCGGGCTGTCGGTCAGCAAGCCGGGCCTGCAGGTCGTGACCAATGATGATGACGGCAACTGGACCGCCGACGCGGCCGGCGACCAGAAGGCCTTTGAAGCCTATGGCTGGACCACCTACGCCGAGCGGCTGCAGGCCGCTGACGTGAGCTGGAAGCTCTACCAGGAGTACGACAATTTCGGCGACAACTCCCTGGCCTTCTTCACCGCGTTCCGGGGCTTGCCGACCGACCACCCGCTGCATCTGCGGGGGCGCACCTGGGTTGAAGGCTCGACGCCCCAGAACGCCAAGGCCTCGCGCGGCGAAAGCCTGATCGCCGCCTTCGCCCGGGACGTCCAGACCGACAGCCTGCCCCAGGTGTCATGGCTGGTCGCGCCCACCGGGGCCTGTGAGCACCCGGACGCCTCGCCCGGCTATGGCGAAGCCTTCACCGCCCAGATCCTCGAAGCGCTGACCGCCAATCCCGAGGTCTTCGCCAAGACGGTGTTCATTCTCAACTATGACGAAAACGACGGCTTCTTCGACCACGCCCTGCCACCGGTCCCCGCGCCCCATGCGTCGCTCGGCGCCAGCACCGTGGCCGTCAGGGACGAGGTGTTCGAGGGCGAGCCGGTTGGCCTGGGCCCCCGGGTGCCGATGATCGTGGTCTCGCCCTGGACGCGAGGCGGCTGGGTCAATTCCCAACTGTTCGACCACACCTCGGTGCTGCGCTTCCTGGAGGCGCGTTTCAGCGTGCCGGAACCGAACATCAGCGCCTGGCGACGGGCGATGACCGGCGACCTGACCACGGTGTTCGATTTCGCCGGAGCGCAACCCACGCCGCCGCGGCTGCCGAAAACCGACGGCGTCATCGCGCGGGTGGACTCGGCCTGCAGACTCGCCGCGCCCGCCGTCGCCTTCGAGGGGCAAGCCTTTCCAATCCAGGAAACCGGCCAGCGTCCCGCCAGGGCCCTGCCCTACGCGCATGACGTTCGCATCGTGGTCGACGCGGCGCCGACCAAGCCGATCACCCTGGTCTTCGACAACCAGGGGATGGCCGGCGCCCATTTCAGCGTCCATGCCCACGGCGCCCTGGCCGGACCCTGGGCCTATTCGGTCGAGGCCGGCAAGACCTTGACCGACAGCCCGCTGGGGTTGGAGCCGGACAAGGGTGGCTACGATATCACCGTCCACGGACCGAACGGGTTTTTCCGCCGTTTCCAGGGCGACCTGGCGCCCACCCCATCAGGCCAGGACGCCCGGCCGGCGGTGAGCGTGCGCTACGAGCCCAAGGCCGATAGCCTGGTCCTGGTCCTCGCCAATACCGGCCCGACCGCCTGCGTCATGACGGTCCGGCCAAACGCCTATCTGAGCGCGCCGCCCCGCGCCCACCATATGGCGGCCGGCGCCATGGTCGAGGACCGCTGGGCGATCGGCGCCAGCGCGCACTGGTACGACTTCAGCGTCACCTCGGACTGCGACGCCAAGTTCGAACGCCGACTGGCCGGCCACATGGAAACCGGCGCGCCCAGCCGTTCCGATCCGCTGATTGGTACGGTCCAGGCCTGAAGCGCCGGGCCAAACCCCACTTTGTGAAATTTCAATGACGGGCGAACGGCGCTCCGCCGGCGTCGTTCCTAGGGCATGGGGGCAGAGTTGAGAGGATGCTCCCATGGCGGATGCGGCGGCCCCTGGCTCGGACATGCTGAAGCAGCTCGACGAGTCGCCTATCACCGGCCAGCACTGGAAAATCCTGTTCATCTCGGGAATGGGATTCTTCACCGACGCCTACGACCTCTTCATCATCGGCGTCGTGATGTCCCTGCTCAAAGAACAGTGGAAGATCACATCGGTTGCTGAAGGGCTCGTGACGTCCACAGCGCTGCTGGCGTCGGCGCTGGGCGCGGTGTTGTTTGGCCGCGTCGCGGACATGCTCGGGCGCAAGCGGATTTACGGCTATGAGGTGCTGGTTTTGGCGGCCGGGGCGATCGCCTCCGCGTTTTCACCGAACGTCTGGTGGCTGATCGCTTTCAGGATCGTTCTCGGCGTTGGAATCGGCGGTGACTATCCGGTGAGCGCCACCATCATGGGCGAATATGCCGGCAAGCGGAGTCGCGGCATGATGGTGACGCTGGTCTTCGCCATGCAGGCCGCGGGCCTCATCTTCGGGCCGCTGCTGGCCGCCATCCTTCTGTCCACCCATCTTTCGCACGACCTGATCTGGCGCCTGTTGTTGGCCTTCGGCGCCATCCCAGCCCTGGCCGTGTTCCAGATGCGCCGCCATCTGGCGGAAACCCCGCGATTCCTGCTCGCCAGCGGTCAGCACGACGAATTCCACAAAACCGCCTCCGGCCTCCTGGGTGACGGCGTTGAAAAGGCGAACGCCGAGGCCCCGGCCGCCGCCAAGGGCGACGGCTTCTGGAAAGGCTTTCGCGTACTCACCGGCCAGCGCAACCTGCTGATCCGCCTGATCGGCGCCAGCGCCGCCTGGTTTTTGATGGACTTCGCTTATTACGGCAACACGGTCTGTAGTCCCCTGGTCCTGTCCGCGATCGCGCCCAAGGCCAGCCTGATCACCAAGACGCTCATGCAACTGGCCGTGTTCGCCGTGGCCGCGGCGCCGGGTTATCTGATCGCCGCGGCGCTGATTGACCGGATCGGACGTAAATCGATCCAGGTGTTGGGCTTTTTCATGATGGCGGTCACCTTTTCGGCGATAGCCCTCATCCCGGGCGTCGAAAAGCTGGTCCTGCCCTTCCTGATCCTCTACGGCGTCAGCTACTTTTTCACCGAGTTCGGCCCCAACGCGACGACCTTCGTCTATCCTGCGGAGATCTTCCCCGTGATGGGCCGCACCACCGGCCATGGCATAGCCGCCTCCGCCGGCAAGCTCGGCGGCTTCGTCGGGGTGTTCCTGTTTCCGATCCTGATGAATTGGCGCGGCTTGGTCGCCGCCGAAGCCATGGCGGCGGTCGTCAGCGTCCTGGGCATCGTGGTCACCTTGACCATGCTGCCGGAAACCAAGGGCAAAAGCCTCGAGGAACTCAATGCCGAGCCGGCCGCCGCATAAACCCCGCCTTTGCCAGGACGGCGCCGCTCAACGACCCGACAGCCGAGCCAGCGTGGCCAGCGCGCCGTCCACATCCGCGTAGCAACCCTGCAGCCAGCGGCCGCCGCCACCGGCCTGAGCCTGAAAAGCCGTGCGCCCGTGCAGGATGCGGCGATTGTCGAACAGGGCGACATCGCCCGGCCGAAGCTGCACCGAAAGCCGCGCCGCCGGCCGGTGGACCCGGCGATGAAAGGCGCCGTAGGCGGCGTACCAACCGGCCATGATGTCGGCATCCATCGTCAAGGGCGCCAGCGAACGGTGGTTCAGATGGACCGCATGAGGCGCGCCATCGGCGCCGCGGGCGATGATCGGCCAGCGGGCCTCATAGACCGCCCCGTCCGGCCCGGCGTAGCGGAATTCCACCGGCTGGCTCGACAGCAGGGCGAAGGCGTCCGGCTCCGCCACCGCCATGGCCTCGGCATGGGCCAGTCCGTCGACAAAGTAGCTCTCGCCGCCATGCTCGTCCGTTCGAATGGCATGCAGCAGTTGCAGGGTCGGCACGGGTTCTCGGTAGGGATTATCTGTATGCAGATCGAGGCTGTGCGCCGTATAGGCCAGATTGCTCGGCGCGGCCTCGGCGCGGACGTCGAACAGCCGGCCGTAGTTGGTCTCACGAATGAACCCAAACCGGGCCACGATCGTCTCCACGACGCCGGGGCCGGCCTCCGCGCCGGTCAGGATGACCAGGCCGTGCGTGGCCAGTCGCGCCAGCGCGCCGCACAAAGCGCCGTCTTCCCGCAGGAAGGCGTCGGCGGACACCGGCTCCAAGCCGCGCAAGGCGCCTGGACCGCGCCAACGCACGGGCGCTGGGTCCGCGCGGCGGCGCCCCCGCAGCCGATCTCGCGCCAACCGTGTCTCCACGCCCGTGCGCGCCCGCAAGACCAGCGTGTCCTCTTCGAGCGCGACGGCGTCGAGCAGAATGCCGAAGTCGAGTTCGGACACCGAACGTCGCCGCTGACCGGTCGCCGGGTCGAAGGCGTCGTCGGCATTGTCCCAGACCCACACCGCCGGCAGGGTTTCGCCGAAACCGTCGGACCACTGAAGATGAACGGCTCGGCCCTCGCGCGTGACCTCCGCCGCGGTGATGTCATGCGCGCGCATAGGCCAGCCTTTCGCGGCGCACCGCCGCCGTTCGGAGCAGGACGCCCAGGCCGCGCACCACGACATTCACATAGACGATCAGCATGCCCATGGCGGCGGCCGGGGCGATATCGCCGGCGTCGTCCATGTTCAACACCGCCACGGAGGCGAGCTTGAAGGCGGGCGGATAGACGAACACCACCGCCGAGACCGTCGTCATGGCGCTGACGAACAGATAGACGAAGATCTCGATCAGGGTCGGCGTGCTCATGGCCGTGATCACCGGCAGGAACACCGACCAGCGGCCCCGGCCCAGCACCTCGCCGGCGCTCTCGAACTCGCTGTCTAGCGCGCGCAAGGCCGAGGTGCTGGTCAGGTGCGCCACGGTGAACAGGTGGACCACCGTGATGGCGACCAGGATGCCGAACCCGCCATAGAGCCCGTGCAGCGGATTGGCCGGATCGTTGAAACAGAGGACATAGGCGAGCCCCAGCGCCAGCCCCGGAGTCGCGGCGGGCAACAGCGCCAGCGCCGCATAGGCTTGGCGCAGCCAGCCCCGCGCCGGCGTCCGCTCGGCGATATAGGCTCCGATGAAGGCCAGGGCGGTTCCCAGCGAGGCGGCGGCCAGGGCCAGCCATACCGAGTCCGTCAGCGCCGACCAGCCGCCGCCATCGACGCGGTCGAGGTCGTATTGGGCGAGGCTGGGCGTCAGGTCATAGGGCCAGAGCTTCACCAGCGCGGCGAACTGGCAGACGGCGAAGACGGCGAGGATGCAAAACGCGATGATCGCCGACAGGCCGCCGAAAACCGCGTCCCGGCGGGCGCTGGGCCGGGGGCGGTAGGCGGTCGAGCGCGAGGAGATCAAGGCCGCCTGCCGATGAGCCGCGACGCGCTCCACGACCATGGCCAGGGCGCTCGGCAGCAGCAGCAGCAATGCGGCCACCGAACCCATCTGGAAGTTCTGCTGCCCCAGCACCTGCTTATAGATGTCCAGGGCGATGACATCGAAATCGCCGCCGACCACCTTGGGCGCGCCGACGTCCGCGATCACCAGGGCGAACACCACGACCGCCGCCGAGACCAGGCCGTGGCGCGCGCCGGGCAGGGTCACGCGCCAGAAGGTGCGCCACGGGCTGGCGCCCAGGATCTCCGCCTGTTCGTAGAGCCGGCCATCGGCGGCGCTCAGGGCGGTGCGCAGGATCACCAGGGCGTGGGGGAAGGTCGCGATCACATCGGCGATCACCACGCCTTGCGCCCCGTAGATGTCGCCGCCGCCCAGGAACGGCCTCAGCAAGCCCTGGCGGCCGAACAGATAGACCAGGGCGAGGGCCGGCAGCAGGGAGGGGATCAACAGCGGCGCCGAAGCGATCACCGCCAACGATCCCTTCAGCGGAACCAGGGTCCGCTCGAGCGTGAACGCGACCACGAACGCCATCGGCAGGACCAACACCGCCACGACCACGGCGAGCCAGGCGGTGTTGACCAGCGACCGCATCAGCCCCGGCGTCTGGAAGTATTTGGCGAAGTTGGCGAGCGCGTCCTGGCCGGCCGGCGCGGTAAAGGCCTGGACGCCGAGGCTGGCCAAGGGCGCGATCAGGAAAGCGGCCAGAAGCAAGCAGAAGGCGATCAGCGGAAGGTTGGCGAGGCCGCGCTCGCCGCCGATCATGCCGTCCCCTCGGCCAGCTTGGGAAACAGCCGCAGGCTCGGGATCGGCAGGCCCAGCCGGACGGCCTCGCCCGGACCCGGACACGGATTTCCCGCCGCGACGTCCACCATCAGCGTCTTGGCGCCTGGCCCGTCCAACTGGACCTCGACCCGCGAGGCCGCGCCACCGAACACCTGACCTGTCACCTTGCCGGTCAGGCCGGGTTGTTCGGGCCCAATGACCCGCACCGCCTCGGGACGCACGGTCACGACGACGGTCTGGCCCAGGGTGAAGGCCTTGGCGTCGACGGGCAGGGTCTGGCCCCCGTGCAAAGACACCTCGCCGGGACTGGCCACCTCGCCGCCCAGCAGATTGGCCGCGCCCAGGAAGCTGGCGACGAACGGGTTGGCGGGCGCGTCATAGACGCTCTGGGGCGAGCCGATCTGCTCGATCCGGCCGGCGCGCATGACCACGATCAGGTCCGCCACCGCCAGGGCCTCGGCCTGGTCGTGGGTGACCATCACGGTGGTCACGCCGAGCCGCCGCTGCAGGGCCTTCAACTCCAGGCGAAGCTGTTCGCGGATCTGGGGGTCCAGCGCCGCCAGCGGTTCGTCGAGCAGCAGGATCCGAGGCTCCACCGCCAGCGCGCGGGCGATCGCCACCCGCTGCTGCTGGCCGCCGGAGAGCTGCCCCGGATATCGGCGCTCCAGGCCCGGCAGGCCCACCGTCTCCAGCAAGGCCGCGGTCCGCTTCGCCTTCTCCTGGGACGCCAGGGCGCGCGGCATCCCGAACGCGACATTGGCGCTCACACGCATGTTCGGGAACAGGGCGTAGGACTGGAACACCATGCCCATGCCGCGCTTGGCCGGCGCGGCGCGGGTGACATCGACGCCGCCCAGTTCGATCACGCCGGCGCTGGGCTGCTCCAGCCCCATGAGCAGGCGAAGCAGGGTGGTCTTGCCGCAGCCCGAGGGGCCGACCAGGCAGGTGAACTGGCCGACCGGCGCGGTCAGATCGACATTGTCGACCGCCACGGCCTCGCCGAATCGTTTGGTCAGTCCCCTGACGGTAAAGGCGGCGGCCTCGATCACGCCTTGGGTTCCGACTTCACGGAATAGCGGCGAGACCATTCGTCGATGATCCGCTCACGGTTCTTCGAGGTCCAGGCGAGGTCGATCGGCGCCAGCCGGTCCTTCAGGTCCGCCGGCAGCTTGGACGCGGTGGTCGGGACGCTGGGGTCGCCGACCAGGGCGAAATTCTGGGCATAAATCCGCATCGCCGCCGGCGACATGGCCCAATCGATGAAGGCCTTGGCCGCCTCCGGCTGGTGCGAGCCGGCGACGAGGCCGGTGGCTTCGAGGTCCCAGCCCAGCCCTTCCTTCGGGATCACGATTTCGATCGGCAAGCCCTCGGCCTTGGCCTGGGCGGCGCGGAAGTCGATCGATATGCCGATCGGGATTTCGCCGCGCGCCGCGTCCTTGCACGGCTTGGAGCCCGAATGGGCGTAGCTGGCGATGTTCTGGTGCAGCCGGTCCATATAGGCCCAGCCCTTGTCCTCGCCCATGATCTGCAGCCAGGCGCCCACGGCCAAAAGGCCGGTCCCCGACGACGCCGGATTGGGCATCGAGATCATGCCGCGATAGATCGGCTGGGTCAGGTCTTCCCAACGGGTCGGCAGGGGCAGGTTGTGCTTCTTGGCCTCGAGCGTGTTGACGCAGACCGCCGCGCTCCACAGCGACTGCCCGGTCCAGTGCGGGACGTCGCGGCCATCCTTGAAGCGCTTGTCCAGCCGCTCCTCGCCGGCGGGCTTGTAGGGCGCCAGCAAACCCTCCGCGTCCAGTTGCATCATCGAGGTCGCGGCCAGGGCGAAGACCACATCGGCCTGCTCGGCCTTCTTTTCGGCGAGCAATTTGGCCGTGACGACGCCGGTGCTGTCGCGCACCCAGACGATGTTGATGTCGGGATGGGCCGTCTTGAAGCTGGCCTCATAGGCCGGAAGCTGATCGGCCTCGGCGGCCGTGTAGACCACCAGGCGCTGGGCCGGTTTCGAACAGCCGCCCAGCGCGGCCAGCAGGGTCATCGCCACGGCGAACAGGGGCCTTCGCATATGTGCTCCAGGGATCGTGCCGGGCGGCGGACGGGGCGGGTCTATCTCACAATTGTGACGGCTTAGCCGGGCAACGCGCCGGCGGCGGCGATGCGCTCCAACACCCCGGGCAGGTCGGCCACCGTCTCGATCACGAAGTGCGCGCCGGCCTCGCGCAGGGCCCGCGCCGAGGCCTCGGTGCGCTCGGCGCGCGCGGCGTCCGGCAAGGCGCGATAGTCCGCCAGGCTCAGGCCGACACCGTTGCCCGACGCGCAAACGCCCACGGCCCAACAGCCCGCGTTGAGGCCCTCCTCGACGCCGACCACCGCGTCATCGACCTTGACCACCGCCTTGGCCGGCCAGACGCCGAGATCGGCCAAAAGCTTCCAGAGCATCAGCGGAGACGGCCGCCCGACGGCGGTCTCGCCCGCGCACACGAGCGCGTCCGGCGCATAGCCCTGCTCGGCCGCGCGCGGCAGGATCGCGGCCATCATCGCGCGGGTGTAGCCGGTGCAGGAGCCGACGACGATGTCGCGCGCCTTCAGCCCCGCGAACACCGCCGCCGCGCCTGGGATCAACTCGGCGTGGGCGATGGCGGCCTCGGCCATCAGCGGCTCCAGGGCGGCGAAGATCCGCAGCGCGTCGGCCTCGCCGGCGGAAGATCCCTTGGCGTCATTCCAGGCCAGCGCCACCTCTGGCAGGGCCAGCAGGGCGCGGACGTGGTCGAGCTTGGCCAGCCCCATGTCGCGCCGCGTCGCGGCCGCCGCCAGCGCGACGCCTTCCGCCGCGAAGGCCGCCTGGAACGCCGCCACCGGCGCGATACAGCCGAAGTCGATCATGGTGCCGGCCCAATCGAAGATCACGGCCTTGATGGTGGTCATGCGGCGATCGCCTTTTCGAAGAGGTCGTCGAAAGTCTTTTCGGCGATGCCGAACGCGGTCGAAGCGCCGGCGCCGGTGGTGACCATGACCAGCCGCACGTGCGGCTCCGGCGCGTCGATGAAGAAGATGCGGCCGGGGGCGGTGGCGTAGGTCCCGGTCCAGCGCTCCACCACTGGCGGCGGCGCGAAACCCAAGGCCTGCTCGAATTCGTCCAGGATCAGGCGCTCGGAGTCGGCCAGGGCGAACGGGCCGGGCAGGTCGTCGTAATGATGGCTGTCGCCGACCACCAGGCTCCCGTCGGCGCTCTGCACGACGATCAGGTGGACGCCATGCGCCAGGTGCTCGGCTTGCTCGGCCTCCAACCGCGCCTTCAGGGCGGCGGCCTGGGGCAGTTCGGCATAGCCGGCGTAGCGCGCCAGGCCGAGGTCGGACATGACCGGCGCCGGAAAGGCGAAGCCCGGATTGGCCAGCCTCAGCATGGAAAGCCGGCACCGCGTGGCCCGATAGGGCGCGATCCGCTCCGGATAGAGGCTGACGAAATCGTCGCCGGGGCAGACCACCACCGCCTCGGCCGCCACGAAGCCGCGCGAGGTCTCCACCCCGTCGGCCGAGACCTTCAACGCCGCCGCCCCGGTCTCGAAATGGACGCCATGGGCCTCGGCCAGCCAAGCGGCGAGCGCGGGTATCGCCGTCCGCGACTCCACCCTCAGCTCATGCGGGCTTACCAGCGCCGCCAGGGCGCCCGCGCCGGCGGCCTCGGGAAAGCGGGCGCGAAAGGCGGCGGCGCCGAGCAGGCCGCAGCCCTCGCCCATTTCGGTGACCAGGAAGGCCTCGATCACCGCGACCGCCTCGGGCCGCCGCGCCGGCAGCAGCAATCCCTGTTGCAGGACGGCGATGCCGGCCTTGGGCGCGATCTCGGCCCAGATGTCGCGAGTGCGCCGCGCCAGCCGCCAGCTCTCGCCGCGCTGCTGGCCAGTGACGGTCACGAAGCCGAAATTGCGGATAGAGGCGCCGTTGGCGCGCTGATCGCGGTCGATGACCACCACTCGGCGGCCGCGGCGGGCGGCCTCGAAGGCGTGCGCCAGTCCGACAATGCCGGCGCCGACCACCGCGACGTCGAACCCTGATCGAACCGCCCCCGTCATGTCGGCGCTCTCCTCAACAATTCAGCGAAAACGATTAGTCGCGATAACGGACCAGGGCGTCGCCCAGGGCAGCCTCGAGCGAACCCAGCCAGGGCTGGTACTTCTTCCACTGATCGAGGCCGTCGCGGAAAATCGGCTGGCGCACCTGTTCGGAACTGGGAGTCCGCACCGCGCGCTGGGTCTTGTGGAAGTCGATGCAGCCGGGTTCGAATTCGAGGCCGCAATAGTCCAACATACGCCGGACGCTGCCTTCCAGATCGGAGACCACATCCTCGTGGCGCACGCGCAGGACCCGCCCGGGCAAGGCCTCGTCCCAGTGGCGCATCAGCTCCAGATAGGTCCGATAGTAGCGGGCGATGTCCTGGGCGCTGTAGGAGAACTCCTGCCCCTGGGCGAACAACTGCTTCAAGTTGCTGAAGCAGCAGGACATCGGCTCGCGCCGCGCGTCGATGATCTTCGCATGGGGCAACATCAGGTGGATCAGGCCGATATGCCGGAAATTGTTCGGCATCTTGTCGATGAAGAACGGCTTGCCGGTCCGATAGACCGCCGTGTCCGCTAGATAAGTCTCGCCGAGCCGCAGCGCGTCGTCGTGGGTCAGGTCCGCAAGCGCCCCAGGATAGAGCGGGTTGTCCAGATCGGGGTCGCGCCCCTGCATCTGAAGCACGAAGGCCTGGATGTTCGGGAGTTCCTGGGTGCCTTCGACCTGGGAATGGGAGGCCAGGATCTGTTCGAGCAGGGTCGAGCCCGATCGCGGCAGGCCAAGGATGAAGATTGGGTCGGGACGCTGGGCGCCCCAGCCGGCACGGCCCTGGAAGAACGCCTCGGTGCAAACCTCCACCTGCTTGCGCGTATTGGCCTCGATGACCTCGGGTCGATAACGGCTTTCGGATCGCTTCAAGGCGTTGCCGCGCTCGTAATAGCGCCAGGATTCGGCGGTCTCATTCCGGTCCTCCAGCGCCTTGCCGAGGGCGAAGCAGAGGTGATAGCGGTCCGTCAGGCCGGTCGCCGGCGAGGCCTCCTCGGCGCGCATCCGCGTCAGCTCATCATCCTCGAACCGATACCGCTTGAGGTTGGCCAGGCTCCAGTAGGCGTCGCCGAAGTTCGGCCGCGCCGCCGCCGCCGCCCGGTAAGCCGCGACCGCCTCGGAAACCTGGCCGACGGTCTTCAGCGCATGGCCGAGCCACAGGTTGACGTCCCAGGATGCCGGCGTGACCTCCAGGAGCTCACGATAGAGCCTGATCGCCTGTTCATGCTCTCCGAGGCCCTGGGCGACCGTCGCGGCGAGGGTGCGATAGTCCAGATTGCCGGGCTCCTCGTCCAGGAGCCGCCCGAGCTGCTGGTGAGCCTGGGCGTATTTGTGCCGCTGGACCAGGCATTGGACGTAATCCTGGCGGGCCGCGCGATAGTCGGGCGCCAGGGCGACCACCGCTTCCAGCAGCACTTCCGCATCGTCGAGGACGCCGTGGGCGACGCCGATCCGGGCCAAGAGGCGCATCGCCTCGGGATGATCGCCGTGCCGCAGCAGATAGGCCCGGATGATCTGTTCGGCGGGCGCCAGGTCGCCATCGGAAAACAGCGAGGTTGCGCTCACCACTTCGGGCGGCAGGCGCTGGAGGACGGCGAGTTGGCCGGCGGCGACGGCGGCGTTGGCGGCGTCGCCGGTTAATCGATAAACGCCATCCAGCATGCGCCAGCTCATCGGCAAGGCCGGATTGATGTTGACGGCGCGCAGCAGCGCCTCGATCGCCGCCGGCGCGTCCTTGCGCGCGACGTGACAGAGGCCGCGCTCCTGGTGCAGTTGGCTGAATCGGGGATGCGCCTCTTCCAACCGGTCGAGGGTCTCCAGCGCTTCGGCGACGCGCATGAGGTGGCGGAGGCTGGAGGCCGCGATCAGCAGCAGGTCGCGGTTTTTCGGATAGTCCTCCAGCAGCGCGCCAGCCGCCGGCAGCACCTCTTGATGGCGGCCCGCCTTTTGCCAGGCGCGCAAGCGGACGATTTCCGGCTCCACCCGAGACGACGGCGCGCTGGTTGATGTCATGGGGCCTGACGTCAAAGAAGCGGGTGGGCGTCGCCGCCCACCCCGCACGAGCGTATCTTTAGGTTGGACCAGCAAGCTTTAGAACTTGGCGCCGAACTTCACGCCCATCACCAGCGGCCGCAGCGGGACCTCAGACTTGATGAACTGGCCAGTGGAGGTGAAGGTGCTGGCGTGGGAGTTGGTCAGGTTTGTGCCAAACAGCTCCGCCGAGAAGCGGTCCCAAGTGACGCCGATCGAGGCGTCCATGGTGGCGTAGGCCGGCTGCAGGAAGCGCAGGTTCACGGTGGAAGGAACAATCACGCCTTGGCCTGAAACATAGCTGGCCGGCTGGTTGTACATGCTGCCGGTGTAGCTGCCGTCCAGCGACACGAACGGCGTGTATTTATCGATCCGCCACTCATAGCGCCCGCGCAGGTTGGCCTGGTATTGCGGCGAGAAGGCCGGAACCGAGCCGATATCGCCGAACGGGTTGGTGAAGGACACGACCGCCGATCCGCCGCGGGGCAGGGCGCTGGTGATGCATTGGCCGAAGGCGGACGAACCCGCGATATTGCCCACCAGGCAGGGCGAGGTCGTCTGGGTGGCGTCGTTGTAGGACATCGAGCCTTGAACCGTCAGCCCGTCGACCACCTTGGCGACGAACTGGGCTTCGATCCCCTTGATGTTGTAGCTGGGGCCGTTGGTGCCGAAGGTCGTGTTGATATTGAAGGGCGGATCGAACAGGAAGAACTGAACATTGTCCCAATCCATGTAATAGGCCGACAGATTGAGCTGGAGCCGGCGATCCAGAAGCGTGGTCTTCAGGCCGACCTCGTAGTTGGTGAGGGAGTCCGGCGCGTAGCTGCCCGGATAGTGGAACTGAGCGTCGCCGTTGGCGTCCTTGAGCACCTTCTTGCTGTCCGACCGGTTGAAGCCGCCGGGCCGGAAACCTTCCGAATAGGTGAAGTAAGCGATCGTGCTACTGTTGATATGCCAGGTTATATTGGCGCGATTTTTGAAGCCGGTGTAGCTTTGCTTATAGTTTTCGTTGTTGATGTTGGTCAGGCTGCTCGCGCCGCAATCACCGTTGGGCACGTTCAGACAGCCGATGACCGTCGCATACTGCGATCCCACCTCGAACTCATTGTAATCGTAGTAGCGGGTGCCGGCGGTCACCGTCAGGACATTGGGGATCAGGTCGAAATCGACCGATCCGAACAGGGCGTATTGGTCGTAGCCCCGCTGGGTGTCTTCCCCGAAGGCCGTGTTGTCGGGGCGGACGCCTGGATTGTTGGCCGTCGAGTTCGGGGCGGTGCGGACATCGGCGACGCAGATCGGGCCACCCGCGTCGGCGATGGCGAGATTAGCCGAGTTGCAGGCGGGAATGGACTTATAGTCGAAGTTCATCACGTCATAGATGCGGAACTGTTCCTCGAACCCGCCCACGATGAAGCGCAGGCGCCAGTCGTCGGGCGAGCTGATCCGTATTTCATTGCTGAGGTGGGTGTTCCGAACCGTGTCGTGCCAATAGGCGATCGGCGAATAACAGGTCGTGGCCCCCGCGCCCCAGTAGCTCGACGGGCCCGTGCACTCGTATTGCATGCCGCCGCCGGTACGCGAATAGTTCGTATAATCTTCCTGCTGGGAGATGTTCCGCAGCGTGTAGCCGCCGGTATAGACGGCCTTCAGCGGGCCGATCTTGCCGTTGAGGGTCCAGGCGGTGTTTTGCAGATTGTCCTTGTCGTAGGACGGTGTGAACGAGGTGATCTGCAGCGGCTTCAGGGGCTGGAAGTCCGACCCCACCGGGTACTCGGCCGATATGCCTTCGGCGTCCAGGTCCTGCAGGGTCTCGGTGATCAAAAGGCTCCAATCCGGGTCTACCTGCCACAGGACGGACAGCCGCGCGCCCTTATAGGTCACCGGGTTGGAGTTCTTCTCGGCCTGGGCGTAGTTGTTGTACACCTGCCCGTTCGCGATGGTGCATCCCGGCGCCGCCGGACCGGTCGGCTTGCCGTTCGGGCAGATTCCCGAGGCGTTGGGCGAGATGCCCAGATAGTAATTCCCGAGATCCTGGTTGGACCGGGTGAAGGTGCTGGGCACGTTGTCGATGTAGCCGCCCTGTTGATCGTTATAGACCACCGCGCGCATCGCCAGCTTGTCCTGCACCAGCGGAATGTTGACGGTCAGGTTGGTGCTGCTGTTGTCGCCGCCGCCTTCGGTGAAGCCGTAGCTGGCCTCGGCATTGCCCTCGAAAATATTGAACTTGGGCTTGTTGGTGATGTAACGCACCGCTCCGGCTTCGGCGCCGCCGCCGAACAGGGTTCCTTGCGGGCCTTCCAGAACCTCGACCCGCTCCATGTCCACCAAGTAGATGTCGGCGTTGCGCGACGGGAACTGCATGGACTGGTCGTCGAGGTACAGGGCGACGTTCGGAAAGCTGGCGATCGTCGCGCTGGATTGATTGCCGACGAAGCCGGCGCTGAGGCCGCGCATGAAGATGTTGCCCTGGCCCGGGCCGTTCGTGGCGTAGCTGACATTGGGCGTGAACTTCAAAAGATCGCTCAGCGTCAGCACATTGAGCTGGGTCAGCGTCGCGCCCGTCAGCGCCTGGACCGTCATGGGGACCTTTTGAATGGTCTCGTCGCGACGCTGCGCCGTCACCACGATTTCTTCAACGCCCGGGGAGCTCGCGTCCGCGGCGGCGGCGTCGGCGGCCATCGAAGCGCCGCTCCATCCTGTCAGGACCGCGACGACCGCACAGGACATCATGTATCTGGTCTTCATAGTCTCTCCCCCAAGAGTCGTCGGCAAAGCTGCGGCGGCGCGGCGCGAAACGCTCCGTGCACCACCAAAATCCACACCAATAGATAAGGCGTCAGGCGAGTTGCCGCGCCGCGCCTCTCTTGGTAGCGCCGAGCGACGCTTGGATGATGGAAATATTTCAGTCCGACGAATAAATGCCGACGGTAAAGTGACGCCCTGCTTTATTGCGTTTAATTTGGCGCTCGCGGCGAGCTCGAAATTCCAATTACAACTGATTGATTATTTGGGGTTATAGACAAGTGCGCGGCTTTTATATTCATCAGCCTGCTGATGGGGGCGTCAGCCCGCCGCCAAGCCGGCGGCCGGCCCTGGCGATCCGGCGCATAGCTATCGGATAGGCAGAACGGCCCGTCGTAGTGGCGAAATCCACACACCGAGACCCGGGGTCGGCTTGCCGGGAACCTTGGCCAGGTCGTCGGCCTCGCGCAGGCGAATCGCGTCGTCGCGGAACGGGCTGGCCGCGAACGCGGCCATTTCCTCGGCGTTCATGTCGCCGCCTTGCAGTTCGAGCGTGGCGATGCTGGCGGGCGACAACCGGGCGCGATAGGTCGGGTCGTCGGTCACCAGGTAACGCTTGGCGTCCACATGCAGGCGCACCAACGCGGCGACCCGCTCGCCAAGCAGGTCGCGCACGGCGAGCCCGCCCAGCCGGCCGTGGTCCCGGGTATGACCCCAGCCGGAGCCCACGTCGTGCAGCAGGCCGGCGATCTGCAACTCGACATCGTCCGGAGCCATGACCCGCAACACCTCGGCGCACTGCAGGCCGTGGTCCAGTTCGCTAAGCCCCTCTCCCTCGCAAGGCGTGCCGCCCATGCGGACGAGGAACGTCTCCAGATCCGCCAGGCTCTCGAAACGAGCGACCGGTTCGTCCGTCTGACTCATGGCATCCTTCCGCGTCCCGCCCGCGACCCTGTGTGACAATAGCCCGCTCGGCCTGGCCGCTGGCGTGACGTTTTTGAGAAATGCGTGCAGGTGTCGACCGTCAAGCGGGACTGGCCGGGAATCCATCCGCCTACGGCGTCAAAACGACGCCCCCGTCATCGGCGGGTGACAAAGGCCGAACCCCTTGGCAGGGTCTGGACCCTGATTCGAGGCTAAGGAGAGCCCTTATGAATACCGCCGAACTCGTCGACCAGATCGCGGCGCAGGACGAGAAGATCACCAAGGCGCAGGCGAAGTCTCTGGTCGACGGCGTCCTGGCCGCGATCCGGGACGCGGCGGTCCGCGGCGAAGAGATCTCGTTGCCCGGCTTCGGCAAGTTCAAGGTTCAAGCCAAGCCCGCTCGCACCGGCCGCAACCCCAGCACCGGCGCCGCGATCGAAATCGCCGCGAGCAAGAAGGTGGTCTTCCAGCCGGCCAAGGCCCTCAAGGACGCCATCAGCGCCTAGGTCGTGGTGACGATTTAACGAGCTTGGGGATTTGCGATCGGGGCGAAGCGTGATTCAAGACTGATTTTTGGAGGTCAGTCTTGGATGCCGATGATCTGACCGATGCGCAGTGGGAGCGCGTCGAGGCCTTTGTTCCGGGAGGCCGCAAGGGCCGGCGCGGACCGCGCAGCAACAACCGTCGCTTCGTCAACGCGCTGATCTGGATGGCGCGTTCGGGCGGTCGCTGGCGCGATATGCCGGCGCGGTTCGGCGACTTCCAGACGGTGAAGCGGCGCTACTATCGCTGGATCGAGATGGGCGTGCTGGACCGGCTGTTCTCGGCCCTGGCTGAGGAGGCGGACCTCGAGTGGGTCGCTATCGACTCCACTTCGATCAGAGCCCAGGCGCAGGCTGCGGGCGCCGCCCGTAAAAAGGGGGCTCTGAGGCCCAGGGTCTTGGCCGTTCGCGAGGCGGCCTCGGGACCAAGATCCATGCCTGTGTCGACGCCCTCGGCCTGCCGGTCAGCTTCGTCCTGACCCCAGGCCACCGCGGCGACGTGATCCAGGCCGCCGCCCTGCTCGATGGCCTCAGGCCCGCCGCAGTCATCGCCGACAAAGCCTACGACGCCGACCACCTCCACGACACCTTGCGCCGGATCAAGGCTCAGCCGGTCATCTCGCCAAGGCCAGACCGAGCCATCAAGCACCCCTGCGACCCGCGCCTCTACAAGGAACGCAACGGCGTCGAGCGGATGTTCGCCAGGCTCAAGCAGTTCCGACGTGTCGCCACCCGATACGACAAGCTCGTCGCCCACTTCCGCGGCTTCGTTCTCATCGCCGCCATCGTCCTCTGGCTACGATGAACGTTAAATCGTCACCACGACCTAG
>DATAYD010000014.1:0-1770 GCA_036272715.1 Caulobacteraceae bacterium | reverse complement strand
CGGCGAGAAGCTGCAGATCGCCGAGCGCTATCTGGTGCGCAAACAGCTCGCGGCCAACGGCCTGACCGCCGAGCAGGCCGAGATCGACGAGGATGCGATCAAGACGATCATCCAGGCCTATACGCGCGAGGCGGGCGTGCGCAGCCTGGAGCGCGAAATCGGCCGGGCGCTGCGCAATGCGGCGGTCCGGATCGCCGATGGCTCGGCGACCCACGTGCATATCGGCGTCGCCGACCTGGTCGAGGTGCTGGGCCAGCCCCGGTTCGAGAACGAAGTCGCCATGCGCACCAGCGTGCCGGGCGTGGCCACGGGCCTGGCCTGGACCCCGGTCGGCGGCGACATCCTGTTCATCGAGGCGACGCGGACGCCTGGCGGCGGGCGGCTGATCCTAACCGGCCAGCTGGGCGATGTGATGAAGGAGAGCGCCCAGGCCGCCCTGAGCCTGGTCAAGACCGAGCATGCGGCCCTGGGCGTCGATCCGGCGCAGTTCGAGCGCAGCGACATTCATATCCACGTACCCGCGGGAGCCACGCCCAAGGACGGGCCGAGCGCCGGGGTGGCGATGTTCATGGCCCTGTCCTCGCTGTTCACCGGCCGCAGCGTGCGCAGCGACACCGCCATGACCGGCGAGATCAGCCTCCGCGGCCTAGTGCTGCCGGTCGGCGGGATCAAGGAGAAGATCGTCGCCGCCGCGGCGGCCGGCGTGACCCGGGTCATGCTGCCGGCGCGCAACCGCCGCGACTATGACGACATCCCCGCCGAGGTGCGCGAGAAGCTCGAGTTCATCTGGCTGGAAAAGGTGGCCGATGCGGTCGCCGCCGGGCTAGAGCCGGCGGCGGGCTAACCACCCCCATCAACTTCCCTTCTCCCGCAAGGGGAGAAGGGTATTTGACCGCGGTGCTACCCGGCCGTGGCCCGGTGTGGGAGCTTCCAGTTCGGCCGCGCGAAGTGGCAGGTATAGCCATTTGGCACCCGCTCAAGATAGTCTTGGTGCTCCGGCTCGGCTTCCCAGAAATCGCTTACCGGCTCGACCGCGGTGACCACCTTGCCGGGCCAGAGGCCGGAGGCTTCGACGTCGGCGATGGTGTCCTCGGCGACCCGCTTCTGCTCCTCGCTGGTGTAGAAGATCGCCGAACGATAGCTGAGCCCGCGGTCGTTGCCCTGGCGGTTCAGGGTGGTCGGATCGTGGATCTGGAAGAAAAATTCCAGCAGGTCGCGGAAGCTGATCACCCGCGGATCGAAGATAATCTCGATCGCCTCGGCGTGCGTGCCGTGGTTGCGATAGGTGGCGTTCTTCACGTCGCCGCCGGAATAGCCGACGCGGGTGGAGATCACCCCGGGCTTGCGCCGGATCAGATCCTGCATTCCCCAGAAACACCCGCCCGCAAGGACGGCCCGCTCGGTCGTGGACATGCGATCGCTCCTTTGTCTGCGGCCGGTTTTAACCTTCCGCCGGCGGCCCGGCCAGCCGGCTGATCGCCTATCTAGGCGCCCGAAGCTGGCCTTGCGAGCAACCAGAACGCCAAAATCGACGTCCGGCGTCCAAATGCGCGTTCCTTGCCCAGATCACTGCGGCGCTTGCGAGATCCGCCGACTCATCAAGCCTGTGACAAAATCGGGCACCATCGCCGGTTGACGACACGGCCTCGCATCTGGCTGAAAATATGATCCTTTTGGTCCCACTAGAGGCGAGCGTCGGCGATCGCCCACCGCGACCCAAGGAGAACGAGGATTTGAGTATGAGACGCCCCAGTTCGGTTCGCGGGGTTG
>DATAYD010000013.1:0-46809 GCA_036272715.1 Caulobacteraceae bacterium | reverse complement strand
TCCTGGCGGTTGCCGGTCGAACCGAGCGAGCGGTGCGACAGCGACACGCCGTGGGTGGCGCGCAGGCCGCCGAAATTCCAGCGCTTGATACCGCCCTGGAAGCCCTTGCCAATGGTGATGCCCGATACGTCGACGACCTGGCCGGCCAGGAAGTGGTCGGCGGTGAATTCCGCGCCTACGTCGATCAGGTTGTCTTCGCTGACCCGGAACTCCGCCAGCTTGCGCTTCGGCTCGACCAGGGCCTTGGCGAAATGGCCGCGCATGGCCTTGGAGGTGTTCTTCACCTTCTTGGCGCCGACGCCGAGTTGCAGGGCGACGTAGCCGTCCTTGTCCTTGGTCTTGTGAGCGACGACCTGGCAGCCGTCCAGCGACAGCACGGTCACCGGCACATGGCTACCCGTTTCATCGAAGAAACGCGTCATGCCCAGTTTCTTGGCGATCACGCCGGTACGCATGGCGGGTCCCCTCTTAGAGCTTGATCTCGACGTCCACGCCGGCGGACAGGTCGAGCTTCATCAGCGCGTCCACGGTCTGCGGGGTGGGGTCGACGATGTCGAGCACGCGCTTGTGCGTGCGGATTTCGAACTGCTCGCGCGACTTCTTGTCGATGTGCGGCGAGCGGTTGACGGTGAATTTTTCGATCAGAGTGGGAAGCGGTATTGGGCCGCGCACCGTCGCGCCGGTGCGCTTGGCGGTGTTGACGATCTCGCGCGTGGAATGATCCAGCACACGGTGGTCGAAGGCTTTGAGCCGGATGCGGATATTTTGTCGATCCATATCGCCCGAGTTCCTAGACAGCGCTCGCCACGCTCAAATACCGTTTCAAAGACCAGTCCAAAGCCTAAGCCCTGGAAACGCATTCGACGTAAACGAGACTCGCAAAACGAATTAGGCCCGCGCGGTAGAGCCGCGAGGGCCAGGGCCTTCAGTCGCGAAGCCAGGCGATCTTGCCGCTAGGCTTGGCAATGTCAGGTCGTTCCACGAACCGCGTCTAAACCGAGAGGCTTACAGCCGGTCCAACAGAGCGGCGGTTGATACCCGCGAGCCCCGACTCAGTCAACCCAAAACCGAGAGCGATTTTCGGGAGCCTCGCGCGCGGGAATTCCGTCAGTGGCCGACGTTCACGTCGCCCGATCCGGCAATGGACTTTTTCACCGCGCCGGTCACGCGGGCGACGTTGACGTCGCCGGAACCCGCCACGAAGGCGGTCAGCGAGTCGGCCACGCCCTTGTAGGTAAGATCGCCGGAGCCGGCGATCAGCACCTCCAGGTCGGAGGCGTGGCCGCCGCCGATGCCGAGGTCGCCGCTGCCGTTGAGCCGCACCTTCACCGGACCCGAGGCCTCGGCGACGTGGATGTCGCTGGAGCCCGCGATGCTGGCGTCGAAGCCGCTGGAGACGCCGTGGGAGTAGATGTCGCCCGAACCGGCGGTGCTGATCCGCATCGATCCGGCCGAGCCGGTGCGGATGTCGCCCGAGCCGGCGTTGGCCAGGCTGAGGCGCCCGTGGACATTGGCCACCACCCAGTCCCCGCAACCGTCCACGTGCAGGTCGAGGTTCTCGGAGCGGCCGACCTCTCCGAACACCGCGCCGCTGGCGGAGACCCGGACGTCCCGCGGAGTCCGGACGACGATCTCGGCCATTTCGTCATAGGAGATGGCCGCGCCGAACACCCGGACATAGGGCCGGCCGCCGTGGGAATTGCAGGCTATGATCCCGCCGAACAGACCGCCGAAATAGCCGCCCTCGATATCGGTGCGGCCGTCGGGCCAGACATTGACCTTCAGCGGGCGCCGCGGGTCGTCGCGGACGATGGTCACGGAGATGTCCGAGCGCGCCTCGGGGATGACGGTGACGCGCGCGACGGCGTTCTTGATGTCCACGCTCGCCGCATTGGCATCCCCCGCTCCGAAGAGCGCCGCCAGGGCCGCCAAGGCCGCGCCGGTCGATGCACGCATGAGGGAGCCTCCTTGAGCTTTCACCCCAAGGCTAGCGGCATGTCCTTGAACATGCAGCTTAACTCGCGGACATGTTTATGCCGGCCGCTAAGCTATTGATCCGCAAGGTTCGACAGAACCAGGCTCGGATCGATCGGACGGGCCTTGTCGCGGGGCGACGGGGCGTAGCGGATCTCGAAATGGAGCTGCGGCCGGTCCACTCCGCCGGTCAGGCCGACCTGGCCGATCTCGGCGCCCTGGCTGACATGTTCCTTGATCTTGACCTCGCTCATCGACAGGTGGGCATAGGCCGTCACCCAGCCGCCCTCGTGCTTGATCAGGACAAGGTTGCCGAAACCGGGGATCTGGTCGCCAGCATACACCACGTCGCCAGAGGCCGCGGCGCGGACTGGGCTGTGTTCGGGCGCGGCGATGTCGACCCCGTCATTACGCTGGCCGCCCGGCTTGGGGCCGAAGGCGGACAGCAGGTCGCCCCGCACCGGCCAGACGAAGCGCCCTCGCCCCGCCAGTTGGATCTGGGAATCGCTGACGCTCGGCGCGGTCTCGGAAAGGCTGCTGGTCGGCGGCGGATAGGCCGGGCGTGTCGGCGGAGCGTAGGTCGGCCGGGTCGGCGACCGCGACGACAGGCTCTCGTAAGGGCGCGGCCCCGAGGGCTCCGCATAAGGGTCCGGGCGGGTCGGCGGGGACGCCGAAGCCAGGTCTTCCGCCGGCGGGGGAGCTTTCGCATGCCTCGACGGCGGGAGCGCCTCTTCGGCGCGAGCCTGTTCGGCCGCCGATTCGCGCGGCGGCTCCACCGGCCCGGTATCCTTGGACAGAAGCGGCAAGGCGATCTTCTGGCCTGGACGCAAATGGCTCTTGGCGTCGAGGCGATTGATGTCCGACAGAACGTCCACCGGGGTCGAGAAGCGGTGCGCGATGCCATAGAGGCTGTCGCCCGCCTGGACCAGATAGACCTTGTGGACCGGGATCTTCAGGCTGCGGCCGACCTCGAGTTCATAAGGCTTGCGCAGGCGATTGGCCCGGATCAGGTCGTCCTTGGGCGTCATCAGCCCATCGGAGATCGTGTTGACGGTGTCGCCCTTCTCCACCTCGACCGTGTGCGAATCGTCGTGGACGTTTTCCACCCTGCCCGCCACCTGCGGCTTCGCGGGCGGCGGAGGCGGCGGCGCATGGACCCGCGCGGCGCGCAGAGCCCTGGCGGACTCACGTTCGGCGCGCGCCGACGGGGGCGGGGGAGCCGGCGGCGGCTCATTGTCCGCACCGGGACGACGGTTCACCGGCGGCTGGACGCTGGGGCCCAGCGGGGCCTCGACGATCGGCGGCGGTTCCGGCTGGGGCGGCGGCAGAGGCGCCTGGCTCACCGGGGTGGATGGCGGCGGAACCTCGGCGGCGGGCGGCGGCGCGGGGCTGGTGGTCTGTTCGGCCTGAACCACATCGGCCGAAGCGTCGCGATGCGAGGGGTCCGCCTGGGCCAGAGTGTTGACGGCGACGATGTTGGCGCCGCCGGCCGCCGGACGCGCCGGCGCGGCGTCATCGCTGATCGGATACTCCGGCGAGCCGATCGCACAGCCCGCCAACGCGGACGCCATCAAGGCGACCAGCGCCACGCGGGAATAGAAAGCCGTCATCGTCGCTCCGCCCTCGACCTGTCGGAATCGCCCGTGGCGCGCGCGCACTGTCGGACATCGCAAGCCGCCACGCCACCCGGAAAGTCCTTCATCGTCAAAGCTCACGCGCAACACCTTCCAGCAGCGGCACAAAACGGACCTCGCACAGCACCTCCTCCCGGAAGCCTCCGGCGCCGTCTCCCGCATAGCGTTTCAATCTTTGGACCGGGCCACGGCCGATCGGGGCGACCAGCACGCCGGATGGCTTAAGCTGAGTCAGCAACGCTTTGGGTTCATCTGGCGCCGCCGCGGTGACCAAAATGCGGTCGAACGGCGCCTGTTCGGGCCACCCCTCGCCGCCGTCGCCAAAACGCGTGATGATATTGCCCAACTGCAGTTGTCGGAAACGCGCCTCGGCTTCGCCCATCAGCGTTCGATAACGCTCGACCGTATAGACCAGCCGCGCCAGCTTGGAGAGTACGGCGGTCTGGTAGCCGGAGCCGGTGCCGATCTCCAGAACCCGGGCGCGGGGCTCCAGGGTCAGGGCCTGGGTCATCAGGCCGACGATGAAGGGTTGGCTGATGGTCTGGCCGCAGGCGATCGGCAGGGCTGAATCTTCCCAGGCCCGCTCCTGGAACAGGTCCGGCGTGAACAGGTCGCGCGGCGTATGTTCCAGCGCCGTCAGGACGGCCGGGTCGCTGACGCCCTGGGACCTGAGACTCAGGATCAGGCGGGCGCGGCGGGTCTCCGGCGAATCGTCCTCGTCGTCTTCGACGTCAGCCATGGCGCCCGTCCAGCTTGGGCGGAGCTCCGCCCAACACCGATTTCAGGTTCCGCACCGTCTCCATGTCGGTCAGGTCGATATGCAGCGGCGTCACCGAGATCCGCCCCTCATAGATGGCGTGCAGGTCCGTGCCTTCGGCCGGCTCGGACAGCTTGCCCTTGAAGCCCAGCCAGTAATAGTCGCGACCACGCAGATCCGTGCGCTTTTCGGCGTGGCGCAGATAGACGTCCCGGAACCCCTGGCGGGTCACCTCGACCTGGATATCGGCGGTCGCCGGTCCGGAGGGGAAGTTGATATTGATCAGCACGCTCTTGGGCCAACCCGTCTCGAGGAGACGTGCGATGATGCCTGGCGCGAACACCTCGGCGGTCTCGTAGCTGAGTTGCACCTTGTCGTTGAAATACCTCATCGACTGGGAGAGCGCGATCGACGGGATGCCCAGCGCCATGCCTTCGATCGCCGCCGCGACCGTGCCGGACAGGCTGACGTCCTCGGCGATGTTCTGGCCCCGATTGACGCCGGACAGGACCAGATCGGGCCGGGCGCCTTGGATCAACTCCTGAACGGCGAGGAGCACGCAGTCGGTGGGCGTGCCGACGACGGCGAAGCGCTTCTCCTCCAGGCGTCGCACGCGAATCGGGTCGCTGAGCGTCAGGGCGCGGCTGGCCCCCGACTGCTCGGTTTCCGGCGCCACGACCCAGACATCGTCCGAAAGCGCATGGGCGATCTTTTCCAGCACCGCCAGGCCGTCGGCATGGATGCCGTCGTCGTTGGTGACCAGGATGCGCATCAGCCGGCCGAACCGCCGATATGGGTCAGCCCGCCCAGATAGCCTTGCAGCACCTGGGGAATGGCGATCCGGCCGCCCTCGTCCTGATAGTTCTCCAGCAGCGCCACCAGCGTGCGGCCCACCGCCAGGCCCGAGCCGTTCAGGGTGTGGACAAAGCGCGTGCCCTTGTCGCCGGCCTTCTTGCAGCGGGCGTCCATGCGGCGGGCTTGGAAGTCGCCGCAATTGGAGATCGAGCTGATCTCGCGATAAGTATCCTGGGACGGTAGCCAGACCTCGAGGTCGAAGGTCTTGCGAGCGGAAAAGCCCATGTCGCCGGTGCACAGCATCATGGTGCGGAACGGCAGCTCCAGGCGTTTCAGGATCGCCTCGGCGCTTTCCACCATCCGCTGGTGTTCTTCCTCCGAGCGCTCCGGCGCGGCGATCGCCACCAGCTCGACCTTATAGAACTGGTGCTGACGGATCATGCCGCGGGTGTCGCGGCCCGACGCGCCCGCCTCGGAGCGGAAACAGGGCGTCAAGGCGGTGAACCGCAGCGGCAGTTCCTCTTCCGCGGTGATCTGTTCGCGCACGAGGTTGGTCAGGGAGACCTCGGCGGTGGAGATCAGCCAGCGACCGTCGGTGGTGCGGAACAGGTCCTCTTCAAACTTGGGCAACTGGCCGACGCCGAACACCGTCTCCTCGCGCACCAGGAGCGGCGGAGAAATCTCGGTATAGCCATGCTCGCGGGTCTGGATATCCAGCATGAACTGGCCCAGCGCCCGCTCCAGCCGCGCCAGTTCGCCCTTCAGCACCACGAAACGCGAACCGGACATGCGCGCGGCGGCCTCGAAATCCATCAGGCCGGCGCCCTGCCCCAGATCGACGTGATCCTTGGGATGCTTGATCGCGAACGGTTCGCCCCAGCGGCGCTGTTCGGCGTTCGCGGTCTCGTCCGGCCCTTCCGGCACGTCCGCGGCCGGCAGATTCGGCAGGGCGGCCAGCAACGTGCGCAGCGATTCGCCAGCGGTTCGTTCGGCCTCGGTCTGGGTCGTGATCGCGCCCTTGAGGGTCTCGACCTCGACCATCAGCGCCGCCGCGCCGGACTCGTCCTTGCGCGCCTTGGCCTGGCCGATCTGCTTGGAGGCTTCGTTGCGCCGGCCCTGCGCTTCCTGGAGCGCGGTCTGAGCGGCGCGCAGGGCGGTGTCCAGGTCCAGCAGGGCGGGGGTCTGCGGCGACAGCCCCCGCGACACCCAGGCGCGGTCATAGGCGGCGGGGTTGTCGCGGATGGCTTTGATGTCGTGCATGGGATCGGCTGGCCGCAGTCGGGGGGAGCGGACTTCCATAAGGCGCGTCGCGAGGGGCGCCAACCCGCGCGCGGCGTTCTTAGCGCGCAAGCTCCGCTTTAGATGATGCGCGGATGAGCGCCGATCCGGCGGACCATCCAAATGGAAGCCGCCGGTTCCGCCCGTCATATTTCCGGCGCGACATTTCGATACCGGGCGGATCAGCTAGGTTAATCTAGTCATCTGAAAGGAAACTCCGTGAAGTCTTTGACCGCCCTCCTGATCGCCGCTTCCGTCCTGGCCATCTCGACCTCGGCCTCCGCCCGCCCGATGCATCATCGCCATCAGGTCTGCACGACTCACCATCACCATCGCGTCTGCGCCTGGCGCTAAGCCTTCGGCGCAACGCACTATCCGCGGGCGGCCCTAGGCGGCCCCGCGGACCAGATTGACGACCGCGCGTCCGAACGCCGCCAGGGTTCCTGGTCGGCGTCGGCGCGCGCAACGATCGCCAAAGGAAGAGATGCGTCCTTTCCTATGGCCTCAGTTGACCAAGGCGAGGCGGATGACCAGCGGATAGTGGTCCGACCCAAGGCGGGGTCCGCATGTCAGGCTGACCGTCCGCCAGGCCCTACCGGCATAGATATGGTCGATCGGCAGCATGGCCGCGGGCCAGGTGAGCCGCCCGGTCGGCGCAAGGCGCGAAGGCCAGGAGAACAGCGCGCGGTCGCGGCGCTCCAATCCCAAACGTTCATCCAGTCGCCGCAGCGTAAACGACCACGGCGTGAGGTTGAAATCGCCGGTCAGTAGGATGCGGTCGCGCGGATAGTGATCAAGGACTTCCGCCAAGGTGCTGAGTTCGACGGTCTGGCCACGCCAGACCGGCCAGCCGATGTGGACCGAAAACACGCTGAAGTCCCCACCCGGGCCGGCGAACTCGGCGCGTGAAAAACTAGGCAGCCGCTTCCAGTCGGGATGGGGGATTTGATAATGGCCGGGAACGGGCTGCAGCCGACTGAAGATCGCCGAGCGCCCCATGCCGCGCATCAGATTGAAGCCGCGCTGGATCATGGCCTGCCGGATCGGCGCCTCGACCTCCTGCATCAGCACAAGGTCCGGTTTTTGCGCCGCGATCCAATCGGCCGTCGCGGTCACATCGGCGTTGCGGTCCCAGGCGTTGAACTGGATCAGCTTGATCTGACCAGGGGCGTCGTCGCCGACCGTTGGCCGGATCGGCCGGATCAGTTCGGGCAGGATCAGGGCGCCTGACGCCAGGATGCCGACCAAGCCGACGCCCGCCAGGATCGGCCGGGCGCCGGGTGCGGCCAGGATCACGCCGTAGAGCCCCGCCAGGGCCGCGCCCAGAAGCCAGATCGGGGCGAAATGGTTCAGAATATCCAGCCGCGCACTGAACCGGCCGCCCTGCCCGGCCGCCGCGGCGATCAGGCAGAAGCCGCCGGCGGCCAAGGCGGCTGCGTCGACAGGATTGGCGAACAGACGGGCGATTCTGATCATGTCCGTCGTCTAGCCCGATGCGGCCCGGCGCGCCACGATCCGACACAAGAAGCCGGTGGCGCGCCGGGCGGCCTCGGATATGTTTGGCGCACACAAGAGGGAGCCGGAACGCCATGCCATCGAGACATCTCGTCGACCCTGAACTGGGCCTGTTCATCGATCAATTTCCAAGCCTCGAGCTCGATCATTCGAGCCTGAAGGCGACCCGCGCGATGATGCGGGAAACGGTTCAGGCCAGCCGGCAGCCTCCGCCCCCCACGGTCGAGGTGATGGAGCAAAGCGTTCCGGGTCCCGCTGGTTCGCCCGACGTGCGGGTGATGGTGATCAGGCCCAAGGCGCGGTCTGGGGCGCCAGGCCCCGGCGTCCTGCACATCCATGGCGGCGGCTATGTCCTGGGCTCGGTCGAGATGGCAATCGCCGGCGGCGCGGCCTACGCGCTGGAACTCGGCGCGACGGTGGTTTCGGTCGACTACAGGCTCGCGCCGGAAACCTCGCATCCCGGCCCCGTCGAGGACTGCTACGCCGCCCTGGCCTGGCTGCATGCCAAGGCCGAAGACCTGGGCGTCGACCGGGCCCGGATCGCCGTCACCGGCGAGAGCGCCGGCGGCGGACTGGCGGCGGGCCTGGTGTTGCTGGCGCGGGATCGGGGCGAGATCCCGGTGGCGTTCCAGCATCTGATCTTCCCGATGCTGGACGACCGTACCGCCGTCAAGCCCGATCCCTCGCCCCATGTGGGCCAGTTCATCTGGACGCGCGAGGCGAACCGGTTCGGCTGGGCCGCCTTGTTGGGCCAGGATCCCGGCGGCCCGGATATCTCGCCTTACGCCGCGGCGGCTCGCGCCGACGATCTTTCCGGCCTTCCGCCGACCTTCATGATCTGCGGCGCGCTGGACCTCTTCGTCGAGGAGGACATGGACTATGCGCGTCGGTTGATCCGCGCGGGCGTGCCAACCGAACTGCACATCTATCCCGGCGCGCCGCACGGCTTCATGTTTGCGCAGGACGCAGGGGTGAGCAAAACCTTCGCGCGCGATTCCATGGCGGCGCTGAAGCGCGCCCTTGGGATCGGCTGATCCAAAAACGGGAGCGCCGCCGATAGCCTAAAGCATTTGTTGAAGCCCTGGGCCGCCTTATTGGCTCTCGGTCTCTTCCGGTCGGCGCCGCTCGATCAACCAGACGCAGAGGATCGAGATTTCGTAGAGCAGCACCCCTGGCAAGGCCAGGCTCAGCATGCTGACCGGATCCGGCGGGGTCAGGATGGCGGCCACGACGAAAACGCCGACAATGGCGTATCGGCGTGCGCCGGCCAGCATCTTCGACGTCACCAGCCCCGCCATGCCCAGCAGCGCCAATACCACCGGCAGTTGGAAACAGAGCCCGAACGCCAGCAGCAATGTGGTCACCAGGGTCAGATAGTCCGACACCTTGGGCAGCAACTGGACCGAAACCTGGGAGTCGCCCGTGATCTGCTGGTTCAGCGAGAACCAGAGCACGAACGGCAACATGATGTAGTAGACCAGCGCGGCGCCCATGGTGAACAGCACCGGCGAGGCGACCAGGAACGGCAGAAAGGCGCGTCGTTCCTTCCTGTAGAGGCCCGGCGCCACGAACCTGTAGAGCTGGAAGGCCAGGATCGGGAAGGTCAGCACGATGGCCCCGAACATGGCCAGCTTGACCTTGGTGAAGAAGAATTCCAGCGGCTCGGTGAAGATCAGTTGCGGGATTTGGCCGTGCGGCGCGGGCTTCAAGCCGACGACGGTCAAAAGCAGGTCGAAACTGCCGACATGACCGCCGGCGGCGTGTTGCACGGCCATCAGGCCGGCCGCGCGTTTGAAGGGCTGCAAAAGGAACAGGTAGATCTGGGTGACGAAGGCGAAGCACACGCCGAATCCCACGACCAGGGCCGCGGCGCAGACGATCAGCCGCGATCGCAGTTCGATCAGGTGGTCCATCAAGGGCGCGCGCGAGGCCTCGATTTCGTCGTGATCTTCGCCGGCGTAGGGATCCGATGCGCTCACGAGGGCGAGCCCGTGGCGCTGGTCGACGATTCGTGCGCTCCGTCCGTGTCCGCCGGCGCGGCCTTGGGCTTGGCGCGCGACTTACGGGCCGGCTTGGGCGGCGCCTCGGCGATGGTCGTGGGCGGCTCGGCCGGGCTGGGAACCGGAACCAGTTCGGGCTGGGGCAACGGCGTCATCACCGGCGCCGGCTGGGTTGAAAGGCTGGACTTGATGTCGTCGAACACGCCGGCTTCCGGCGCGGTCTCGCTTGGGCGGGCGCTGTTGCGCAGGGCGTCTACTTCGCGGCGCAGCTCGTCCAGTTCCGATTGGCGGGCCAGTTCGTCGAAGCTGGCGCGGAATTCCGCCGCCATGGCCCGCATCCGGCCCATGAACTGGCCCAGCCGGCGCATCAGCAGCGGCAGATCTTTCGGCCCGATCACGATCAGCGCCAGGGCGCCGATGATCAGCACCTCCATAAAACGGTTTTCAGGGAACATGGATCGGGACTCGCGCGGAGCAAGGCCGGGCGCGGCTCGCCCACCCTGGCGTCGTTTTCACCGGCCAGGACCGGCGGGGAGCGGACTCAACGGGCGACGGGATCCTTTTCCTTCTCGGCCGAAGGCAGCGCAGGGGACGCGGGCGCGGCGGCGTTGCTCGTGTCATGCTCGTCCTTCAACCCGTCGCGGAAGGCCCTGATGCCCTTGGCCGCGTCGCCCATGATCGACGACAGCTTGCCGCGACCGCCGAACAAGAGCAGCGCGATGACGGCCAGGATCAACAGATGCCAGGGGCTAAGGCCACCCATGTTAGATCAACTCCTGCGGCGCGCCGAGCCAGGCGGCGCTTCGATGTTCAAACCTATTATAGGCGTCCGACGGCCCCGAGCCAACGATCCTGGTCCGGATAGCATGCGAATGCGGCGAAATGGAGCGTCCTGGACAATATGAGGTATTCCGGCGCCTTCCATCCCATGCCTGACGGACTTTCTCGCGCCGCTATTCCGCGGGACCTAGCTTTCCTCTCCCAGATAGTCCTGGTGGAACTCCGGCGTTTCGCCAGGTTCGAGCGGATCCTCGTCGCCCGCCATATCGGCCGACGGATTGGGCACGTCGAAACCCGGCGGCAGATCCGCGCCGAGCAGGCCCAGGGCTTTCATCTCCGCCGCGCCGGGCAGATCGGCCAGGCTGGCCAGGCCATAGTGCTCCAGAAAATCACTGGTCGTGCCGAAGGTGACCGGGCGGCCGGGCGTACGCCGCCGGCCGCGCATGCGGACCAGGCCAAGCTCCAGCAGCACGTCCAGCGTACCGCGGCTGGCCTGGACGCCGCGCACCTGTTCGATCTCGGCGCGGGTCACCGGCTGGTGATAGGCGATGATGGCCAGGGTCTCCTGGGCCGCCTTGGACAGCTTGCGCGGCTCCTCGCGCTCCTCGGTCATCAGATAGGCCAGGTCTTCGGCGGTCTGGAAACGCCAGGCCCCGGCGACGCAGGCCAGTTCGACCCCGCGACCGTCGTAGCGGGCCCGCAGGCCAGCCAGGCCCGCCTCGACATCGGCGCCCGCCGGCAACCGTCGGGCAAGATCGGCCATGCCGAGCGGTCCGGCGGCGGCGAACAACAGCGCCTCGATCTGGCGTTCGACGTCCAGGCCCGGCTCCGGACGGGTGTCGGGCTCGTTCACTCCGCCGCCTCCAGGCGCAGGCGCGCACGCAGATAGACGTCGGTGAAAGCCTCCATCTGGCGGGCTTCCAGGTCCCCTTCGCGCACCAGTTCCAGGCCGGCGGAGAGGGTCGAGGCCAGGTAGGACGCGCGGCTGGGGCCTTGGCCGCCAGCGCGCGCGGTGCGCGGCGCGATCGCGCTGAGTGGGGTCCAGGCGCGCATCTCGGCCAATTTGCCCCTCAGCCGGTTGCGCGCGTCATCCAGCGGATAGGCCTCGGGCGGACGTGGGCGATAGCGGCGGTCGACGTCCTTCCGGCGCTGGCCGACATAGGCCTGGACCAGGGCGTAGAGGTTTCCGTCGAGCTTGGCGCTCGAGGTGATCTTAACCGCCTCCGGATCGCCCCGCACGAACACGTCGCGCTTCAACCGCGGCCGGGCCTTCAACGCCTCGGACGCGTTGCGGATCGCGTCCAGCTTGGCGAGACGGAAAGCCAGCGCCGCGGCGATCTCCTCGGCCGGCGGCTCGTCTCCGGCCTTGCGCTCCGGCTTGGGCAGCATCAGGCGCGACTTCAGATAGGCCAGCCACGACGCCATCACCAGATAATCGGCGGCCAACGAGAACCGCACCCGCCGCGCCCGGTGCACGAACGCCAGATACTGCTCGGCCAGCTTCAGGATCGACAGTTGGCGCAGATCGACCTTCTGGCTCCGCGCCAGGGCGAGCAGGACGTGCAATGGACCTTCATAGCCGTCCAGATCGACGATCAAGGCGTCTCCGTCCTCGGCGGCCATGGCGGCGGCGGCGAAATCGAAATTGGGCTGGAAACTGGTGTCGCTCACGCCGCCCACCGTCCTTCGAAGGCCGCGTCGAACCGCGCCCTGCCCTCGTCGGCATCGAACGGTTCGACCGTCCGCGCCAGCCTGGCCAGCGCGGCGGCGGCGCGGGTCTTGGCCTTGCCCTTCAACAGCCGGGCGCCCGCCGCCACCCCCTTCATCTCGGCCGGATCGCCATTGCAGTGCAGGACGATGTCGCAGCCGGCCGCCAGAGACGCCCTGGCGCGTTCGCCAAAATCGCCGCCGAGCGCTTTCATCGAAAGGTCATCGCTGACCAGCAGGCCGTCGAAGCCGATCCGGCGACGGATCACCTCGACGATCACCTGGCGCGAGGTGGTGGCCGGCCGGCGGCGATCGAAGGCGGTGTAGACCACGTGCGCGGTCATGGCGATCGGCATGTCCGACAGCACCCGGAACGGGGCGAAGTCGCGCGCGTCCAGTTCGTCGGCCGAAGCCTCGACCACCGGCAGGTCCAGATGGCTGTCGGCTCGGGCGCGGCCGTGGCCGGGGATGTGCTTGATGATCGGCAGGACGCCGCCGGCGATCAGGCCCTCCGCCGCCGCCCGGCCCAGGCTGGCGACCGCCTCGGCCGTATCGCCATAGGCGCGGTCGCCGATGATCTCATGACCGTCGGGCGCGGGCACGTCCAAAACCGGAACGCAGTCGACATTGATCCCGAGGTTGGCGAGGTCGTGCGCCAGCAGCCGCGCCCCGAGCCGGGTAATCTCGCGTCGGACCAGGGGATCATTGCCGGCCAGGTCGCCATAGGCGCGGCCGGGCGGGAAGCGCCGCCAGTGGGGCGGCCCCAAGCGTTGGACCCGGCCGCCCTCCTGGTCGATCAGGATCGGCGCGTCGGCGCGGTCCACGCAGGCGCGCAGATCCTGGACCAGGGCGCGAACCTGGTCGGGCGTGTCGATATTGCGCTTGAAAAGGATGAAGCCCCAGGGCTGGACGTCACGGAAGAACCCACGCTCGTCCGGCGTCAGCGCCTGGCCGGCGCAGCCCAGGATGCAGGCCGTGACGTCCGCGCTCACTTGACGATGCAGCTCTTGCCGGCCGCTTTCAGCGACACGCAGAAGCTGACCGCGTCCGCCCTGGAGGCGAACCCGCCGACCGAGGTCCGGTAGAAGGTCTTGCCGTCCTTGTCGACCACCTGGACGGTCTTGGTCTTGCCGGCCATGGCGCCCGGCATGGCCTTGGCGACATCGCCCCAGCCCTTGTCGGCGAGAGCGGGCGAGGAGAAGGCCCCGATCTGGACCACGGCGGCTCCGGCGGCGGCGGGAGCCGGCGCGGTCGCTGCTGGGACGGGAGCCGGCGGCGCGACGGGCGGCTTGGCGATCGGCTTCGGCGCGGCGGCCAACGGCTTGGCGGGCGTCGGTGCAGGCGACGCGTTCTGGACCGGAGCGGCATGCGCGGGCGCGGGCGGAGGGGGTGGCGGGGCGGCCTGCGGCGCTGGTCGCGGCGCGGGCTGTTCCGGCGCCGGCGTGAACTTCGGCGCGTTGGACGGAGCGGTTTGCGGCTGGGACGGCGGCGCGGTCTCGGACTTGTAGACCTGCAGGCCGGCCGCGGCGTCACTCGGCTGTTCAGCGGGGGGCGGCGCGGATTTGGTGGTCGCCACCGGCGCGCCGATCACCTGGGGCGCTTCGTTCGAACGCCGCACGCCGCTACGATAGAAATAGACCACGCCCATCAGCAGGACGACCAGCACCATTCCGCTGATCAGCAGGGTCATGGGCACGGGCTGGCCGCCGGACGCGCGCCGGGCGTCGAAGCTGAGCGGCGCGTCGGTCTGGGGCGTGTAGGCGCCGCGATCGTGGTCGGTCATGGCTCAGGCTCCGAACGCCGATGACGGGTGGGAAGACGAGGCGGCGAATCGCTTCGAACCGTCACTCTAACCGAGCCGGCCAGCCGCCCGAAGCGGCGCCGCGCCGCAGGTTGTGGGCGGTTTGGGCGGCGTCAGGCCCAGACGTCGAGATTGAACAACTTACGATGTTCTTCGATGGCGAACCGGTCGGTCATGCCGGCGATATAGTCGCACACCAGCCGCGCCCGGCCGACCTCGTCGCGCTTTTCGGCGCGTTCCGACCATTCGGTCGGCATGACCCCCGGTTCGGCCATGAACAGGGCGAACATCTCGGCCAGAATCCGCCGCGCCTGACTGCGCGTGCGGTTGACGCGGTAGTGGCGATACATCTTCTGGTGCAGGAACAGCCGCAGCCGCGACAGGTCCTCGGCCGTATCGGTGGAAAAAGCCACGAGCGGCCGGCCCAGATCGCGCACGTCGCGATCGGTCTCGATCTTGAACTCGGCGACATTCCGCCGGGTCTGGTCCAGCACGTCTTCCACCATGACCCCGATCATCCGCCGCACCGCCTCCAGGCGCAGCATGCGGGCGTCGAGGTCCGGCCGCTCCAGCTTCAAGGCTCGGAGGATCGGGCCGATCAGCGGCGTCAGCATCAGGTCCTCCAGGCCGAACAGTCCAGCCTGCACCCCATCGTCGACGTCATGGTTGTTATAGGCGATGTCGTCGGCCAGGGCCGCGACCTGGGCCTCGGCCGAGGCGTAGCCGCCCAGTTCCAGGTCATAGGCCTGATTGAACTCGACAACGGCGCGCCAAGAAGGCCGCTCCAGCCGGTCGAGCACCGGCCCGTTGTGCTTGATGACCCCTTCCAGCGACTCCCAGGTCAGGTTCAGGCCGTCGAAATCCGGATATCGCTGTTCCAGGCGCGTCACCACGCGGAAGGTCTGGACGTTGTGGTCGAAGCCGCCATAGGGCGACATGCAGGCGTCCAGTTCATCCTCGCCGGAATGGCCAAACGGTGGGTGGCCCAGATCGTGGGCCAGGGCGATGGCCTCGGCCAGATCGTCGTCCAGACCCAGGGCGTGGGCCAGGGACCGGGCGATCTGGGCCACTTCCAGCGAATGGGTCAGGCGGGTGCGGTAGTGGTCGCCCTCATGCGCCACGAACACCTGGGTCTTGTCCTTCAGCCGGCGAAACGCGGAGGTGTGGATGATCCGGTCGCGATCGCGGGCGAAAGGCGTGCGCGTGCGGCTGTCGGGCTCGGGATGCCGCCGGCCTTTTGACCGGTTCGGATCGGAGGCGTAGGACGCCGGGGTGAAAGGTTTTTGAGGCTCCTGGGACACCATGGATGCTCCTCTTGCGCGGCGCCTCTTTCGCACGGCGCGCGGTGGCCTCATATAGGGTCTTGATCGGGATATCAGCGCGCCATGGCCCAGACCGTAACCCTTTCCGAATCCGCCGCACGGCGAATCCAGACCATCTCGGCGCGTGAAGGGCGCCCGCTGATGCTGCGCGTGGCGGTCGAGGGGGGCGGTTGCTCGGGCTTTCAGTACCAGTTCGACCTGGTCGATGCGGCCCAGGACGATGATCTGAAGGTCGAACGCGACGGGGCCGCGGCGGTGGTCGACATCGTCTCGCTGGCGCTGCTCGGCGGCTCGGAGATCGATTTCGTCGACGAACTGGCTGGCGCGGAATTCCGGGTGCGCAACCCCAACGCCAAGTCTAGCTGCGGCTGCGGCGTCAGCTTCTCGATCTAAACCGTCGCGATCGGCCGCGCGTGGTTTTGGTGGCGGGAAGCCTTCCTCGTGAGGGCCGAGAGCGCGACACTCCAGGCGAAACCGGCTTTCCCTTTCCATGGCCGCGCTCTAGCCTCGGCGGGCCATAGCCGAGGGCCGCATGCGCATCGCCACCTGGAACGTCAACTCGATCAATGCGCGGCTCGAAACCGTGCTGACGTGGTTCCGCGAAGCGAGCCCCGACGTGGCCTGCCTGCAGGAAATCAAGTGCGTCGACGAGAAGTTTCCGACTGAAGCCTTTGAATCCCTTGGCTATAACGTCGCCGTCCACGGCCAGAAGACCTATAATGGCGTCGCCATGCTGTCCAAGACCCCGCTGGAAGACGTCCGGCGCGGGCTGCCCGACGGCGAAGGGGACGATCATGCCCGCTATATCGAGGCCGTGGTCTCGGGCCCGAGACCGGTGCGGGTCGGCGGCCTATACTTGCCCAACGGCAATCCGGTCGGGACCGACAAGTTCGCCTACAAGCTCGGCTGGATGCGGCGGCTGAACGCCCACGCCCGCGAATTGCTTGAGCTCGAGGAGCCGCTGGTGCTGACCGGGGACTATAACGTGATCCCCGAGGAGACCGATTGCGACAATCCGGCCAACTGGCTGGGCGACGCCCTGTTCCAGCCCGAGACCCGTTCAGCTTTCCGCGCTTTGAAATGGCTGGGCCTGACCGACGCCCACCAAGCCGCCAATGATGGTGAGACTCACGCCTACACCTTCTGGGACTACCAGGCCGGCGCCTGGCAACGAAATTATGGCATCCGCATCGACCACGCCCTGCTCTCGCCCCAGGCCGCCGACCGGCTCAAGGCCTGCGAGATCCACCGCGACGTGCGCGGCCGTGAGAAGCCGTCCGATCACGTGCCCGTGGTGGTGGAGCTGGACCTCTAGGCGCCGCCGTGCAGAACCTTCTGCGTTTGCTGCTGGTGCTGGGGTTGGCTGGATCGGCCCTGACCTTCGCCGGCAGCGCCACGGCTTGGTGGTTCGATGAAGAGCGGCGGCTGCGGCGGCTGATTCACCGCTCACTGGGCGGAGACCTGGATGCGATCATCGTGGCCCGTGGGCGCAACGCCGGCGCGGGCTTCCGTCTTGCCTCCGGTCAGTTGGTGGTGATGCGCGACGGGGGCGCCAACGCCCTGCTCTACCCGCTACAGGCCTTGATCGGCGCCGAACTGATGGTCGATGGCCAGGTCGTGGCCCGCGCCGTCCGCGACGAGCCGCGGCGGGCGCTGGACCAGGTCGCCGGCGCGGCGTCCCGGGTCAGCCTGCGCCTGCTGTTCGACGATCCGCGCCATCCGGACTTCCTGCTCGACCTGTGGCTGCCCGAGGACGAAGCGCGCCGCGACGTCCGCCCCCCGTCCGATGCGATCGAGGAAGCCCGCGGCTGGCTGGCCCGCGCGGAAGCAATCCTGCGGCGGGGAGCCCGCGTGACGGCGCGCGCGACGACCGCGGTGGAGGACGATGATGAAGCCGAGGAGACCGCGGAGTCTCCAGAGAACGACTTGTTCTAGCCAAGGCGCCGGCTCATGCTCGCCGCGACAACGCGGTGGGAGGGTCCAATGGTCATGCTGGCGGCCGCGACGGCGGTCTTCGTGCTCATGCATCTCTTGATCTCCGGCACGCCGTTGCGCGACCGGATCACGAGCGCAATCGGCGAAGGTCCCTATATGGGCCTCTTTTCCCTGGCCTCGGCCGTGGCCCTGACCTGGCTGATCATCGCCTTCGCCCATGCGCGCGGCGGTCCAGGCGACACGGTTTTCTGGACGGTGACGCCCGCGACCCGGCATCCGGCGATCGGCCTGGTCCTGATCGGTTTCCTGTTCATGGTCCCTGGCCTTTTGACCAATAGCCCGACCCGGGTCGCGGGCGGCGGCGAAGTGGACAAGGCCTCCGCCGTGCGCGGCATGACGCGGATCACCCGCCATCCGTTCCTGTGGGGCGTGGCCATCTGGGCCTTCGCCCACCTGCTGGTGAACGGGACGCTCAGCGCCTTCTGCCTGTTCGGCTCCATGCTGATCCTGGGCCTGTTCGGTCCCGTCAGCATCGACGCCAAGCGCATGCGCGCCCTGGGCGAGCGCTACGGCGCCTTCAAGGCCCAGACCTCGAACATTCCTTTCGCCGCCATCGTCCAGGGCCGCCAGAAGCTGAAGATCGGCGAGATCTGGTGGCGGCTGGTCGTGGCCGTGGTGCTGTTCGTGGTGGTCCTATGGCTTCATCCGAAGCTGTTCGGCGCCAATCCATTGGGTTAGGCGAACCGGGGCCTCGCGGTTCGGGGCGTCGGCGCCGCTAAACCCCGCAGGCCTGTTCCACCGCCAACGCGAGGTCCAGCGCCCGCGCCGCCTCCTCGCCGGTCACCGCCGGTCTCGGCGCCTCGCCGCGAACGGCCGCGATGAAGGCCTGGACGCTGGCGGCCAGAGGGTTGTGACCCGCCGGCGTCTCGGTGAAGCGGGAATCCAGGGCGAAGGGCGTCGTGTTGCGAAAGGCGCGGGTGATGAAGTCGATCTCGACCTCGCCCGAGGGGTAGCCCACCCGCATCCGCCGTTCGCGGTGTTCGGCGATGCGCGAGGCCTCCAGAATGATGTTGGCGCCGTCGCCCAGAGTGATGTCGGCGCGGGCCTCGTCGATGCAAGGGCCTTCGGTGATGCGCCCCTCGGCTTCGACGGTCAGCGGCTCGGCCGGATTCAGCGTCAGGGCCAGGTCGATATCGTGAATCATCAAGTCGAGAATGGTCGAGACATCGGTATTGCGCGGCCCCCATGGCCCGCGACGCACCGCCTCGAGGAAGGTCGGGATCTCGGGCAGGTCCAGAATGCCCAGGGCTTTCGAGGCCACGCGCTCCTGCAGGCCGCAGGCCAGGACCACGCCCGTTTTCGCCGCCACGGCGTTGAGCCGATCGGCGTCGTCCAGGCTGGTCGCCAGGGGCTTTTCCACATAGACCGCCTTGCCGGCGCCCAGCGCGGCCAAGGCCAGGCTGGCGTGCGTGGTCGCGGGCGACGCGACGGTCAGGACATCGATCTGGTCCAGAAAGGCGTCCAGGTCGTCGAAACCATGGCCGCCATGCGCTGCGGCAATGCTCTGGGCGCGTTCCAGATGCAGATCGAACACCCCGGCCAGGCTCACGCCTTCAATGCCGGCATAGATGCGCGCGTGATGCCGTCCGAACGACCCGGCGCCGGCCACGCCGGCTCTCAACAGCTTGCTCAATCCGAACTCCGCGCGATGTGGCCGGGAAAGGCGCGCTTTATCCGAGTCCGTCAAGACCGTCGGCGGCGGGGCCCATTGCGAATTCCTCGCGCTTTCCGTTCCCCCTAACTCCGCGGTGCGCTACAAGCCGCGCGGTCCTCGTCTGCCGGAGCCCCACGTGGCGCGTCTGTTCAACGCCTATGTCGTCGTCGACTGGAGTGCGGCTTCCAAGCCGAACACGGGCGCGGACTCCGTCTGGATCGGCGTGCTCAAGCGCGACGTGCGCTTTCGCCTGGCGTTCGAGGCGTTCAATCCGCCCACGCGCGCCGAAGCGGAAACGAAGCTGACGGCCATACTGGACGACCTGAAGAAGCGCAGCGAACGCGTCCTGTTGGGCTTTGATTTTCCACTAGGTTTTCCCCGTGGCTTCGCGGGTGCGTTGAAGCTGTCCACCGAGACGCCGTGGCGCTCCGCCTGGGACCAGCTCGACAAGATGGTCAAGGACAAGGTCGACAACACCAATAATCGTTTCGGCGTCGCCTCGGAGATCAATCGGCGCCTGACCGGCGGACCCTTCCCGTTCTGGGGATGCCCGCCCAAGGATGCTTTGACTACTCTGCAGCCTAAGCGCACCCGCGACCACGGGCCGGACGACCTGCCCGAACTGCGGCACGCGGAGGCGGCCACCAAGGGCGTCAGCCCGATCTGGAAGCTCTATTACAACGGTTCGGTCGGCGGCCAGGCGATCCTGGGCATCCCAGTGGTGCGCCGCCTGAAGCTGGCCCGCGGCGACGCCATGAAGATCTGGCCCTTCGAGACCAGTCTTAAGGCATTGGATGAACTGGACCTGGCCGGGGTCGAACTGGTCGCGGCCGAGGTCTATCCCTCGATGATGAAGGCCGCGCCCGCCGCTGGCGAAGTCAAGGACCTGGCCCAGGTGCGCGCGGCGGCGGAATACTTCGCGCGGCTGGACGAGGCGGGCAAGCTGGGGGCGCTGTTCGGCGCGTCGAAGACGTCGCCCGCGGACATCGTGGAAGACGCTCAGCGCGAAGAAGGCTGGATCCTGGGCACGCCGGCCTGAACTATCGTCTTGGAAACGACAACTAGGCCACGGCCCGACGTTCGGCGGCGCGAGCGGACTTCAGCTTCTCCGCCACCAGGAAGGCCAATTCGAGCGCCTGGTCGGCGTTCAGGCGCGGATCGCAGTGCGTGTGATAGCGGTCGGCCAGATCGCCCTCGCTGAGCGCGCGGGCGCCGCCGATGCATTCGGTCACGTTCTGGCCGGTCATCTCCAGGTGCACGCCGCCAGGGTGTACGCCCTCGGCCTGAGCCACCTCGATGAAGCCGCGCACCTCGGCCAGGATCCGGTCGAATGGCCGGGTCTTGTAGCCATTGTTCGCCTTCAGCGTATTGCCGTGCATGGGATCGATCTCCCAGGCCACTTCCCGCCCCTCGCGCCGCGCGGCGGCCATCAGGGGCGGCAGGCGGTCGGCGACCTTGTCCGAGCCGAACCGGCCGATCAGGGTCAGCCGGCCGGGCTCGTTGGCCGGGTTCAGGGCGTCGATCAGGCGCAAGAGTTCGTCCGGCTCCAGGGTCGGGCCGCATTTCAGGCCGACCGGGTTCTTGATCCCCTTGCAGAAGGCGATGTGGGCGCCATCCAACTGGCGGGTCCGCTCGCCGATCCAAACCATGTGGGCGGAGGTGTCGTACCAGTCGCCGGTGGTGGAATCGACGCGGGTCATCGCCTCCTCGAAGCCAAGCAGCAGGGCCTCGTGGCTGGTGAAGAACTCGACGCTGTGCATTTCACGGTGGGTTTCCGCCGTGACGCCCACGGCGGACATGAAGTCCAGCGCTTCGCTGATCTTGTCGCCCAGTTCGCGGTAGCGCGCGCCCTGGGGGCTGCCCTCGACGAAACCCAGGGTCCAGCGGTGGATATTGTGCAGGTCGGCATAGCCGCCGCCGGCAAAGGCGCGCAGCAGGTTCAGGGTCGAGGCCGACTGGTTATAGGCCCGCAACAGCCGATCCGGGTCCGGGATGCGCTCCGACGCCTCGAAAGCCATGCCGTTGATGATGTCGCCGCGATAGGACGGCAGGGTGACGCCGCCGATGGTTTCGGTGGGCTCGGAGCGCGGCTTGGCGAACTGACCAGCGATCCGGCCCAGCTTCACCACCGGCTTGCCGCCGGCGAAGGTCAGCACCACGGCCATCTGCAGGAGCAGCCGGAACGTGTCGCGGATATTGTCGGCGGCGAATTCCTTGAAGCTTTCGGCGCAATCGCCGCCGTGCAGCAGGAAGGCCTTGCCGGCCGCGACATCGCCGAGCAGCGCTTTCAGCCGGCGCGCCTCGCCGGCGAACACCAGCGGCGGCAGGGTGCGCAGCGTCGCCTCGACACGCTCCAGCGCGGCGGGATCGGGATAGTCGTTCGGCATGTGCCTGGCGGGCTTTGCGCGCCAGGAAGACGGGGTCCAACGGTCGGTCATGGCGTTCCTGAAACGGGCGCGGGTTTTAGTCCATCTGGCCGCGCTTGGCAAAAGGTCGAAGGCCTCTACTCGGCCAGCGGCACTAGGTCCTCACCAGAATCGACCTGCAGATCGGACCGCGACCGGGACAAGCAGACGCAGGCGACCGCGGCCATGGCGCCAAGGCCCAGCCACCATTCCTGCCACACGCCGAAGCTCAAGGCGCCGATGGTCAGATAGGCGACCGACGCGCCAGCCGCCGCGGCGCCCGCGGTGCGATCCCGCCGCGTCAGGGCCTCGATCAGGCTCCAGACCCCGATCCAGAAGACCGCGGCGAGCACCGAGCCGACCGCGCCCAGCTCCAACCAGACCTGCATCGCCGCGTCGTGGGTGTGCAGGGAGATGGCCGAGCCGAAGGTGCGGCTGGCGTCCAGTCCCCAGCCGGTCCAGGGCTTTTCGACGATCTTGGCGGCCGCGAAGGTCCACATATTGAGCCGTTCTTCCCAGGATAGCTGCACATGCGGACGGATCGCGGCGATCAGGCCGTGCTGGACGCCCAGCAGCACCAGCAGGGGCGCGGTGATCCAATAGATGGTGGTGGCCACGCCGAGCAGGATCACCCCCACCACGCGCAAGGACCGCACCAGCAGGAAGGCCGCGAGGCTGAACGCGAACGCGGCCAGGGTCGCGTCGACCGCGTGCAGAAAGAGCGAAGAGCCGATCGCGCAGCCCGCCGTGACCACGCTCAAGATCTGCCAGCGAATCTGCGTCGCGCGCACGGCCGCGCACCAGAAGAACAGCACGATCACATAGTCGGCCTGGGCGATGTTGCGACGGGCGATGTCCGGCGTCAGCGGCTGACCGGCATGCGCGCTGATCCAGGCATAGGCCGCCCCGCTCCGCAGCGCGTCCAGCAGCACGACGACGGCGAGGGCGGCCAGGGCGAAGACCAGGGCGTTCAGGGCGGTCGCGGCGCCTCTGCGCGAGACGCGCTGCGCCGCGGCGACCAAGGCCCCGTAGAGCCCTAGCTGCAGCAGCAGCTTCATGCCTGTCAGCTTCTCGATGTCGGCGTATTTGTGCAGCCTGTGCGGGTCGATCGCCGCCCGGCTCCAGGTCATGCTGACCAGCGCCCAGGCGGTGAGCGCGACCAGGGGCAGCACCACCCTCACCGGCGGGCGGGCGTGGCGCAGGGCGGGGATGCTGAGCAGTCCCGCGATCGAGGCCAGGCCCGAGAACCCCAGGTCCCACGCGTAACCCAGCGGGAAGATCAGGACGAACATGCCCAGGAGCATCGCCGCCAGCAGCGGCGCGACGGCGTCTCCGTCGATCATGGTCGAATTCACTCGGCGGCCACCAGTTCCTGGGGCCTATAGGGCTCGCGCAGGGTGACGAGTTCCTCCGCCGCGGTGGGGTGAAGGGCGCAGGTGTCGTCCCATTGGGCCTTGGTCAGGCCCGCCTTCACGGCGATCGCGGCCAATTGGATCATCTCCGGCCCGTCATGGCCGACGATGTGGCAGCCGAGCACCCGGCCGCTGGCGCGATCGACCACCAGCTTCATCAGGATCCGCTCGTCATCGGCCACGAAAGCCAGGCGCATCGGCCGGAAACGGGTCAGATAAATGTCGATCTGCTTGTACTGATGCCGGGCCTCGGCCTCGGTCAGGCCGACCGCGCCGATCGGCGGCTGCGAGAACACGGCGGTCGGCACGTTGCCGTGGTCGAACCGGGTCGGGCGGTCATAGAACACGGTCTGGGCGAAGGCCGCGGCCTCGCGGATCGCCACCGGCGTCAGGGCCAGCCGATCGGTTACGTCGCCGACGGCCCAGATGTGTTCGACATTGGTGCGGGAATAGTCGTCCACCGCCACCGCGCCCTGGTCGTTGAGCTTCACGCCGGCCTTGTCCAGGCCCAGGCCCTCGACATTAGGTTCGCGGCCGGTGGCGAACATCACCACATCCGCCTCCACCGGCAGGCCCTCGCCGAAATGGCTGACCAGCACGCCATCGGGCCGCATCTCGATCCGCTCATGGCTGCAGGACAGCAACACTTTCAGGCCGCGCTTGTTCATCTCGTCCACGAGGTGCGAGCGGACATCCTCGTCGAACCCGCGCAGGATATTGGCGCCGCGATAAATCAGGGTCACGTCCACGCCCAGGCCGTGGAAGATGCAGGCGAATTCGACCGCGATATAACCGCCGCCCACAATCACCATGCGCTTGGGCAACCGCGGCAGGTTGAAGGCCTCGTTGGAGGTGATCACATGCTCGATGCCCGGCACGTCCGGCAGTTTGGGCCGCCCGCCGGTGGCGATCAGGATCTTGGCCGCCGTCACCGTGTGGGTCTTGCCACGCTCGGTCAGTTCCAGGGTGTGCGGGTCGACGAAGCTGGCGGAGCCCAGGATCAGGTCCACCCCGGCATTGTTGAGGTTTCGGGTGTAGATGCCTGAAATCCTGGCGATTTCCTTATCCTTATTGGCCAGAAATGCGCGCCAGTCGAAATGGGCCTCCCCCACCGTCCAGCCATAGCCGGCGGCCAGTTCGAATTCCCGGGCGAACTCGGAGGCGTAGACCATGAACTTCTTGGGCACGCAGCCGCGGATCACGCACGTGCCGCCAACGCGATAGGATTCCGCGACGCCGACCTTCGCCCCGGCCATGGCGGCCAGGCGAGCCGCCCGTACGCCGCCCGAGCCGGCGCCGATGACGAACAGGTCGTAGTCGTACTGGGCCATATCGATTGCCTTGTTGTGATTACAGCAGCGCCAATATCATGGCGCGAGGCGCTCAACGCCAGTGTCGCCGCCGATCAGCGCCTCGTCGGCGAGATCGAGGAACAGGCCGTGATCGACCACCCCGGTGACGCTCTTCAGCGCATCGGCCAACTGGGCCGGGTCCAGGATGGCGCCGCAATGCGCGTCATAGATCAGGTTGCCGGCGTCGGTCAGCACCGGCGCGCCATCGCGCACGCGCAATTGCGGCGCGGCGCCGATGTCGCAATCCGCCAGGGCGTCGCATAGCCGCAGCGCCGTCTTCCCGTGTCCGAACGCGACGACCTCGATCGGCAGGGGGAAAGCGCCCAGGCGGCGAACCCGCTTGCTGGCGTCGGCGATCGCCACGCAGCGGCGCGAAGCCTCCCAGACCAGTTTTTCCCGAAGCAGCGCGGCGCCGCCGCCCTTGATCAGTGACAGGCCGGGACCGATCTCATCGGCGCCGTCAACGGTCAGGTCGATCATGTCGACCGCGTCCAGGTCGATGGTGACAAGACCCAGGCTCTTGGCCAGCGTCTCGGTCGCGACGGAGGTGGCGACGCCACGCACGCCCTCCAGCCCGCGCGCCGCCAGGGCGCGCACGAACCAGGCGGCCGTGGATCCGGTGCCAAGGCCCACGATCATGCCTGGGCGCACCAGCTCCGCCGCCGCCTCGCCCGCCACCCTTTTCTGATCATCAGCCGTCATGATGTGGGAAATAGGTCATCGCGAAGCCTTGGGCGAGGCCGATTTAAGCATCGCGCCGGCTTTGACGTTCGGAGCGGTCTCTTGCATCAGGCTGGCGGCGATGATGCCCACCACGGTGGCGGCCATCATGTACCAGGCCGGCGCCAGCGGATCGCCGGTCAGATGGATCAAGGCCGTGATGATCAGTTGCGTCGTGCCGCCGAACACGGCCAGGGCCACGGCATAGACCGTCGCCAGCACCAGGCCGCGAATCTCCTTGCGCAGGGATTCGGTCAGGAGGATCAGGCCCGGTCCGGAACTCATCGCGCTGAGCGCGCCCATCAGCGCCATGGCGCCGAACAGAACCGCGGCGCCGCGGTAGCGCCACATCAGGTAAAAGGCCGGCCAGGTGGCCAGAAGAAAGACGGTGCGGGGGATCAGCACCAGGCGCCGCCGGCCGAAACGGTCGGACAAGGCGCCGCCCCAGAGGGTGAACACGAGGCCCACCGAGCCGCTGACCACCGTGACGCCGAACGCCGCGCCAGGCCCCATGTGCAAGGTCGTGCCGGCATAGGTGGTCATGTACTGGAATACATAGGTCGCGGTGGTGAAGCTGCCGACCAGTGCCAGGCCCAGGACGATGATCCGCCGATGGCCGCCGATACCGGAACCCTCGGGCACGCCTGCGACAGTGTGTTCAGGGTGATGCAGGGTCTCGGGCAGGCCGCGGCGAATGATCAGGCCGAACGGCAGAATGGCCGCGCCGATCAGGAAGGCGATCCGCCAACCCCAGGCGTTCAGCGCGTGCGGGCCAAGCGCGCTGGAGACCGCCAGTCCGACCAGCCCGCCGAACAGGGTGGCGACGCCCTGGCTGGCGCCCTGCCAACCGCCATAGAAACCTCGGCGTCCCGGCGGCGCGGCCTCGACCAGGAAGGCGGTGGTCGGCCCGACCTCGCCGCCCAGGGCGAAGCCCTGCAGCAGCCGGAAGCCGAGCGCGAGCAAAGGCGCCCAGAGCCCGATCTGGGCGTAGGTCGGCGTCAGCGCGAGCCCGAGGATGGCCAGGCCCATCAGGGTGAAGCTGAGCAGCATGGCCGGCTTTCGCCCGGTCCGGTCCGCGATCGCGCCGATCACCACCGCCCCCACCGGCCGGCTGAAGAACCCGGCCCCGAAGGTCGCCAGCGACAGCATCAGGCTTTCGAACGCACTGCGGCCAGGAAAGAAGGCGTGGCCGATCTGGACCGCGAAATAGGCGTAGGTGGTGAAATCGTAGAATTCGAGGGCGTTGCCGACCACCGCCGCGGCCACCAGGCGCGGCGGGATGGCGGACGGTTCAGTCCCGCGCGTGTCCGTCGGCGCGGAAGCCGTCACGTCCGTCATCCATGCTACTCCCCGGAACTCTCACCGTAACCGCCGCGCCTGGGCATTGAAGTCAAGTCAGTGTTTCTGAACGCGCGGCCTGGAATTCAGCGTCTCAGCCTTTGCCGGCGGCCTTGCGCGCGGCGATCTTCATGGCCCGAAAAGCCGCCGCCCAGCCCGGCTTTTCCGTCTGCCGGCCCCGGCCCAGCGCCAGGGCGTCGGGCGCCACATCCCGGGTGATCACCGAACCGGAGCCGGTATAGGCCCCCGCTCCGATCCGCACCGGCGCCACCAGCGCCGAATTGGAGCCGATAAAGGCCCCTTCCCCCACATGGGTGTCGTGCTTATCGAAGCCGTCATAGTTGCAGAAGATGGTTCCCGCCCCGATGTTGGCGCCCGCGCCGACGCTGCCGTCGCCCAGATAACTCAGGTGGTTGGCCTTGGCGCCGCGTCCCACCTTGACCTTTTTCACCTCGACGAAATTGCCGATATGGGCGTCCGGGCCGATGTCGGCGCCGGGCCGCAGCCGCGCATAGGGGCCGACCAGGGCGCCGGAACGCACCACACAGTCCTCCAGGTGGCTGAACGCGCGGATCACGGCGCCGGTCTCCACGACGACACCGGGCGCGAACACCACGAACGGTTCGATGGTCGCGCCGCCGTCGATCCGGGTGTCGAAGCTCAGATGGACCGTATCCGGCGCGCTCATGGCCACGCCCTCGGCCATCAGGCGCGCCCGCGCCTCGGCCTGGAACATCGCCTCGCAGCCGGCGATCTGGCCTTGGGTGTCGGCCGGCGCCATGGCCCGCTCGAGGCCGGTGACCGCCCGCACCGCCGCGCCCTCGGCGTTGGCGATCGCGACCACCTCGGTCAGGTAATATTCGCCCTTGGCGTTGGCGTTGCCGACCCGGTCCAGCCAGCCGAACAGCAGCCCCGCCGGCGCGGCCAGCATGCCGGCATAGCAGGCCCGCACCGCCTTTTCGGCGTCGTTCGCGTCGCGCGCCTCGACGATCCGCAGCAACTGGCCGGCGCTATCGGTGATCATCCGGCCGAACAGGCCTGGTTCGGCCGGCTCGAAGCCCAGCATGGCCAGGTCCGCCCCGCCCGCGCGCAGTTCGAACAAAGGCTCCAGGTCCGCCGCCCGCATCAGGGGCGAGTCGGCGTTGGTCACCACGATGTCGCCGTCGAAACCGGCCAGCGCCGCCCGCGCCGCCAGTACGGCGTGGGCGGTGCCGAGGGGCGGGTCCTGCAGCGCCCAGGCGCCTTCGCCCAGGCGCCGGGCGACATGGTCCCGCACGGCCGGGCTGTGTGCGCCGACGACCACCACGATCCGCTCGCAGCCCAGGCCTTCGGCGGTGTCGATGGCGGTGTCCAGCATGGCGCGGCCGCCGACCTTGTGCAGCACCTTGGGCAAGGGCGACTTCATCCGCGTGCCCTGGCCGGCGGCCAGGATGACGGCGGCGCGTTTGGGGCTGGGCATGGGAGGGTCCTTCGAGTCGGCCGTTGCGCTGACCGCCGATTTAGCCGAAACGGCGGGCGATTGCATGGCGGCCCGCATCCGGACCCGCCTTTCGGGAGCCGCCGCCGCGTGACCCTGCCCGCTCGAAGCCTCGCCGGCGCCACCATCGCCTTCGACCTGGACGGCACGCTGGTCGACACCGCCCCCGACCTGATCGGCGCGTTGAACCATCTGCTGCGCGACGAACGGCTGCCCGAACTGCCGCTGGCCAGCGCGCGGCTGATGGTCGGCAAGGGCGCCCGCGCCCTGATCGAGCGCGGTTTCGCGGTCGCCGGCGCGCCTCTGGAGCCCTCGAGAATCCAAGGCCTCACCGACCGCTTCATCGCGATCTATCTGGACCGGATCGCCGACGAGAGCCGGCCGTTCGAAGGCGTGCTGGCGGCGCTGGACGAACTGGCCGGCGCCGGAGCGGCGCTCTGCGTCTGCACCAACAAGCGCACCGACCTGTCGCTGGCCCTGCTCGACGCGCTCGGCATGACCGCCCGCTTCGCCACCGTGTTCGGCGCCGACCGCGCCCTGGCGCCCAAGCCGGACCCGCGCCATCTGCTGGCCGCCATCGCCGCGGCGGGCGGAACGCCGGGCCGCGCCCTGATGGTCGGCGACAGCATCAGCGACATCGCCGCCGCCCGCGCCGCCGACATTCCCAGCATCGTGGTCAGCTTCGGCTACACCGAGATCGCCGCGGCCGAACTGGGCGCCGACCACCTGATCGACCATTTCGACGCCCTGCCGCCCCTGGCCGCGCGCGTGCTGGCGCAAGCGGCCGTCGACCCTTGCCCCACCGCCCCTGGAACGCTATAGGCTCGCCCTCCTCGCGGCGGATGCGTAGCTCAGCGGGAGAGCACCTCGTTCACACCGAGGGGGTCACAGGTTCAATCCCTGTCGCATCCACCAGCGATTTCAAGCCCCTGCGGGGTTTGCGGATACGCCCTGCATCCGCCGCCCAAGAAACGATTTGGGTGGTGGGACGGTTCGTATCCGTTCGGATAATGAGCGGGTCACGACGCTCCCTAGTCTACATGGCGAACCGCGCAGATCGTGGCTGCCTTTGGAGCGCCGGCCTGTCACGCCGGAGGCCGCGGGTTCGAGTCCCGTCACTCGCGCCATTTTGTCAGCGATAATCAGTCTGTTACGGCGGGTCGAAGATACAGCGTGTATCCCGTTTCGACTCGTTTCGACTCGTCGTTTCGACTCCAGCCCAGACGCGGGCGAAACGACTGACCCACTCTGCATCCGTATGGAGACGCCGAAACGCAGTCGCGAACGCCGAAATCACGACCCAGGTAGGTCAATCCATCACGGACGACACGGTTAGTGTCACGCTGCTCGAACCATAGGTACGCAGTCTCGCCCTCTTTGTTAGTGGCGGCATCAAGACGTTCTAACGCCAAGCTCGGACGCGGTGAACGCGTCGACGACAGCCTCCTGGTAGAGGCCATCGAGCGTCGGGCCAAGCGCCAAAAGAGCGGCGATGCGCTGGATCATTTGTCGGAACCAGCGGCGTTCATCTTGAGACAATGCACCTCCGCCTCTGCGGTCAGCCTGGCGATAGCCGAGCCACTTTTTCAGCACCGGATAACCTCCGAGCTGATAGGTCCAAGCAGATTCCGGCACGTGAGCGAAATAGGCTTGGTCGTTCAGGAATAGATCACCGGTGCGCGCTCCCCAGTTCGCAGCCCAGACATCGGCGGGCAGCTCCTCCTCCTGATAGGCGCGGGCAATCCAACGCCCTTTTCCGCCGCCCCAATAGCTGACGGAGACCTTCAGGTCATTGGCGGACAGCGGATGATCGTCGGCGCGACGGAGCTGCCCAAGCATCCTCGCCCGATCGACCGTCAACACGGCCTCGATAACGTCGCGAGCATCACGATTGGCGTCGAGCAATCGGACCACCTGTTCACCAGCGGCAACTAATCTACCAAACAGATCGCGGTCCTTCGGGATCGGCAGGTGCGCCCAATCGCTGGATAGGGCACTCTTGTGCTCGATCTGATAGTTCGGGGCGTGGAGCACCGCGAACGCTGCACGAAAAAGCTGGCCGACCAAATTGGCTGCAGCACCGTCCCGCCGCGTACCGGCAAGTCCAAACTGCGCCTGCAGCACGCGCCAAGCGGGCTCCGCGAGATTCGCCTCGCGGTAGCTGAGGAGATCGTTGCCCGTCGTCTCTCGCGGAAATACGACGGAGCCGCGTTCATGAACATGTAGGTTCGCCAAGGTGGTCGCAAATAGCGGCCGTGTTTCTGTTTCTTTTCGAGGTTCTGGGACAGTCAGCAAGAACTCGTTGTCTGTCAGGTTGGTCTCGTACTCAGGCCGAGCGCGGTTCAGGAGTTTGGTGCGCGTCTCGTAGTAGATGGACCTTTGATCAAGCGGAAAAGCCAAGAATGGCTGTACCCGCGAAGCGTCGAAGGCCAACGCCTTCAGGTCCTGCCATACCGCCTTCGGATCGTAGCCGGCAATAGCGGTGCCGCCGTCCGGTTTGGGAGATGGTGCGAGTTCCGGGTAGGCTCGGGCGGCCTCCTCGAATGCGGGCCGCGCGATATAGTCTTTGATCCGGCTCGCCAGCGCAGACACATTCGTATCGATCACCGAACCTTCAACCCCCCGGTTGTGGTTCACGCCCTGGATACGGGTTGGGAAGAGTTCATCAAACGCCGGCCAAGCCTCGAATCCACCCTCGGTGAGCCTCGGCGAGAGGCGCCAACGCCCTTCGGCGCTCGGCTGGATGGTTTCATACGCAGGCGCAGCCTCAGGCGTCACAGTTTCCCCGGTCGGCAGGCTAGCGAGCAGCGCTTGGCGCTTCAGCGCCGCCGGCCCCCAGAAGTCACGGTAGTGGACGACAGTCTCCGTTGCCGACGTTTTCGGGCCGGTGCGTTTGATCCAGGTGGTGACGGCCGTGCCTGGCTGAATGCCGCGGCTGTCCATGTCAGTCGTGAAGATGCTGTCGTCACGCGTTCCGGCTCCAGGCAGATCACGTGGAATGACCTTGCCAGTGCGATATTTGTCGCCGTTGAGATTATCGATCCAGACGGCGTGGAAACTTGAAAGCAAGCAGCGCCGCATCAGTGGGTGCGAACGGCCGGTTAGGTAGGAGGAGTTCGATATATACGAGACTACCCCATGGTCAGCGGCAATACCGATGCGTTCTTCCGCCAGCCGAAGGAAGCGGATGTACAAATCATCTAAAAGTTGCTTCCTGATTCCGAACTCTTCGTAAAGCGCACTGGTCCCGCTGTGTTTCATGAGCGGTCGGCCGAAGCCGTCGCGCTTTACGGCTCCGTCCTTAGTTTTCTGTTCGACCAAATGAAGGCCTTTATAGTGCGCGACTAGTTCGGCTTCCTCAGCCTGGGCGGCGCCAGTGAACCGGTCGTACGGTGGATTGCCCAGAATGACGATGATGCGGGCTTCGCGCTTGACCTTCTGCGATGCGTCGAATTCCTCGCGCATCTCTGGAAAGTTGAGCTTGACGTCGCCGGTGTCGTGCCAACCGGACAGAGCATTGGTCAAGAAGACCGCGAGGCGGCTCCGCGCGTCGGGTTCAGCCCCAAGTTGGTCCAGCAGCAGATAAAGCTGTAGCTGTGCGATCGCGAACGGGGCGGTAAGGATTTCGAAGCCGATCACTCGTTCCTGAAAGGCAGCGGTCAATTCCAGGCCAACCGTTGATGCGTCACCTTCGGCGGTCAGTTCATCGGCAATGCAGCGCGCCACTTCCAGCAAGTAGGCACCCGTTCCGCAGCATGGGTCGAGGACCACGACCTCGGGGTCCGCGAGCCCCCGAGGACGGCCCAGTTCTGTCTTGAGAAGGTGATGAACGCGCCTGACCTGATAGCGGACGACTTCGGGCGGCGTGTACCAGACACCTAGGTCCTCACGGAGCTTTGGATCGAACGCCTCCAGGAAGGGCTCATAAAAATAGGTGATCGCGGCGATCGTCGTTTCACCATCGATCGTGGGGAAGCTCATTCGGCCACGAAACAGGGGGCGGTCCACACGATTCAGCGTGGCGATGGCGCGGTTGAGATGAGGCTCAAGCCCCAAGTGCTTCATCCGCGTCGGGTGGCGAATGTCGTGCAGCAAGGCATCGAGGAACGGAATCGGTAGATATTTGTGCGCCGCCTCGACATCAAACGTTGCGTCGATGTCCGCCTTCTTGTCCCAAAGAATCCAGGCTGCGAACAGGGCGTAGAAAACGGACTGCACCAGCGACGAGCGAAAAAATCTCGCGCCTTTTTCGTCATCGATGTCAAAGGCGAGGCCGAGCGCCTCATGGTAGTCGTCAAGCAACGGCTTCACAGGCTTCAGATCGTCTGGAATGGCGTCCTTTGCGTCCCGCGCCTGCCGCGCCAATACCTTTGCCAGGTCCGTGGGCGCTCCGATACGCGCGAGATCGGTGACGGCGCGCGTAACGATATCGATCAGCGTTCTGATCGCATCTTGGTCGACCTTGGGTTTGGCCCCAGGGCTGACAGACGACCAAAGGTCGACCGTTTTTTCTAGTACTCGGCTTGCTGGGGGGACGGGATCGCCGCCGCTTCGCACAAAAGATGGATTGCAGGTCAGGAGACCAAAGCCGCGAACATTGCAGAGGAGAACCACGCCCGTTTGGGCGAGATAGCGGCCGATCTGATCCTTCTGTTCCGTCGATTCAGCCAACTCCTCCAGCGTGGTGCTGGCACGCTTCACTTCTCCATAGACACCGACGAACAGGCCTGCGTCACCCAGAATGAAATCGGGCATGTCACGGCCTGCCGCTCGCGCCTCGGACGTTCCCGTCCGAACCTCGAACGGAAGTCCTTCCGCCCGAAGAAGGGCGGTCAGGAGGAGTTTGATGTCTGGGTAGAAGGTCGTTTCCGTGGACGTTGGAACTGCTTCGAGTTTCCGCGTCTCGTTGCAATACAGGAGGACACCCTCGGCTAACGCGACTGCCAAATCCTATCCCCCAACCAAATACAACCTGCGCTCGACCGTGGCCCGTTCGGTTGGAGCTGACAACCCAAACCGCGCAATTGCCGATTTAAACTCGGCGCTGGATCGGCCGCTCACGCACAAATTCCCTGACACTCGCCGCATCTCGGCCGAAGTGCCCGTCATGCCGGTGATCGTCGCCGACGGTGGTCCTAGCCGCCATGGTTGGGCTCACAATTATACCGAACTGCGCCGTCGCCTCGCGCGTCGCTCGTGTTAGGGACGCAGGCAACAACCGTGCCGGTCCATCGATCGAGACGAGACACAGCTCCGCTGGTTCCCACAGGCGTGGCGGTCCAGCGAAATATGAACAGGATGGCCAGAGCAATTATAGCCGCCGCGCCCAAGAATGCGATCCGATCTGTCATGCCGAGAATATGCCACGGCTTGCGCGCGGACAGCTAGCGCAGCGAGATAGGCGTCTGTCGACAGACCATGGCGTTGAGTTCGTCGCCATTGCAGAACTTGCTCAACGCTTGGTGTCGTGCGGCGACGCTACGTAACCCCAGCCCCGCAAGGGTTGGGGTTTTCGCCGTAGGTGGCACGGTGCAATCGGGCACCAAGCGGCGTAGCAGCTACGGCATGATCATGAAGCCGTGTCGGCGCAGCCGATCCTGGGGTAGGGCCGCCCAAGAAACGCCCAAGAAACCTCCCGAAAATGGCCCGTTTGAGCGCGAGAGAAGGGAATGTGACGTTAAATTTCCCAATAAATTCAACGGTAGTTAACGGAACTCCGCTCGTTCACACCGAGGGGGTCACAGGTTCAATCCCTGTCGCATCCACCACCTACTCCATCGAAATATATGGACTTTAAGAAACCCAAGCCCAGTCCATTGGTAGGCGAACCGTCGTCCACCAGATCCTCCGCACGGCCAAGGTGCACCTTCTGGCCCATGTAGGTTCGACCAGTGGTGGATTCCACCAGGCCGGCGTAGGCGCGCGGGTGCTGGCCACCTTGAGCTTCGAAGGCTCGTGCCCTAACGTCCTCAGCGGGCAGGCTCCATGGTCGGCCTGGGGGCGTAGGAACTCCTCGATTAGCGGCCAGTGTGCGGCCGTTACCAGCACTCCTCGACCCATGCGGTCGGGGAGGCATCAGGGTATGTCCAGGGGGCGAAAGCCCTAAAGACTGGCGCGGCCCCTAATCAAGGCTTCCTAACTCCCGATCACGAGGGGAGCACCATGCGAGCAATCGGAGCGGTTTTCGCGGCAGCATGGATGCTGAGCGGCTGTGCCAGCGACGCCAACATTTACCACAGCCCCTTCGGCCAACGCGTCGTCGGCAATGGGGCCTATGTCACCGTCTCCAATGTCTGGAACGAGATGGACGCCCTACCCTTGGCGGACAAGCACTGCGGGGAATTCGGCAAGGTCGCGCGTTTCGACCACATGGAGGGTTACAGGGCCGTCTATGACTGTGTGACGCGGTGAGGCGTCCCGTCCGCTTCATAGCGGTCCTTTGTGCTCTTGCGACCGTCCCCACGACGGCGGGCGCTGAACGCAAGCTGGCCCTAACGGATGACCAGCGGGTGGAAGCGATTCGGGACGCCTTCGGCCTCGGTTGTGCCGTTCAGGATCGGAGCACGGAGCGGGCCTTCGCCTGGGCTTCCGCCGCGATGGGCGCGGTGACTGCGCTACAGGCGACCTCGGCACAAGCTTCATCCGATTTCGCTGGCGTGTTCTACTCTACGGAGCAAGGCACACACGCCCGCGGCGGCTTCAATTGCAGCGGGTTTCCGCAGTGGCCAAACCAACCCGGTCCATCGACACGCTAGGACGAGGTGTTTGGAGTCGATGCGGACTAGGTGTCGCCATTCCCAATTTGGCCGCGCTCGGGCGGCCGTCAGTTGAAATTGGAACAGAGAGGTTACGGATGAAACGCCTAGCCCTCGTCACTTTCCTGATGGCTGCCGCGTGTAGTGCGCCTCCCGACACCAACCCAATCAAAGACCGCCCGATGTCGAAAGAGGAAGCGGCTCGGGCGAAGGCTGATGACGAGCAAACCCGCGAACTCGCAAAGCAGGTTGAGAACGGCGAGTTGAGCTTGGATGAGGCCGCGTGTTCGTTCCACGGCGGCGACTGGAATTACGAACGCGAACTATGTGAGCGACATCTTGTGCGCCACCAGTCCGAGCGAGGCCGGAGATTGACCCAAGACCAAGTTCTCGCTGAACGGGTGAGAGCTTTAGCGCAGATGACATCAGATCAGAACGCCGCGATGAGCATTGGAACCGACGCGGCGGCCACCTTCTTGAAGGACCATCCAGAAGACTATGTGGGTGCGGTGCGAAAGGCTTTGCTCGCTGATCGCAAGGCGAAGATTATGCCACCCTATGACCGCCGGCAGATGATAGCGCTCAATGTAATTCTCTTATAATTTCTTGAAGAAACGGCGACCACAACTCTCTGAGTCCAAAATTGTAAATTTCTTCTGAATGTATGTGTGCTTATGCAGGTGGTTTTTCCCATCACTTCGAATATATCTATATATAATTATACATAGAATATCTGAAAATGAAGTTCAATTCAACCCTTGTGAGCCTCGTGGGCTCCGTTGGCGATTGCAAGAAATGTCATTCCCGGCGGTCGCTGTAGACTATATCGCAACTCGCTCGCCCACGCCTCAAGGGCGACCCGTTTAGGAGTAATGTACGTGTCGAGGTCGTAAGTGTTTTGCTGGCGAGAGCCTACCAGGTGGCCAAGAATGTGCTCGGCGGTAATTTCGTCAACGCTCATCCTGTCACCGGTCAGGTGGGTTCGGGCGGTTCTCCGCAGATCATGCGGCGTCACGTCTTTCAGCGCCTTCAAGGTCTGGGCGCGCGCCGGGAGCGCCGACGGTGGGGATCATCGAGGGCGGCCTGCAGAACGATCCGGCCAAGCTGCTGCCCCCGATCGCGCACGAGAGCACGACCATGACCGGCTTGGCGCACGTGGACGGGACCATCTCCATGGCCCGCGACGCCCCCGGCACGGCGACGGCCGACTTCTTCATCTGCTCGGGGGAGGCGTCCTATCTCGACGCCCACCCCAATGCGTCCGGCGACAATGCCGGCTATGCCGCGTTTGGCGCCGTGGTCGAGGGCATGGACGTGGTCCGCGCCATCCTGGCCTTGCCGACGCCGGGCAAGGCCCTCAATCCGGCGATGGCGGGGCAGATCCTGGATCCGCCCGTCCCGATCGTCAGCATGAAGAGGGTGGTGTGAGGGGCGGAAACCATGCGTGCTTCGACACGTGCCCTACGGTCACTACTCAGCATGACGAATAATTGTGGAATTCCAAATAGTTATTAATGCTGAGCAGCACCGGTGCGGCGCGTCGAAGCGCGCACATGACCGACGCGCGGCTGCGGGGGGAAATGAACGCGCACGCGGCGTTGGACCGTCTGATCGGTCATTGACGCTGGCGGCTATGTGATCGAACTGATCGAGGCGCCGGAAGCGCGTCGACCGGCGATCGACGATGCGACCGTCTCACGAGCGTAGGAAGGCCGGCGGGGCCGGCGCGCCTAGTCCGCGGGACGACACGTCGGCGCCGCGCCCGGCGCCGTACGAATCGCGCCGTGGCTGTTCTGAATGGTCGCGACGACCTCATAGTCGACCACGGTGGGGTCGGTCCGCACCTGGGGCGCCTGTTTGGGTGTCCGTCGCGCCTCCTTGGCGTAGGCCGCGGCGCAATCTGGCGGACTGGCGCCAGTGAGGCCGGTATCGCGTTGGATCGCGCGCCAGCAGCCGGAAGGGTCGGTGTTCAGCGAGCACTTGGCGGCATAGGTGCGTCGATAATGCAGGATAAGGCCGCCCGGTGAGGCTTCCAACGACCGGAACTGTGTCTTGACCGCGTCTTCGAAGACCTTGTGGCCCGTGCCGGCGTCGAACACCGCGAAGCCCATGCCGCCGTTCCAGCCGTCCTCGGCCGTGAACAGCACATAACCGCCGCGGACCCCGTCGAAATAGCCGGTCCAGTCGGTTGGGGAGATCACCATCTCGCCTGGCGCATTGGCCCGGCGGCAGGCGGCCGCTGGCGTCGGCAGGATCGACAACTGGGCCGCGCCCTCCTCTCCCAGATCGACCTGCTTGACCATGAAGCCGGGGAAATAGGCGCAGGTAAGCTTGGGCCGCGCCTGGGGATTGTCAGGATCGCGCTGCAATGGCGACCGGACGGTCCTGAGCGGCGCATCGAATGGGCCGGCCGCGACGCTTGAGGTCAAGATGGCGGCGGCGATGGCCGTGGACCAGATCGGATTCATCGGCCGGTTCCATGCCCGCGCCCACGCTTGTCGCGCCAACGCGTATCGCCACGAAGATCTCCTACAGCAAAGCGGCGTGTCCAGCCATGATCAGCCAGGCGTTTCAGGACTGGGAGTTTCAGGACTGGGAGTTTCAGGACTGGGAGTTTCAGGACTGGGAGTTTCAGGACTGGGAAGTTTCAGGACTGGGAGTTTCAGGACTGGGAAGTTTCAGGACTGGGAAATTGAAATTGGCGTCGGGGACCGCGCCTCCGCCCCCGAGGGACCGGCGGATAAATTTCCTGGGCTCGACCTCAGGACTTCTCAACAGGCGAGCGCGCTGTTCACCGAACGCGCTTCATGCCACGCTCGGCGTGGGCGATATTGGGCGGGGCCAGACGCTTGTCTTTTGCGACCGTCGACAGTTCGGCGTCTTCAAAGACCGACCGGGTGGCGGCCGGGCGCGTTCGCGTCGTCTATCGCAATGTCCCGGTCGGGGTGCTGGGCGCCCTGTTCGGCGTGGCGGTGCTGTCGTGGGTCCTGATCTATACGGACCCGCATTCGGCCAAGCGGGTCGGGCTGTGGTTCGGCTTCACCGTGGTGGTCGCGATCTGGCAACTGGTCCTATGGCGGCTCTACTGGCGAGCCAAGCCGGCGGACTCGGATTGGCGGATCTGGGCCGGGTGGTTCTGCGCCGCCAGTTTCGTGGAGGGCTGCCGCTGGGGCCTGGGCGAGCTCTGGCTGGCCGCGCCAGGCAATATGGACCAGGAGCTGTGGGTGCTGCTGGTCGCCTGCAGCGCCTCGGCCAGTTCGGTCTCCTCGTTGGGCAGCTATACGCCGGCTTTCTACCTGCTGCTGGCGCCGGCCACCGTGCCGATCGCGATCTGGAGCGCGTTTCAGGGCGACGCCCAGCACTGGGCCATCGCGGTGCTGGACATCGTGTTCGCCACCGCCGTCAGTCTTTTGGGCGCCGAGCAAAGCCGCTCGCTGGCCGAGGCGCTGAGGCTGAGGTTCGAGAACCTCGACCTGGCCGAGGATCTTCGCGTCCAGAAGGACCGGGCCGAAGTGGCCAGCGCGGCCAAAACCAGTTTCATGGCCGCCGCCAGCCACGACCTGCGTCAACCGCTGCACGCCATCGGCATGTTCCTGGGCGCCCTGGACAGCCGGCGCATGGACGCCGGCGCACGGGTGCTGACCCGCCAGATCGCCGAGTCGGTGGGGGCCATGAACGGCCTGTTCGACGCCCTGCTGGACGTCTCGCAGCTCGACGCGGGCGTGGTGCGGGCGCGTCCAACCGCCTTTCCGATCCAACCGCTGCTCGAGCGGATCTGCCGCGAGCAGGCGCCGGAGTTGGACGCCAAGGGCCTGGCGATCGCGCTGCACCCCTGCTCGCTCAGCGTCGAAGCCGACGGCGTGTTGCTCGAACAGATCATCCGCAATGTCGTTTCGAACGCCGTGCGCTACACCGAACAGGGCCGTGTCGTGGTCGGCTGTCGTCGGGGCGAGCGGCTGAGCATCGAGATCTGGGACACCGGCCCAGGCATCCCGGAGGAGCATCAGGCCCGGGTGTTCGAAGAGTTTTTCCAGGTCGGCAATCCCGAGCGCGACCGGGCCAAGGGCCTGGGCCTCGGCTTGGCCATCACCAAGCGCATGGCCAATCTGATCGCCTGTCCGATCCAACTCATATCGACGCCGGGCAAGGGCGTCCGCTTCACCATCTCCGTGCCCATCGCATCGAACGCCGCCGCCGCCGAACTCCAAAGGACGGCGACCATAGCCCCGACAGCCCGGGGCCTGATCGCGGTGGTGGACGACGAAGTGGCGATCCAGCAGGCCATGCGGAGCCTGCTCGGCGAATGGGGCTATGACGTCGTCGCCGCGGGATCCGGCGCGGCCCTGATCGAGGGCCTGCGAGGACATCAACCTCGGCTGCTGATCTGCGATTGGCGACTGAGGGACCGGGAAACGGCGATGACGGTGATCGCCAGAGTCCGCGCCAGATTCGGCGAAGACCTGCCGATCCTGCTGATCACCGGGGACACCGCGCCGGAGCAGATCCGCGAGGCCCACGCCACCGGCCTTCTGTTGCTGCACAAGCCGGTCCAGGGCGGCAAGCTGCGCGCGGCGATCGGCAACCTGTTGCGCGACCGTGCCGAGGCGGCCGAATGAGGTTCAGGCCCAGTGAGGTTCAGGCCCAGTGAGGTTCACGCCAGGCCGCCGATCCGCGCCAATCTGACCGCCTCGGCCCGATTGGCCGCGCCCAGCGCGCGCAGCACGCCGGTGACATGGGCCTTGACCGTCTTCTCCGACAGGCCGAGGCGCAGACCGATCTCCTTATTCGACAGGCCTTGGCGCAGGCTGTCGAGAATTTCGGCCTGGCGCGCGGTCAAACGCGCCCTGCCATTCCCGCTCGAGGCGCCGGCGCGCGAAGATGATCCGTCGCGCAGCAAAAGGTCCGGAACGAAGACCGAGCCGCTGAGCACCAGTTTGAGGGCCGCCAGCAAGGTCTGGGCGCTGGCTGACTTGGGCACATAGCCCAGCGCACCCAACTCGAACGCCTGGCGCACCTTTTGAGGATCATCCGATCCTGTCAGCACGATCACGGGTACATCCGGCCGCTTGCGTCCGAACTCCACGATCGCGGCCATGCCGCCCATGCCCGGCAACACCAGGTCAAGGAGCACCGCGTCCAGGTCCGCGTGTTCGCCCGCCAAGGTCAAGCCCTCGGCGCTGTCACCCGCCTCGAGCACGACGACCGAGGGATCGTCGTGAGTCAAAAGGGAGGCGATGCCCTGCCTGACTATCGCCTGATCGTCGACCACCAGAAGCTTCATGACAACTGCACGCCCGCCCGGTCTTAAGACTTTTGAGGAGGTCCTAAGACCAGTCTCGGACCTTCAAGTCTCATTGGGACGATACAGGACCCGTGTTATTTTTCCACAGGATCATCCAGTCAAATAGATCTGAAGTTTGACGAATGCGATTGGGAGTTGGGGTTATGAAGTTCGAGAACTCTATGGATGCCGTGAGTCCGAAGGAGCCAGGAATGCGCATCGCTTTGCTTGCCGCCGTGGCGATGCTTTCCGCTGGCCAGGCCGCGCACGCGGCGACCATAACTTACATCTTCACCGGAACGGCGTCTGGCAGCCTGGGGGCGACACCATTTACCGACGCCAGCTTCACGGTCACGGAGATTGGCGACACAACCGCGATCATACCACCCGGTGGCCCCGGCGGAGAATTCTTCGCGCCCATAACCGACGCCACCTTCACGGTGGACGGGTCCTCCGGTTCGCTGTCCGGCATGGGTCTCACCAATACCGTGGTGCTGAATCCCTCGTCCAGCTTTCCCGCGATCGTCTTTGGCCAAGGCAACAGCCTCGGTGGTGTCGCCGAGGGCCTGATCAACCCAGCCTTCGAGACCTACGGCCTCGCCGGCCCCTTCCCGCTGACCTCCGGCACGCCATCGTTCATCCCACAAGTCTATGTGACATCGGCGGGCGCTTCGCTGGAATTCGACAGCGCCTCTTCAGTCAGCTTCCAGGCGATCGGCGGCGTGCCTGAACCGGCGACCTGGGCGGTGATGCTCGCGGGCTTCGGCGGCCTCGGCGCGGTCATGCGCGGCCGTCGTCGCGCTCAGAGCTTGGCCGCGATCGCCTGATCGGCCCACGGCGGCGGCGCGTTCCCGGACGAAGGCGCTGGCCCGACTAAGGTTTCCCGCGGCGGCCGCCATGGTTCGACCCTCGGATCTCATGAGCCCGTGCCGGCCCATCCAAGGTTTCGTCGATCCAGACGGTTTGGCGAGCGGTTGTTGTGACGGTTCCAGGCGATCAACCAAACGTAAAAAATTCCACCGGGGGCGGAAACGAGTTTGACCATCCCCCCGATTCCCGAGCAACCATGATGCCGGGACTGTTCGGCGGAGGATCACATGCGTCGCGTTCTATCGGGTGCGATCCTGGCCTGCGCCATGGCGGCTTGCGCGGCCCCCGCCGCGGCCAACATCATCACGTTCAGCTACAGCGGACGAATAACGGACGGGATGGATGTCCCCGGGATTTTCGGTACGCCCGGCGCCGACCTGACCGGTGACAAGATCACCGCCGTATTCATCTTCGACACCGCGCTGGGGACCCGGACCACGGTTCCAGGGGTTAGCGACTCGCTGATCGGCGGGTCGGCGGCCATACCACCCTCGATCACCCCCCTGGTCGATGCGACGATCACGGTGAACAACGGCAAACCCGTGTCGATCGGCGGCGAATTGGGCGCCTCCGTGACCACCGAAGCTGGCCTGTTCAACTTCGCCTTGGCCACGCAGGATAATGCCGATTTCGTCAGCGCCTCCGTCGAAACGGCCGACGCGCCGGCCTCACTGGACATACCCTTCATTCCGCACGGTTCAGGCGGCGGCAGCTTCAGTCTCGAGGGGCTGGATCCGAGTTCAGGCCTGCCAGTGAACGTAACCGGCGACTTCGCCATTCCCGAGCCGGCCACCTGGGCGATGCTACTGCTGGGCCTTGGCGGGATTGGCGTCGCGATGCGCCGTGGCCGCGAGAGGTTTGCGGCGGTTGAAGGCTAAACGGCCTTAAGACCCCTGCTCTTCCAGCACCCGCCGCACGGCCGCCTCCAGGACTTCGCGCGCCTTACGGACGCTCAGGCCCTGATCTCGGCGCAAACGGTTCCAGGCTTCGTAGCTGAGCAGCATATCGAGGAGTTCGAATTTAACCGGATCGGTCACCCACGCGGGCGGGAGTTCGCGTTTGAGGATTTCACGGCCTTCCAAAACCATGACCTGCTGATGGCTCGACAGGAAGGCCGAGCCATGCCGATGCGCGTCGGCGGCGCGGCGCAGCGGGGCGATCTGTTCATAGGCCGGCGTACGCCGCTCGACCAGTTCCAGGATCCGTTCCTGCCAGGTCTGGCCCTTGAACGGACGCAGGATCACCTTGCGCAGTTCGGCCGAGGTGACGTGGGACATCTCGCGATAGAGGCTGTCCATGTCGTTGAAGTGGCGGAAAACCGTGCGAAGCCCGACCTCGGCCCGCTCGGCGACCTGCTCGGCGCCGGGCGCGACCTCGCCTTCCCGAACCAGGGCCATCAGAGCCGCGACAATCCTGGCGCGGCTGTCTTGTGAGCGGCGACGGCGCCCGTCAGGCTCGATCAGGGGCGTTTTCGATGGTCCGGTCACTGATATTATCCGCCTCACCGCCCCCAGAAAGATGTTGATATCCCGCAGAGGTGTTAGCGGCTCGTTGACAAATACGCCATGGGTCCCGTCCAGGCGAACAAGGCGCTGGACTCCCTAGAATAGCATTTTCAGCCGGTTGGTCCGCCGGATCTCGTCGGTTCCCGCCGGCAGGGTCAGGAAATCGCCGTCGTGGCCGACACGGATGGTTCCGTGGAACAGGGCGCGCGCCCGGCCAAGCCACGGTCCTTCCAGAGCGGGCAGCGGCAGCGGCGGAATAATGTGGGTGAAGAGGAGCGCCGGATCCGCCATCGTTCCCTGCTGCAATCGGCGCGAGAATTCACGATCGACGCTGGCGTCGACCGACGCAAAGCGAAAAGCGAAAAATCAACCCGCGACAACCCAGCGGCCTGTTTTCGGGGCCGCGCCAAAGATCATATCAATTCAATGCCGTTAAATCCGCGCCAGCGCGAACTTACCTTCTCTGGGATCCGTTACTTGAGCAGCTAAAATTCAGGTAATTATATCTCAATTATTCGAAACACATCCCAGATTCGACACATTATCGCGCAACGAATAATAACAAAAAGCGGTCGAATTTAATTATAATGTCGAGATTATCCGATAAATACACAATCGAAGCCGATTGATGTCGATCGCATCAAGGCTGACGGCAATATTCCGAACAGGCCTGGGCATTTCATCGTCACCCACAACCCCTACGGTTTCCCGTTTATTAACTCCTGGCGCGCTGAAGTTATCCCGATGAGGGATGGCTGGCCTCGTTCAGGCTGGCCGGGGGAACAGCGGGAGGAAGCCAGGATGGCGTTGTTCGGGGGGCGCGGCGCGCCAAAACTGGATCAGGGGCGAACCTTGGAGTTGGAAGCGACACTCGCCTCCATCAGCCGCTCGCAGGCCGTGATCGAACTCGAACTCGACGGCACGATCATCACCGCGAACGAGAACTTCCTACGGACCATGGGCTACACGCTGGACGAGATCCAGGGCCGCCTTCACAGCATGTTCGTCGGCGCGGACTATGCCCGGAGCGTCGACTACAAAGACTTCTGGCGCTCGCTCAACAGCGGTCAATTCATGGCCGGCAAGTTCCAGCGTGTAGGCAAGGGCGGTCGGGATGTCTGGATCCAAGGCGCCTATAACCCGCTGCTGGACGCGAACGGCCGGGCCTACAAGATCGTCAAATTCGCCATCGATATCACCGAGGCCGAACATCTGCAGATCAAGGCCGAAGCCGAGCGTCACACCGCCGAGGAAGGGCAGCGCGCGATTGTCTCCGCCCTCGCCGACAGCCTCGCTCACCTTGCGCAGGGCGACCTGACCTCGAAGGTGACGGCGAAGTTCAGCGGCAGCTATGAGCGAATCAAGGACAACTACAATCAGGCGGTCGAAAGCCTGCGCCAGGCGCTCAGCGCCATCGCGGCCTCCGCCGGAGAACTGCATAACGGCTCCGACGAGATCGCCAGCGCGTCGGACGACCTGTCGCGCCGCACCGAGCAACAGGCGGCGAGCCTGGAAGAGACCGCCGCGGCCCTCGACGAACTCACCGCCACGGTCAAACGCAGCGCCGAGGGCGCCAAACAGGCCAACGGCGCCGCCTCCAGCGCCAAGGACGACGCGGTCCGCTCCGGCGAGGTGATGAGCGACGCGGTCTCGGCGATGAGCGAGATCGAACAAAGCTCCAGCAAGATCAGCCAGATCATTGGCGTGATCGACGAGATCGCCTTTCAGACCAACCTCCTGGCCCTGAACGCCGGGGTCGAGGCCGCCCGCGCCGGGGAAGCCGGCCGCGGCTTCGCGGTGGTGGCCCAGGAAGTCCGCGCCCTGGCCCAGCGTTCAGCCGAGGCCGCCAAGGAGATCAAGGCCCTGATCGCCTCCAGCTCGGACCAGGTCCAACGCGGCGTGCGGCTGGTCGGCGACACCGGCAAGGCGCTGCAGTGCATCGTGGTCAAGGTGACCCAGATCGACGCCCTGATCGCCGAGATCGCCAAGTCCGCCCAGGAGCAGGCCATCGGCCTTTCGGAAGTCAATACCGCCGTCAACCAGATGGACCAGGTCACCCAGCAGAACTCCGCCATGGTCGAACAAGCCACCGCCGCGGCGTCCGGGCTCAAGTCCGAGGCCGGCGAACTGGCGCGCCTGGTCGAACGGTTCAGTGTCGGTGAGGACAACCGCCGTCGGGCGCGCGTCGAACTGGCCAAGCCTGGGCGCCACGCGCCGGCCCCCAATCCTGTCGCGCGCGGTCAAGCCCGGATCGCCGCCGCCGTGGGGGGCGGTCGCGCCGCCGCGGCCGCGGCGCCCGACTGGGAAGAATTCTAGGCCGGCGTCCCGCCAGCCTAACCGATATTCCGTTCCCTCCCCTTCCCAACGCCGCGCCCATTGGGAACCGATCAATGCGGATCGGTTGCGCTCTCGCTGGCCCTATGGTTCGGATGGTGCGGGGTGGTTGCAGCGGAAGCGGATGACGGCCGAGGCGGGAATATCCTGGACGTTCGACGCGGTGGCGCGGGCGCATGCGCGGCTGCTGGCCGATCACAGTCTGCAATTCCGTTTCACCGCGTCGAGCGCGCCGCCTTCGCCGCCATGGCTGCAGGCGCTGCTCAAAATGCTGGGAGCGGCGGGCCATGCGCTGCGGGCGGCTGGCCCGGTCATCCAGGTCCTATTTTGGGTCTTCGTCGCCGTGATCATCCTTGGGGCGCTGTTCCTGATCGCGCGCGCGATCAGGCGAACCTGGCCAAGCCTAGGCGGGCGCGGGCGCAAGCCCGCTCGAACCGCCCCGATGCCGCTCGACCTTCGCCCATCGCCGCAAAGGGCCGCGGCGTTGCTGGAGGAGGCCGATCGGCTGGCCGCCGAGCAGCGCTTCGAAGAGGCCGCTCACGTGCTGCTATTCCACACCATCGCCGACCTGGGGACACGGCGGCCGCGTGCGCTGCGGGCCGCCCTGACCAGCCGGGACATCGCCGCCCTGGCCGAGATCCCGACGCCCGCGCGCGACGCCTTCGGAACCATCGCCGAGCGGGTCGAGCACAGCTTCTTCGGCGGCCGGCGCCTGGGAGCCGGTGACTTCTCGACCTGCCGCGCCGCCTATATGGCCTTCGCCAGCCCGCAAAGCTGGGGCTCGGGAGCGCGCTCTTGACCGAGCCTTCCGTTTCACGATCCGGGGGCCCTTTCACCACCCTCGCGGTGCTCTGGATGGTGGTCGTCGGCTGTATTTCCGCCCTGCTGTTCCTGGTGCTGACCGCCTATGCGCCCCAACTGCGCAGCGAGGCCAACGGCGGCGCCCACGCCATGTCGAAGTCCGCCGTGGGTTTCGCGGGGCTGGTCGAACTGCTGGGCGACGAGGGCGTTCCCACCCAGATCAGCCGCGACCCGCATCCCGCTCGGTCCAGTCCCGGCCGCCTGCTGGTGCTGACGCCAGGTCTCGACACTGATCCCAAGGCGATGGACCGGTTGGCGGGCTCGGCCGTGGAGTTGATCGTCCTGCCCAAATGGCTCGTCGGACCCGACCTGAACCACCCTGGCTGGGTTTCGCGCGCGAAAGACACGGGAGACGTCGCCCTCGCCCAGCACATTCTGAACGGCTTCGACCACGGCGATCATCTGGAGCGGGCGAGCGGAACAGCCAGACCCACATTTACCGCGACTTCAAGGTACCTGACCGGGGACAGGCCGATCCCGATCGGCCGAATCGAAAACCTGCAGACGATCGTCGGACCGGATCGCGACTGGGTGAGCGTCCTCGAAAGCGAGCCCGGCCACGCCGTTTTGATCAGGAAGACGGACCAGCAGGTCTTCATCCTCAGTGATCCGGACCTCTTGAACAACCAAGGCCTCGCGCAGTTGGACAATGCCCAGGGCGCATTCCTGCTGATCAATATGCTGCGGGGCGGCTATCTGTCCCCGCTAGCCGTCGCGTTCGACCTGACCCTGGCCGGCTTCGCGCGCGACCGTAGCATCCTGGGCGTGGCGTTCGAGCCGCCGTTCCTGGCCGCCACGCTGTGCGCGATCGCCGCCGCCGGACTGATGGGCCTGCACGCGGCCGCGCGGTTCGGCCCGGCCCTGCGCCCGACCGCCGCCTTCGCGATGGGCAAGCGCGCCCTGGCCGACAATTCGGCGGCCCTGATCAGGCTGGCGCGCCGCCAGTACCGGATGGGCGCAGGTTACGCTGTCCTCACCCGTGGCCTGGCCGCCCGCGCCCTCGGCGCGCCGAGGGACTTGGACGATGACCAGATGGACGCTCTGCTCGACCGCCTCGGCCAGATCCGAGGAACTGGCGCGGCCTTTTCCGACCTGGAGCGCCAGGCGCGCGACGCCCGCGACTCCGCGGCGCTGATGCTGGCGGCGCGGAGACTTTACGAATGGCGACTGGAGATGACGCATGAACGTCGATGAAGTGCGTACCGTCGCCGACCGCATCCGCGCGGAAATAGCCAAGGTCGTGGTCGGCCAGGTCGAGACCATCGACCTGCTGCTGGTCGCGCTGTT
>DATAYD010000012.1:0-9030 GCA_036272715.1 Caulobacteraceae bacterium | reverse complement strand
CCTGGAAAAGTTCACCGATCTTGCAATCTTCACAGAGAGCTTATCCGATACATATGGCGATAACGTGAAGATTGTCCAGGTCTCGCCACGATCCTCCTCTTTTGTCGACACCCTGGATCCACGCGCTTTGTATATATTTCGTGCTCCGTCCAAAACGCACAATTTTAAGTCGCGAGATCCATCGTGTATATCGTCCACAATATGGAATTGGTTGCCTACATCCAAGCTAAAGAAATCGGGCATTAAGGTAGATAGATGAACCTGATTATCTAACCAATCCAGCCCATCTTCCTTCGGGTCTTCGCTTCCTCCAACCATAACATATCTCCCTGCTTTCAAAAATATTGTCGCGCCACGCCGACCGAATACCTTCCCTTCTTGGGAAAGCCCGTGTCGTCAATGATCCAGGCCCGGATCGCGCCGCGCCGTTCGATCTTCGGAAGAACCCAATCTCGAACCCGGCCCATCAAGGCCTCGCCGACCACGGCGCCTGGCCGACAAAATGCAACAGTGACTGATGCTTGGCCGCCACCCGCGACGGCGCCATCACCGCCGCCAGCGGTTCCACGCTCTTGCGCTCCACCGGCATCATCAGCCCAAGGCAGCAATTCCTCAGCGGCTCGGCGCGGTCCGCGTGGCCGATCACACCAATCAAGGCCGCGACATAGGCGTCGAACGCCGCTTCACTCTCAACTGTTCCGTTGTCCACAACGGCTCACCTCGCTGACCACGAAGCAGCACGATATCAAATCCGCCATTGTCGCGACCCCCTGAAGGCGCGACTTTCTGACTCCGTAAGATTAGCGCCTTGGCCGCCGCGCCGCCAGCCTCACGGCTCCGACGGGACCAGGGATGCGACCAGGGTGTTGAGCACGGCGCGGCCCGCGCGCGTGGCGATGAGACGATTTGTGTCGTCGCCGATCAGGCCAGCTTGGACCCATGCGCCGAGCGCCGGCGTCCCCGGCGTCAGGCCCAGAACGGAAACCTCGTCCCACGCCACGCCCTCGTCGGTGCGCAGCCCCATCAGCAGCCGTTCGATCGCCACGTCGCGAGGCCGCAGCAGGTCGAGGGCCGCGAGGCCGCTCCCGCCGCCGCCTTCAATGCGCGCGATATAGCCGGCGATGTTCGGATCGGTTTCGGTGGCCAGCCGGCCATCGCCCGTTGTCAGGCGGCCATGAGCGCCGGGACCCGCCCCCAGATAATCCTCGCCCCGCCAATAGGCGAGGTTATGGCGCGACCGCGCGGCCGGCGTTCTGGCGTGATTGGAAACCTCATAGGCGTCGAAACCGGCCTCGGCCAAAACCGCCTGGGCGGCTTCATAGAGGCTCGCGGCCAGATCATCGTCCAGCGGCCGGAAGCGATCGCGAGCGACGGCGCGATCGAAGGGCGTCCCTGGCTCGATGGTCAGTTGATAGGCCGAGATGTGCTCCGCGCCGAGCCTGGCGGCCTCCTGGAGCGCCGCGGTCCAGTCGGCCAAAAGCTGCCCGGGAAGCGCATAGATCAGATCGATCGACAGCCTGGGGAACAGGTCCGCCGCCAGATCGACCGCGCGCCTGGCTTCGGCCGCATCGTGATTGCGGCCCAGAAACCGGAGGGCGTCGTCATCGAGCGACTGGACGCCCAGGGACAGCCTGTTCACGCCCGCCATGGCGAAAGCCTTGAACCGGCCGGCTTCGGCGTCGGTTGGATTGGCCTCCAGGGTGATCTCGATCTCACCATCCGAGGGCCAGATCGCTCGCGCCTCGGCGAGGATCTCCGCGGCCCAGTCTGGATCCATCAATGACGGGGTGCCGCCGCCCAGGAAGATCGAGACCAGCCGCCGCGGCCCGATCAAGGCCGCCTGGCCACGCAGATCGGCGACGATCGCCTTGGCCAGCGCCGCCTGCTGGGCCTGGCCGCGATCGCGCACCACGTTGAAATCGCAATAGGGGCAGATCCGCGCGCAATAGGGCCAGTGGACATAGACCGCCAGCGGCGGGGTCCCGACCGGGACCGTGGTCAAAACAGCGCCGCCTTCAACTTCTCGAAGGCCCGCGCCCGATGGCTCATCCCATCCTTGGTCGATGACGCCATCTCGCCAAAGGTCCGGTCACAGCCCTCGGGGAGGAAGATGGGGTCGTAGCCGAAGCCCAAGGTTCCGCGTGGCGGAAAGACCAGCGTCCCATCGATCCGTCCTTCAACCACCACCGCCGGCCCATCCGGCCACGCCACGGCCAGGGCGCTGGTGAACCAGGCGGCGCGGTCGTCGGTTTCGCTGGCCTCGAGACGCTCCTCGACCTTGGCCATGGCGGCGGCGAAATCACGGCCCGGCCCGGCCCATCGCGCCGAATAGATGCCTGGCGCGCCGCCCAGCGCCCTGACCGACAGGCCCGAATCATCCGCCAGGGCGATCAAGCCGCTGGCGTCGGCCGCGGCGCGCGCTTTCAGAAGGGCGTTGCCGCAGAAGGTGGTCTCGGTCTCGTCCGGCTCCGGCAGTCCCAGGGATCCCGCGGCGACGATCTCGAAGCGGCCATCGAGCAGAGCGGCCAGCTCGACCGCCTTGCCGGGATTGTGGGTCGCCGCGACCAGCGTCGTTCCAGCTTTCAGTTTCAAAGTCATCCCGCCCCGCCTCCTCGCAATCGACCGCTTCGGCCTTCCATCCGCCTTCGCGCGATCAACCGCAAGCGGGGCGATGCCATGGCCGGCCGATTTTGCATTGCGGAAAAGTAATATTGATTAGCGATATGTAATTTGATCGAAAAACGATGCGGACGTATCGACTAACGCCATGGACAGCCACACGGGCCGCCCTGAAGACCCCGAACCCCGGCCTTCTCTCGCACCGCACAAAGCCCTTGGAGATTTCACCATGACCCACGCCCTCAGCCAACGCATCGACAGCGCCTTCTCCACCCTGGCCATGGTCGGCCTGCTCTCCCCGCTGGTTCTGGCGGCCTTCAGCATCATCTTCGCCGCGCACTGACCCCGAGGTCGCTTTGATGCTGGCTCCACTCGATGCATTCTCGCCATCGGTTCGGACGAATCCGCGCCGTTGGCGAGATCGGGCCTGAAGCCCGGCGGAGGGAAGACCAAGCATGCGCGCCCTGGGACCTGGCTCGGTTTCGAGCTTCCTCAAGATCATCCTGGACGTGGTCTATGTCGCCATGGCGGTGACCGCCGTGGTCGTCGCCGCCGGCCTGGTCGTGGTCCTCATCTTCACCATCAATCCCGACATTTTCGGCCTTCGCGGCGCGCTCGGCTCGGCCAGCGAAGCCGTCACCCACCGTCCGCTGCTGCTCGGGGAGACCCTGGCGGCCGCGCTCTATGTCGCCGGCGTGCTGGTCATCGTGAACCGGCTGCGCAAGATTTTCGCCACCCTGACCGCCGGCGATCCCTTCGATCCGGAAAACGTCCGCCGCCTGCGCGTGATCGGCGCGATGCTGGGCGCGCTGGAGCTCAGCCGCTATGCCGCCGCCCTGATCACCGCCTGGATCGCCCCCCACGAACCTTCCCACACTGGCGGCGTCAGCTTGACCGCCTGGTTCGCGGTGCTGGTCGTCTTCGTTCTCGCCGAAGTGTTTCGCGAGGGCGCCCGCCTGCGCCGCGAAGCCGAATTGACCATCTAAGGTCCGGCCCGCCCGCGATGCCCATCCGCGTCCGCCTCGATCGGATCCTTCTCGAACGCCGCATGTCGCTGACGGAGTTGGCGGACCGCGTGGGCGTGACCATCGCCAATCTGTCGATCCTGAAGACCGGCAAGGCCCGCGCCGTGCGGTTCTCCACCCTGGACGCCCTGTGCCGCGAACTGGAGTGCCAGCCCGGGGATCTGGTGGTGTTCGAACCGGGACCGCCGAGCGACCCGGAGGACGATGAACCGGCGGAGGGGTGAGGCCGGCGCAGCCCAGCCTGTTTTTGGGAAAGAATTTTCTTACGGCTTACCCGCCTCGACCCAGCCTTTCAGCCGAATCGCCTGCTCGCCCAGCACCCGGTCCACCGGCGGCGCCAGGGCCGCCAGCCCGTCCTTGGCGTAGCCGCCGACCTCATAGGTCTGGACCAGGTCGGTCCCGCCATCCTTGGCCGTCAGCGCCCAGGTGAGATGGCCGGTGACCCCGAGCCCCTGCAAGGGACCCAACCCGCCTTCCAGCCGAAGAGCCTTGCCCGGCGCCGCATAGATCACCCGCAGATGCATCGTCGAACCGCCGCCCGGCAGGGCCTCGCAGAAACAGCCGCCGACGATTGGGTCCAGGCTCAGATGGCTGGCGTCGCCGGAAAAGCTGTGCGCGCCGTCCCACCAATGGCCGATCTGGCTGAAGGCTGAGTAAACCTTCTCGGGTGGAGCGGCGATGTGGACCGCCTCTCGCACTTCAAATCCGTTTGGCTGCGCGTCGACAACTTCGGCCCGAGCGCCCGAATTCAATGCAACGGCCACCAAGGCGGCGAACAGAACTCCGCGCATCGAAGATTCCCGTTTTCCGGATTCCACGAAACGCCCGTCGGCCAAGCTCCGCAAGACGCCAGGGTGCGCCTCAGCGCTTAAACCTTCGCGCCCACCGCCGCCTTCTGCATCACGATCAGCTCCCCGATCCCCTGACGAGCCAGCGAGAACAACTGCTCGAATTCATCCCGGCTGAAGCCCCGCTTCTCGCCGGTGGCCTGGATCTCAACGATGTCGCCGGCGCCGGTCAAGACGAAATTGGCGTCCGCCTCGGCCTGGCTGTCCTCTTCGTAGTCGAGGTCGAGCACCGCCTGACCCTCGAACACCCCGCAGGAGATCGCGCCGACCTGGTCCAGGATCGGGTCGGTCTTGATCAGCCCTTCGTCCAGCAGATAGCGGGTCGCCAGGCGCAAAGCGACCCAGGCGCCGGTGATCGAGGCGGTGCGCGTGCCGCCGTCCGCCTGGATCACGTCGCAGTCGATCGAGATCTGCCGCTCGCCCAGCGCCTTCATGTCGGTGACGGCGCGCAAGGACCGGCCGATCAGCCTTTGGATTTCCTGGGTGCGCCCGGACTGCTTGCCCTGCGCCGCTTCTCGCCGGCCGCGGGTGTGCGTGGCCCGGGGCAGCATGCCATATTCGGCCGTAACCCAGCCCTGGCCCTTGCCGCGCAGGAAGCCGGGCACGCCTTCGTCCAGGCTGGCGGTGACCAGGACCCGGGTATGGCCGAAGCTGACCAGGCACGATCCCTCGGCATAGCGGTTGACGCCGGTTTCCAAGGTGACGGCGCGCAGGGCGTCGAACGGGCGCTGGGACGGTCGCATGGAAGCTCCTGGCGTGACGGCGCGCTTGCGTGCGCCGGGTGGGCGCTTATCCTAGATCGCGGCGGGGTCGTCCATGGTCGATCGATCCCGTCGCGGCGGGCGCGTGCATGACCAATCTGATCCATCCGAATACGCCAACCACCGGACTGGCCGAGCTGGACGAGCGCGCGCGCGACATCTTCCGCCGCGTGGTGGAGAGTTATCTGGAGACCGGCGAACCGGTCGGCTCGCGCACCCTGTCCAAGGGCGGGATTCATCTTTCCCCCGCCTCGATCCGCAACACCATGCAGGACCTGACCCAGCTCGGCCTCCTGGGCGCGCCCCACGTCAGCGCCGGCCGCCTGCCGACCCATGCCGGCCTGCGGCTGTTCGTCGACGGCCTGCTGGAGATCGGCGACCTGGGCGAGGGCGAGCAGCGCGAGATCGACGCCCGGCTTTCGGCGCGCGGCCGCGACTTCGAGGAAGTGCTGAACCAGGCCACGGGGCTGTTGTCAGGCCTGGCGGGCGGCGCTGGGGTCGTGGTGACGCCGGCGCGCGACGCGGGGGTCAAGCATGTGGAGTTCGTGTCCCTGGGTGTCGACCAGGCGCTGGTGGTCATGGTGTTCGGCGATGGGACGGTGGAGAACCGGCTGATGCGCCGGCCGCCCGGCCTGACGCCGTCCGCGATGCTCGAAGCCTCCAACTTCCTTAATTCACGGCTGAGCGGGCGCACCCTGGCCGAGACGCGGCTGGAGATGCGCACCGAGCTTGACCGCGCCCGGCGCGAACTGAACGCCGCCGCCGCCCGGCTGGTCGAGGAGGGCCTGGCGGCCTGGAGCGGGGGCGAGGACCCGGACCGGTCCCTGATCGTGCGCGGCCGCGCCAATCTTCTCGGCGACGCCTCGGCCCTTGAAGACCTGGAGCGCGTGCGCATGCTGTTCGACGATCTGGAGCAGAAAGAACAACTGATCGGGCTGCTGGACAATGTGCGCGAGGCCGAGGGCGTCAGCATCTTTATCGGGGCGGAAACGCGTCTGTTTTCGCTTTCGGGTTCCGCTGTGATCGCGGCGCCCTATATGACGGGCCGACAAAAGGTGCTGGGGGCGATTGGTGTGATCGGCCCGGCCCGCCTGAACTATGCCCGCGTGATTCCCTTGGTGGACTATACCGCCAAGGTGCTCGGGCGCCTGTTGAACGCTTGAGGACAAGACATGACCGACGAAGCCGATACGCCGGCCGAGCCCAACCCCGCTGAAACCCAGCCCAACCCCGTGGACGAGGCCGAAACCCTCCGCGCCGAAATAGCACAGCTAAAGGAACAGATGCTGCGCGTCGCCGCCGACGCGGAAAACGCCAAGCGCCGGGCCGAGCGCGAGGCCAATGACGCCCGCCACTATGCGATCCAGCGCTTCGCCCAGGACCTGCTGGGCGCGGCCGACAACCTGTCCCGCGCACTGCAGGCGGCGCCGCGAGACGCCGCCGAACCAGCGCTGAAGAACCTCGTCACCGGCATTGAGATGATCGAGAAGGACCTGATCAGCGCCTTCGACCGCAATGGCCTGAAACGGCTCGACCCGCCGCGCGGCGCCAAGTTCGATCCTCACCGCCACCAGGCGATGATGGAACAGCCCGCCGATGATGTCGGCGCGGGCGCGGTCCTGCAGGTGATGCAGGCTGGCTATGAGCTGCACGGCCGCCTGGTGCGCCCGGCCATGGTGATCGTCTCGGCCAAGGGCTCGACCGGCGAGGCGCCCGCCGAACCCGCCGCCGCCAATCCCTACGCCCACCCGGACACCGGCGCCGAATCGGGCGTCGCGGTCGACGAAAAGGCCTGATCAACCGTTTTGTGAGCAGACTGGGGACGTGCGGGCGCTTCCCCAGTCGCATCGCGCCAAATCCTCGCTGGCCTGAAGATATTCGACGGCCTCGCGCCCGAACGCGATCCGCCTTAACGTTGAGGCGTTCGAATGCATGGGTCCCCTCGGCCTGCGCGGGCGCGTCCCGGAAACCTGACCCACAAACCTAACCCACGGGCCAGCCGAACGGGCGCTCCCACCGGTAGGCCACGGACGGGATCGCCCGACCGCCCACCATCTCGCTGCGCGCCGCATCCAGCTTGCCCCCCAAGTGCTCATAGAATCCGCGCGCCTTGGTGTTTTCGCGCAGGACCCAGATGACCAGCGACATCGCGCCCCGCGCCGCCAGCGCCCGGGCCGTGTCGCTCAGCAGCCGGCGTCCAAGGCCCGAGGCCTGGGCCTGACCGAGCACATAGAGGGTGGTGATCTCGGCCAGGCCGTCCTCACGGCCCCGCCAGGACAGGCCAGAGCAGTAACCGACCGGGCCCTCCGCCCCCTCCGCGACGAGCGTGACCTCGTCGCTCGACAACAGCCGCTTGCGCCACAGCCGAGCGTGCCGCTGCACCGACATGCCGTCCAGATAGGCGCGCGGCAGCAAGCCCGGATAGGTCTCGCGCCACGACTGCACATGCACCCACGCCAGGTCGAGGGCGTCGCCGGGTCCCGCTGGGCAGATGGCGTAGGCGATCTGGTTCCGCACCCGATCAAGGTCGGATCGACGCGGGCCGCGGTCAAGGGCTGACGCGCCCGCGCCGCGCCTGTAGCTTCGCCGCCGATGAACGCGCCGAACGCCCCGATTCCGTCCGAAGCCGCCGCCCTTCCCAGCGCGGAAGGCGCGAGCCCCGTGATGGCGCAGTATTTCGCCGCCAAGGCCGCCCAGCCGGACGCCCTGGTGTTCTTCCGGATGGGCGATTTCTACGAGCTGTTCTTTGACGACGCCCGCTCCGCCGCCCAGGCCCTGGGCATCGCCCTGACCGCGCGGGGGACCCACGCCGGCGAGCCGATCCCGATGGCCGGCGTGCCGGTCCATGCCGCCGAGGCCTATCTGGCCAAGCTGATCCGGGCGGGTTTCAAGGTCTCGGTCTGCGAGCAGATGGAGAACCCGGCCGAGGCCAGGAAGCGCGGCTCCAAATCGATCGTTCACCGCGACGTCGTGCGGGTGGTGACCCCCGGCACCTTGACCGAGGACAGCCTGCTGGATCCGCGCGGGGCCAATCGCCTGGCGGCCGTGGCCTTCCGCGCCGCCCAGGTCGCGGTGGCCGCCGTCGAGCTCTCCACCGGGGACGTCGAGGTGGTCCTGGTCGCCCGCGCCGGGGTCGCGGCGGCCCTGGCGGCGCTGCAGCCTTCGGAGATTCTGGTCCCCGACCGCCTGTTCGCCGAGGCCGACCTGGCCGCCGCCTTGAAGACCGTTGGCGGCCTGGTCCAGCCCATGGCTCAGGCCCTGGCCGAACCTTCGGCGGCCGAGGCGCGCCTGAAACGGCTCTATGGCGTCGAGACCCTGGACGGCTTCGGCGCCCTGGCCGGAGCCGAGATCGCCGCCCTCGGCCTGATCGCCGCCCATCTGGAAACCACCCAGGCCGGGCGGCGCCCGGCGCTGAGCGCGCCGCGCCGGGGCGGCGAGGCCGAGGCCATGGCGATCGACCCGGCCACCCGCGCCAGCCTGGAGATCGACCGCGCCCAGTCGGGCGGGCGGGAGGGCTCGCTGCTGGCGGCCATCGATCGAACGCTCACCGCCGGCGGCGCGCGGCTGCTGTCCAGCCGGCTCAACCGGCCGCTGCTGGATGTGGGCCGGATCGCCGCGCGGCTGGACGCGGTGCAATGGATGCTGGACCAACGCGATCCGCGACGGCGCCTGCGCGAGACCCTGAAGGGCTCCGGCGATATGGCGCGAGCGCTGTCGAGGCTGGCGCTCGGGCGGGGCGGCCCGCGCGACCTGGCCTGCCTGCGCGACGGCCTGGAG
>DATAYD010000011.1:0-23742 GCA_036272715.1 Caulobacteraceae bacterium | reverse complement strand
AAGGCTTGGCGACCCAGATGGCCTTGTTGAACCTGATCGCCGCGCCACTTTACATCATGGCGATGCTGGTTGGCTCGGCGACGCTCGCCCTGGGCCTGCTATTCTTCCAATCGCTCTGCAATGGCATAACCTACGCTCCGTTTTACACGGTCGTGCAAAGCGTCGTTCAACCGCGGGTCCGCGCGACCGCGGTCGCGCTTTTTATGCTGATGTCCAACCTATTCGGATTGGGACTGGGTCCGGTGCTCGTGGGGTCACTAAGCGACTATCTCGCCACCGGCGTGGGCCTGGGCGCCGCGGAGGGGCTGCGGTGGGCGCTGGTGGCCAGCGCCCTGGTGGGCGTGCTCGTCGCCATAATGTACTGGCGGGCGCGCAAGCACATAGTTCGGGACATGGTGAGCTGATCGATCCCGGTGACGATGCTGGAGCCGCGTCCGCTACAGTCTAGGGCGTATCTTCATTTGAGCAGGATGATAGCGCCGACGAGGTGCACGGGTGGTCGTTAGCTTCCCGCAGCTGTAGGCGGCGGAAGCCCGCTTGTTTGTGTTCCCGCGGACAATTCGCGAAGGGGCCTTCAGGCTGCTGGCAACAGCCGCACACCCACAGCCTGCGCCGCGGCGATCAATAGCTTGTCGCTGGTCGCCAGCGGCAAACCTAGGCGCATGGCCAATTCGAGATAGACGGCGTCATAGGCCGTGAGTCGATGCAGCTCAGCGAGCTGGGCCGTTGCGTTCCACGCATGACCCGCCATTTCGTCGTCGATACGGATAGGCAGGTCTCGTAAGAAGCTAGCGAGACGACGGCGCACAAGGCCATTGATCCGCCCGCGACGTTCGGCGGTGAGGAGTCCGTTCAGCGCCTCGATGGGCCAAAGTTGCGGCGCCGCTGCGCCGGTCTGCGTCACGAGGTCAAGCAACGCCATGATCTCGGTCGTCTGCTCATCCTCGAAACACCAAGCAAGAGCGATCGAGTTATCGACAACAAAGCTCACCTCCGCCCCTCACTGATCAATTCCTTGAGAGTCAATCCGCCCAACGACAACCCCTTGCTGGCCCTGCGCAGACCTTCCGCCGCCCTCAGCGCCTTATCGCGATTGAATCCACTCTCGAACGGCGACAGCCTGGCGATCGGCTTGCCCCGACGGGTGATAATCACCTCCGCGCCACTCTCCACTTCGTCGAGCAGGGCCGTGAGCCGGTTCTTGGCCTCGAACACGCCGACCGTATGCATCGCGCCCTCCTCTTCCAGCTAGCTATCTAGCTAGCCAGCTTACTCGCTATCGCCATCGACGTCACGTCGCGAAGGGGAGCCATTTCTCGGTTCGGCGACGCGGATTGGCCCCTCCTTCGTCAAGATCGGCAAGGCCGTTCTGTACCCTATTGATGAGTTGGAAGCCTGGGATCGAAAGAATACCGGGGTCTGCCGGTCATCCAAAGTCGTCGACCGCACGCGCGCTTCGGATCGCCGTCCATGACCATCTGGCGGTCGGCCGCGACGGCGTGGCGAGTTTGAAGGCGCTGGGCCTGTTCTGAAATTGCTCGGATAAAGCGACCCCTGGCTATTTCCCCGCAAAAGCCCATACTGACGGCGCGCCGTCGGGTGTGTGCCGCCACCGAGGCGGTCGATCCTTCCCGACGCGGCGCTGCCCAGAGACCCAAAATGACCACGCTCAGCGAAGCGGACGCGCCATTCATCGAACGGGCGCCGGCGGCCTCGCTTCAGCGCCGGCAGGCCAGGGCCATGGAATATCGCGGCCGGGCCATCGAGGCCAGCGCGCTCGCGCAAGCCAGCAACTTGGACAATGTACGTGAGAAGCATGTGCGCGCCGCCGCGAGGTGGAACGCCCTGGCCGACCTGGACGAAGATCCCGGCCAAGCCGCTATCGCACGGCCGCCCATCGCCTGAAGCGGCGAGGCCCCGCCGCTCACGCCGCCACCCCGCATCCGGAACAGGAGACCGCCATGGCCAAGGGCCAGAAGAAATCGAACCGCGAAGTGCGCAAGCCGAAACAGGCGAAGACCGTCGTCCAAACCATCTCCCTGCTCGGTTCGCACAAGGAGGGGGCTGGAAGATCATCGGGCGACGGGAAGCGGACCCGCGATTGAACGGCCTCATCGGCGGAAGCCGGCCTGGAACCCCGCCTTCGACCGATTGTCAGGCCTCGATCAGGCCTTTTTCGGCCAGGAACGGCTTCAGTTCGCCGGACTGGAACATCTGGCGCACGATATCCGAACCACCGACGAACTCGCCCTTCACATAAAGCTGGGGAATGGTCGGCCAGTCGCTGAACGTCTTGACGCCCTGGCGCAGACCATCGTCCTGCAACACGTTGACGCCGACGAAATCAACGCCCAGGTGGTCGAGGATCTGCACGGTCACGGCGGAGAAACCGCATTGGGGCGCATCCGGCACGCCCTTCATGAACAACACCACCGCATGGTCGGCGAGGGTCTTGGCGATGAAGTCATGGATGGGATCGGCGACGGCGGTCGCTTCGGTCACGGCGTATCTCCGGCTAATGAGGAAGCCTGTCATCTTTAGCTAGGGTCGGCGGCGCCCCGGGTCAAGCGCTGCGCCCCTTGCGATCGGCGATCACCGCGCTGAACCGCGCCATTTCGATCTGCGCCGAGACGCCTGGCGGCATTTCGCGGTCCGGTATGGCCGCCATGGCCTCGATCCGGTCCGAGCGCTCGGCGGTGACCTGCACGCTGGACAGCGACGGCTCGGTCAGGGCGTGGGCCAGGCAGATTTCCTCCGGCGTCCAATTGCGGGTGCGATTCAGGAAGGCATAGGTGCCGGCGCCGGCCAGCGGGTCGTTGGATCTGGTCTGTTGCGGCGGCGCCGTCGGCTTCAGGCGGCTCCAGCCCCCCTGTTTCGGCGCGGCCCCCGCCGCCCCATAGAAGGTCTTCGGATAATAGTCATAGCCGATGACGCCCATGTCGCGCTCGACCGCCGCCTTCAGCCGCCGCCGCTCCGCCCAGCCAGAGGTCAGGCTGTAGGGCAGATAGAGCACGTCGAAGGCGCCGGTGGTCAGGAGCGCGTCCAGGGCGTCGTCCTGGCCGGCGACGCCCAGCATGCGCGCGCGTCCGTCGGCGCGCATCAGCTTCAGTTGGTCCAGCGCCTGGGGCGAGAACTCCTGGGTCTGGGGGTCGTCCAGCACCACCGCATCCAGATAGCCGACGCCGCTGCGGGCCAGGACGCCGTCCACCATCCGGCACAGGGCGCCGGCGGAGAAGTCGCGCATCACGACGCCGCCCGGCCCCAGGCGCGTGCCGACACGCCAGGCGATATAGACCAGTCGCCGCTCCACCGCCCGCATCGCCTGGGCCAGGCCGTCGATCAGGGCCGGCGCGTCGCCGTGGACCTCGAAGGAATTGATGCCGTTCTCGAACGCCGTGTAGATCAGCGTCACCCAGTCCGACGGACGCGCCACGGCCGCGCGGTCGCTGAGCGACAGCGAGATGGTCGAGACCACCATGCCGGACTTGCCGAGCGGGCGAAACCGCATGGCCGCCTAGACTCCGACGTCCTTGGCGGGAGCCGCGGTCTCCAACGCCAGGGCGTGAAGCTCGCCGCCGACCTTGCCCTTCAGGGCCGCATAGACCAGTTGGTGCTGCCGCACGCGAGGCAGTCCCTGGAACGCGGTCGAGGTGATCCGGGCGCGATAATGATCGCCGTCGCCGGCCAGGTCGTCGATGGCGATTTCGGCGTCGGGAAAAGCCGCGCGAAGCTCGGCCTCGAGAACGGCGGCGGACATGGGCATGGCGGCGCCTAAGAACGGAAGGGAAGAATCAGTCTGGTCCTATTCCATCACCTGGAATGCTTAATTTTTGTAGACGGTTTTGCGCGGCATATGGTTCGGCATCAAGAAAGGATCACGAAGCCGTGAGCGACGCCCCGCGCGCATCCGGCGCCTAAGCCATGTACGCCGGCATCCATCCTTCGTGAGCTTCGCGCAGCGCCGCCAGGGCGATGTTGAACAGCCCCTCGGCCAGGAAGGCCTCGCCGCCGGCGACGCCGACGACCTCAGAGGCCAGGCCCGCCGCCTTGGCCTTGGCGATCAAGCCGTCCGGATCAGCGGATGCGATCAGATAGCGGGCCTGGTCCTCGCCGAACAGTTGGGCGTGAGGATCCCGCGCCGGCGCGTTCAGGGCGACGCCGACGCCGGACGCCAAGGCCATCTCCGCCGCCGCCGCCGCCAGGCCGCCGTCGGAAAGGTCGTGGACCACGCTCGCCGCGCCGGCCTGGATCAGGCCGCGGACGAAATCGCCGGTCCTGCGTTCCAGCGCCAGGTCCACGGGCGGCGGCGCGCCGTCCTCGCGGCCCTGCAGTTCACGCAGATAGAGGCTGGCGCCCAGCTCGCCGCGGGTCTCGCCAATCAGCACCAGCGCGTCGCCGGCCTTCAGGCCCTTGAACCCCGCCCGGCGGCCATAGTCCTGGATCAGGCCGACGGCGCCCACGGTGGGGGTCGGCGGAATGGCGACGCCGTTGGTCTCGTTATAGAGCGAGACATTGCCGCTCACGACCGGGAAGTCGAGCGCGCGGCAGGCCTCGGCCATGCCCTCGATCGCCGCGACGATCTGGCCCATGATCTCCGGCCGCTCTGGATTGCCGAAATTCAGGTTGTCGGTGATGGCGATCGGCTCGGCGCCCACCGCGGTCAGGTTGCGCCAGGCCTCGGCCACCGCCTGTTTGCCGCCTTCATAAGGATCGGCCTGGACGTAGCGGGGCGTGCAGTCCGAGGTCACGGCCAGGGCCTTGCGCGCGCCATGCACCCGCACGACGCCGGCATCGGCGGCGGTGGCGCTGTCGGCCAGGGTGTCGGCCATGACGTGGCGATCGTACTGTTCCCAGAGCCAGCGCTTGGACGCCATGTCCGGGCAACTCATCAATGTCAGGATCGCGGCGTTCCAGTCGCTCGGCGCCGGGATGTGGGCGGGCGCCAGCCGTGGCGGTTTGGCCGGTGTGACGTATGGGCGGTCATAGAGCGGCGCGTCATCCGACAGCGGCGCCAGCGGCAGGTCGCAGACCACCTGGCCGCGATGCTTCAGCACGATCCGGCCGGTGTCGGTGGTGTGGCCGATCGTGGCCGCGTCCAGGCCCCATTTCTCGAAGATCCGGCGGCCGTCCGGCTCGCGGCCTGGCTTCAGGACGGCCAACATCCGCTCCTGGCTCTCCGACAGCATCATTTCATAGGCGCTCATGCCCTCTTCGCGCTGGGGCACGGCGTCCAGGTCCAGCTCGATCCCCACCCCGCCCTTGCCGGCCATCTCGACCGAGGACGAGGTCAGGCCCGCAGCGCCCATGTCCTGGATGGCCGCGACCGCGCCGCTGGCCATCAACTCCAGCGTGGCCTCGATCAGCAGCTTCTCGGCGAACGGGTCGCCGACCTGGACCGTCGGGCGCTTCTCGTCGGAATCCTCGCCGAACTCCGCCGAGGCCATGGTCGCGCCATGGATGCCGTCGCGCCCGGTCTTGGAGCCGAAATAGACCACCGGCAAGCCCGGCGCGGGGGCGGCCGAATAGAAGATCTTGTCCGCGTCGGCCAGGCCCACGCACATGGCGTTGACCAGGATGTTGCCGTCATAGCCGCGGTGGAAATTGGTCTCCCCCGCCACGGTCGGCACCCCGACGCAATTGCCGTAGCCGCCGATCCCGGCCACCACGCCCGAGACCAGCCGCTTGGTCTTCGGATGCGACGGATCGCCGAACCGCAGAGCGTTCAGCAGTGCGATCGGCCGCGCGCCCATGGTGAAGACATCGCGCATGATGCCCCCGACGCCGGTCGCCGCGCCCTGATAGGGCTCGATGAAGCTGGGGTGGTTGTGGCTCTCCATCTTGAAGATGCAGGCCTGGCCGTCGCCGATATCGACCACCCCGGCGTTCTCGCCCGGCCCCTGGATCACTTTCGGGCCCTGGGTCGGGAACTTGGCCAGGTGCTTGCGCGACGATTTGTAGGAACAGTGTTCGGACCACATCACGCTGAACACGCCCAGTTCCAGCGCATTGGGCTCGCGGTTCAGGCGCCGGACGATCAGGTCATATTCGTCGGACTTGAGGCCATACTCGAGGGCGAGTTCGGCCATGGGCTTGGCGGGGGCGATCATGGCCGCCTTCTAGCGGGGAACGGCGGAGTCGGCGAGAGGGGTTTGGCGGATGGGGTCCCCTCTCTCCCCGTCACCACTCTCCGTCACCACCGGGCTTGTCCCGGTGGCCCATAATCATAGGTTTGGCGAGGCGTTCACGGCGCGGCGCTTCGACCGTTTGAGTCTATAGGCCACCGGGACAAGCCCGGTGGTGACGTAGCGAGAGATGGCGTAGCGAGTGATGACGGGAAGAAAGGAAGAGGCGCCGCGCCCTTAAGCCGAGGCCAGCACGCTCTGGAACAGGATCGCGCCGTCCGTGGAGCCCAGCTCTTCCTCGAACGCCCGGTCCGGGTGGGGCATCATGCCGAGCACGTTGCCGCGGCCGCTGACGATGCCGGCGATGGCGCGGGCCGAGCCGTTGGGGTTGGCCTTGTAGCGGAACACCACCTGGCCCTCCCCCTCCAGCCGGTCGAGGGTCTCCTCGTCGGCGAAGAAATTGCCCTCGCCATTGCCGATGGTCATGGTCACCTCGCGCCGGCCGGCATAGCCGGCGGTGAAGCGGGTCTGGCCGTTGGCCACTTCGAGATCGATCGGGGTGCAGACATATTTCAACGCGGCGTTGCGCAGGAGCGCGCCCGGCAGCATCCCGGCCTCGCACAGCACCTGGAAGCCGTTGCAGATGCCCGCGACCGCCACGCCCCGCTCCGCCGCGTCGGCCACCGCCCGCATCACCGGCGACAGCGAGGCCATGGCTCCGCAGCGCAGGTAGTCGCCATAGGCGAAGCCGCCCGGCAGGACGATCAGGTCGAGGCCGCTGGGCAAGGCGCTCTCCTGGTGCCAGACCCGCTCGACCTTGGCGCCGGTCGAGCGCTCGATCGCGACGGCGCAGTCGCGGTCGCAGTTGGATCCGGGGAAAACGACGACCGCGGCCTTCATCCGACGTCCACGCGGTAGCCCTCGATCACGGTATTGGCCAGCAGCCGGTCGCACATGGCCTTGACCTCGTTCTCGGCCTTGGCCTTGTCGGCGCCGTCGAGTTCGAACTCGATGGTCTTGCCCACGCGCACGCCGGACACCGCGCCGAAACCAAGCCCGTGTAGCGCGCCCTCGATCGCCTTGCCCTGGACGTCCAGGACCCCGGGCTTCAGGAACACCTCGACCTTGGCCTTCATTGCAGCTTGCCTCCCTGAATCACCGTCGGCATCTCGCTCATGATGCCCAGCCGCCGCGCCACCTCGGTATAGCTCTCGATCACATTGCCCATGTCGCGGCGGAAGCGGTCCTTGTCCAGCTTCTCGTTGGTGGTCGAATCCCACAGCCGGCAACTGTCCGGGCTGATCTCGTCGGCCATGATCACGCGGGAGAAGTCGTTTTCCCACACGCGGCCGAACTCGACCTTGAAATCGACCAGCGAAATGCCGACCGCGCTGAACACGCCCGACAGGAAGTCGTTGGCGCGCAGCGTCATGGCCATGATGTCGTCGATCTCCTGCGGCGACGCCCAGTTGAAAGCGGTGATATGCTCCTCCGCCACCATCGGACTGCCGAGCTTGTCATCTTTCAGATAGAATTCGATGATCGAGCGGGGCAGTTGCTGGCCCTCGGGCAGGCCGAAACGCTTGGACAGCGAACCGGCCGCGACATTGCGGCAGACCACTTCCAGGGGGATGATCTCGACTTCCTTGATCAACTGCTCGCGCAGGTTCAGGCGGCGAATAAAGTGATTCTGAACGCCGATCGAGTTCAGCCGCGTCATCATGTATTCACTGATGCGGTTGTTGATCACGCCCTTGCCGTCCAGCGAGGCCTTTTTCTCCCCATTGAAGGCGGTGGCGTCATCCTTAAAGTATTGGATCAATGTGCCGGGCTCGGGGCCCTCGTAGAGGATCTTGGCCTTGCCTTCATAGATTTTCTTGCGGCGGGTCATGGTTCCTGTACTTCCCCGAAAGGGGCGGCGGTCGGGTGAAATGCAAAGCGCGCGATGGAAATTTCGCGCGCTGTTCGACTCGGCCATGGACGTTGTAGGGCGGACGCGACCCTACCGGATTGGGCCGCCCGGCGCAAACCGGACCGCAATCGCGCCGCGCCGCATATAAGCCGACAACCGAGGTTCCAGCCAGCATGTCCGACCCCTCGCCATCCGAATATCCGTTTCGTCGGGCCATGGCCAGGGGCCGCACCACCGTTGTCGTCTACGGCCAGGACCGCGCGGGGCTGACCGACCTCTATCACCGCGTCATGACCATGCCGATCGGCGGCGTCCTGGCTTTGCTGGCCGCCGTCTACCTGGCGATCAACGCGATTTTCGGCGCCCTTTATATGGTGGTCCCGGGCTCGATCACCAATGCCAGGCCAGACTCGTTCCTCGACGCCTTCTTCTTCAGCGTCCAGACGCTCAGCACCGTGGGGTTCGGCGACAAGGCGCCGCATGGGCTTTACGCGGACAGCATGGTCACGTTGGAGGCCTTCATCGGCGTGATCAATATCGCCGTTACAACCGGACTGGTGTTCGCCCGCGTGTCCAGGCCCACCGCTCGCGTGCTGTTCAGCCAGGTCGCCACCGTGACCCGGTTCAATGGCGTGCCCACCTTGATGTTCCGCGCGGCCAACAAACGGGGGAATCAGGTGCTCGAGGCGCAGGTGGCGGTCAACCTCGCGCGTCAGGTTGTGACCGCCGAAGGCCATGTCATGCGCGCTTTTTTCGACTTGCCGGTGGTCCGCTCGCGATCGCCCTTATTTCTGCTCAGTTGGACGGTCATGCACCAGATCGACGAGCAGAGCCCGTTGTTCGGGACCACATCCGAGACTTTGCGGGCCGACGGCGCGGAGATCATCGTCGTGCTCAGCGGCGTCGATGAGACCTTCGCTCAGCGGATCCACTCCCGGCACGCCTACAGCGCCGATCAAATCATGTGGGATAGGCAGTTTGTCGATATCCTGTCAGTAACGTCCGACGGTCAACGTTCGATCGACTATCGTAGATTTCATGATGTGCGCGAGCCCGACATCACGCCGACGCATTGATCGGCGACGCTTGGTCGCCTATGGGACGGCCTCAGCGTGTTGGAGAGCCTTAAGGCAATGACGAGTTCTGACGATCGCAAGGCCAGCGCGGGGCGCAGGGCGGCGGAAGAGGAGGCGCTCGAGGTGAAGGCGACCGCCCGCCGCAACCGTCTGCTCGGCCTATGGGCCGGCGGCCTGATGGGGTTGGAGGACCAGCACCTGGAAGACTACGCCGCCGCGATCGTCCGCGCCAACGCCGCCCCGCCCGACGACGGCGACGTGCAACGCAAGGTTGCGCGCGACCTCGCCGGCGCCGGCCTGAAGGTCACCGAGGACCAGGTGCGCGGCAAGATGGACGAACTGCAGGCCGTCGCGCGCGGGCAGGTCCAGGCGGAAGGCTAACCCTTTCCGAACACCCGGTCGAACACCGTGTCGACGTGCTTGAAGTGGTAGCCGAGGTCGAACAGCTCGGCGAGTTCATCGTCGGTTAGATGCGGACGAACGCGCGGGTCGGCCTTCAGGAGGTCGACGAAGGCCCCCTCCCCGCGCCAGACCTTCATTGAATTGCCCTGGACGGCGGCATAGGCGTCCTCGCGGCTGACGCCCTTCTGGGTCAGGGCCAGCAGCACGCGCTGCGAATGGACCAGGCCGCCGAGCCGATCCAGGTTCTTCAGCATATTGTCCGGATAGATCACCAGGCGCTCCATCACGCTGGCCAGGCGGCGCAGCGCGAAGTCCAGATGGACGGTGGCGTCCGGCGCGATGCCGCGCTCCACCGACGAATGGCTGATGTCGCGCTCGTGCCACAGGGCGACGTTCTCCATCGCCGGCGTCACCGCGGAGCGGACCAGGCGGGCCAGGCCGGTCAGGTTTTCGGTCAGGATCGGATTGCGCTTGTGCGGCATCGCCGACGAGCCCTTCTGGCCCGGATCGAATGGCTCTTCCGCCTCGAGCACCTCGGTGCGCTGCAGGTGGCGGATCTCGACGGCCAGCCGTTCGATCGACGAGGCCACAACGCCGAGGGCGGCGAAGAAGGCGGCGTGGCGGTCGCGCGGAATGACCTGGGTCGACACCGGCTCGACCGCCAGGCCCAGCTTCTCCGCCACATGGGCTTCGACGCGCGGATCGACATTGGCGAAGGTGCCGACGGCCCCGGAAATCGCGCAGGTGGCGACCTCGAACCGCGCCATGGCCAGCCGCTCGCGCGCGCGGACGAACTCCGCATAGTGGCCGGCCAGTTTCAGCCCGAAGGTGGTGGGTTCGGCATGAATGCCATGGCTGCGCCCCAGCGTCGGGGTCAGCTTGTGCTCCAGGGCGCGCCGCTTCAGCGCCGCCAGCACCAGCTCGACGTCCTCCAGCAGCAGGTCGGCCGCGCGGGTCAGTTGCACCGCCAGGGCCGTGTCATTGACGTCCGACGAGGTCATGCCCTGGTGCAGGAACCGCGCTTCCGGCCCCACGATCTCGGTGACGTGGGTCAGGAAGGCGATGACGTCGTGCTTGGTCTCCCGCTCGATCTCGTCGATCCGGTCCACGTCGAAGATCGCGTCCTTGCCCCTGGCCCAGATGGTTTCGGCCGCCCGCTTGGGAATCACCCCAAGCTCGGCCATCGCGTCGGCGGCATGGGCCTCGATTTCGAACATGATGCGGAAGCGGGTCTGGGGCGCCCAGATCGCGGCGGCTTCGGGGCGGGCGTAACGGGGGATCATCGGCTATGCTCCATGCGCGGCTGAGTGCGGCGGCGTCGGGCGCGAGTCAAGCAAGGCTGGCGCGAAGGCGCGCGGGAACAGAGGGCGGCGAATGCGGACCATGACCCTTCGGGAGATAGCGATCTATGCGGCCGCCGGGTTCGGCGTCTGGCTGTCGGGCGCCTTCAGCTTCCGCCTGGGCGGAAAATTCCTGTTCGAGAACGGCCCCGTGGTGCTGGCGCTGAGCACGGTCGCGATCGCCGGCACGGTCTGTTTCGTGCTGCGCTCGGCGATGAACTGGCGAAAGGCGCCGGCCAGCGCCGCGGTCGAGGTCGCCGTGATCATGATCACGCCCGGCCTGTTCGGCGAAACCGCGCGGCTCCTGACCTTCCCCTGGTCCACCGGCCTGCACGTGGAGACCGCCGCGCCGTTCGCGGCGGTGATGATCTTCAGCACCGCGACCTTGCTGGCCTATGCGGTGGTCGTGGCGCGGAAGGCGGGGTGATTTCCCCGGTGCTCGCCGCCGCCTCCAAACGGTCAAAAGCCCGCGCCCATCAGCGCCCCGCGAACACCGGCTTGGCCTTCTGGACGAAGGCCTGGGCGGCCGCCTTGTGGTCGTCGGTCATCATGGTGCGGACCATGTGCAGCGCCTCGATATCCAGCACTTCGGTCAGGGTCGCGTGGGCGGCGATGTTCAGGTTGCGCTTCATATAGCCGATCGCCACGGTCGGCAGGCTGGCCAGATAGCGCGCATAGTCGCCGGCGACCTGGGCCAGGTCCGCCGCCGGAACGGCCTTGTTGACGATGCCGAGCGCCAGGGCCTCGGCGCCGGTGATCACATCGGCGCTGAAATAGAGTTCCCGCGTCTTGGCCGCGCCGATCAGGTGGGTAAGAAAGTAAGAACCGCCGTAATCGCCGGCCAGGCCGACCTTGGAGAAGGCGGTGGTCAGCTTGGCGTCGGTCGTGGCGATGCGCAGATCGCAGGCCAGGGCCAGGGAGAGCCCGGCGCCGGCGGCCGCGCCGGGAATGACCGCCAGGGTCGGCTTCGGCATCTGATGCAGGGGGCGGACCACGTCCATCGATTGCCGCAGGCTATGGGCGCGCTGTTCGAGGCTGAGACCCCCGCCGTCCGAGCCGCCATCGGTGTCGGCCGCGAAACCCTTGACGTCGCCGCCGGCGCAGAAGGCGCCGCCCGCTCCGGTCAGCACCACGGCGCGCACGGCCGGATCGCCGGCCAGGCGGTTGACGGCCTCGGTCAGCGCCGCCTGCATTTCGCTGCTCAGCGCGTTGCGCGCCTCCGGCCGGTTCATGGTCAGGGTGGCGACGCCATCGGCGTGGGTTTCGAGCAACTGGTCGGTCATCGCGGGCTTCTTCCTCTCAATGGGTATCGTTTTCTTACTCAGGTTGACGCAGCGGCCGTCGAGCCGGATTCGCTTTCGGCGCGGATCGGCTCCGCCGCCGCCATCCAATGAGCCCTTCCTCGCCTGAGCGCGTTTTGTGTTTGGGCCTATCTAGCCCCAGGCAAGCCCGGGGCGCCATAAGGCGTCTGTTCAAGCGAAAGGATGTCCGGCGTGGAACTCATCATCGGCACGCGCAAATGGTCGAGCTGGTCGCTGCGACCCTGGCTGGCGCTCAAGCGGATCGGCGCGCCCTTCAGCGAAACCGTGATCACCTTGCGGGAAATCGGCGTCACCGAGGAAATCGCCAGACACTCGCCATCCGGCCGCGTGCCGGTGCTGCGCGACGGGGACCTGACGGTGTGGGATTCGCTGGCGATCTGCGAATATCTCGCCGACCGGTTTCCGGACGCCAAGCTGTGGCCGAAAGACCCGGAGCGCCGCGCGATCGGCCGCGCCGCGACCGCGGAGATGCATTCGGGTTTTCCCTCCCTGCGCGGCGAGTGCCCGATGGACCTCGGCCTGCACACCGTCATCGACCTGGCGGAGGCGACCCGGGACGACATCCGCCGCGTGGTCGGGCTGTGGGCTGATCTGCGCGGCCGCTTCGGCGCGGACGGGCCGTTCCTGCTCGGAGACTGGTCGATCGCCGACGCCTTCTACACGCCCGTGGCGACGCGGTTCCGCAGCTACGGAATCAAACCCAGCGACTTCGGCGACACCGGCGCGGCGGGCGGCTATATCGAGGCGCTGCTGCGGACGCCGGAATTCCTGGAGTGGGAGGAACTGGCGCTGGCGGAGGGGTGACGCTTTCGCGTGAGGGCGCCCTTCGACACGCCTGCCACGCACGCAGCCTGCTCAGGATGACGAACTATTTGGAATATCAACACTAATCGTCTTGATGGGTAGCGCCTGAAGGGCGCGTGTCGAAGCACGCGCCCAGCGGCTCGGCGCCGCGCTCTTACGACGCGTAGAATTCGACGATCAGGTTCGGTTCCATCTTCACCGGATACGGCACTTCGGCCAGGTCCGGCATGCGGATGTACTTCACCGACAGGCCCTTGCCGTCGACTTCCAGATAGTCCGGCGTGTCGCGCTCGCCGGATTGGATCGCTTCCAGCACCAGGGCCATGTTGCGCGAGCGTTCGCGCACCGAAACGATGTCGCCCGGCTTGACCCGGTAGGACGCGATGTTCACCCGCTTGCCATTGACCAGCACGTGGCCGTGATTGACGAACTGACGGGCGGCGAACACGGTCGGCACGAACTTGGCGCGATAGACCACCGCGTCCAGCCGGCTTTCCAGAAGGCCGATCAGGGTCTCGGCGGTGTTGCCCTTCTTCTTCGCGGCGTCCTCATAGGTGCGCGCGAATTGCTTTTCGGTCAGGTTGCCGTAATAGCCCTTCAGCTTCTGCTTGGCGCGCAGTTGCAGGCCGAAATCGGAAACCTTGCTCTTGCGGCGCTGGCCGTGTTGGCCGGGACCGTAGGAGCGTTGATTGATCGGGGATTTGGGACGGCCCCAGATGTTCTCGCCCATCCGGCGATCGATCTTGTATTTGGCCGACTGGCGCTTCGACATATATCAGCTCTTCATCATCGACCCGGGCCGGCCGCTCCGTGGATGGAGCGGCGATCGCAACGGCGGCGGTCAGGTCACCCGTCATAGCTTCCGCACCCCAAGGACGCGCCCTGGAGCGGGAAAGGCGGGTGTATGAGGATCGGAGCCGGGAAAGTCAACACGAAGCATGCGGACGCCGACACTCAAAAAAAATCCGTCATGGGCGGGCTTGTCCTACGGCTGTCCGGTTCGGCGGCGAGCTCAGCAAATATTCGTCACCACCGGGCTTGTCCCGGTGGCCTATAGACTCAAATGGTCAGGAAGTTGCTCCGGCGCGCGCCGTGAAAACCTGTGGTTATGGGCCACCGGGACAAGCCCGGTGGTGACGAAAGATGGGGCCGCGGCTTCTGTCCAAGATCCGAAATGTTCCACAAACGACGTGATTTCATCGCGTTGTGAACTTTGGCCCAAGGCTCAACCCGACAGAGCCGTGGGACAAGCCCGGCCATGACGCGCTCTTTTACGCCATCGCCGCCCTGCCATCGCCGCCCCTACCCGCCCGTGCGCTTGACCAGGGCCCAGGCGGCGTCCTTGGCCTCGGACCACCATTGCTCGACCAGGGCGCCGGCGTCGCCGCCGGCGGCGAGCTTGACGGCCTGACCGGCCCATAGCGACAGGGCCTGGGGATCGTCCCGCGCGGCGGCGGCGGCGCGCAGGGGCTGGGTCAGGCGGTTCTGCACCGGATAGTCGGGCGCGGCGTGCTCCAGCGGGCGCATGCGGCGCATGAATTCGTTTTCGATCCCGCGCGCGTAGCGGCCGGTGAAGGCGCGGGTGAGACGGGTGGGGTCGTCCTTGGCCGTCTCGATCGAGCGACGCCACGGGGCGCTGACCATGGTCTGGTCGGCCAGCAGGAAGGCCGTCCCCATCTGGGCCGCGACGGCGCCCAAGGCCAGGGCCGCCGCCACGCCGCGGCCGTCCATGATCCCCCCGGCGGCGATCACAGGCAGGTTCACCGCCGCGCGGATGGTCGCCACCAGGGCCATGGTTCCGACCAGGCTGTCCTCCAGCGGGGCCAGGAAATGGCCGCGATGGCCGCCGGCTTCCGAGCCTTGGGCGCAGATCGCGTCGGCGCCGACTTCGGCCCAGGCTTTGGCCTCGGCCACCGTGGTCGCCGTGCCGATCACCGCGGTCCCCTGGGCATGCAGGGCCGTGACCTGATCGCGGGTCAGGATCGAGAAGGCGAAGGACGCCGCCGACGGAGCGGACCGCACCAGGGCCCCGAACTGATCGTCATAGTTCAGCGCGAAGTCGTTGGGCGGGGCCGGAACCTCCAATTCCTGGGCCTTGTACCAGGGCCGCAGCGCCTCCAGCGCCTGCTCGACCTCCCGCGCCGACGGACTGGCCCGCTCGACCATCAGCAGGTTGACCGCGAACGGCCGGTCTGTCCCGGCCTTCAGCCGCGCCACGGCCGCCTCCAGCGCGTCCGGCGCCAGCCCGCCCGCCGCCAGCGATCCGAGGCCGCCGGCGCGGCTGACCGCCAGCGCCATCTCCAGGGTCGAGGCGCCCAGCATCGGCGCCTGGATGATCGGAATCTCCAGCTTCTCGAACAGTTGCATGAAGCCTCCTTCGTCAGTCGGCGGCGGGATCGGCCCCCGCGGCCCTTTCGCGCGCCAGCCGGGCCAGAACCCGTCCGCGGCCCTTGGTCAGGGCGGTTATGACACCCCGCAGTGTACGCACTTCTTGGATTGAAAGTCGCGCGCGCGCCAAGATCACTCGCAGGTTGCGCACCATCGACGGCGTCTTTTCAGGCGGAAAGAAGAATCCGGACGCCTCCAGTTCGCCTTCGAGATGTTCGTAAAGGCCGATCAATTCAGCCTGCGGCGCTGGCTCGGCGGCCTCGCGAAAGGCCGGCGGCGGGGTGTTCGCGATCGCCATGCGCCACTCATACGCATTCAACGCCACAGCTTGCGCAAGGTTCAACGAGCGGAACCGTGGATCGATCGGGATGGTGACGATGCCCTGGCAAAGCGCGATATCCGCGGTTTCCAATCCCGCCCGCTCGCCGCCGAACAAGAGGCCGATCTTCAGGCCCTGGGCCGACGCGGCGTTCAGTTCGGCGGCCGCCTCGCGCGGGGTCAGGATCGGCAGGCGGGTCTCGCGCGGCCTGGCCGTGGTCGCGAACAGCATCTGCAGATCGCCGACCGCGTCCTCCAACCGGTCGAAAATCCGGGCGTTGTCGAGCGGCCAATCGGCGCCGGACGCGCTGGCCCAGGCCCGTTCCTGGGGCCATCCGTCGCGCGGGTTCACCAGGCGAAGGTCTTCCAGGCCGAAATTGGCCATGACCCTGGCCACGGCGCCGATATTTTCGGCGAGTTGTGGCGTACTCAGGATCACGCTCGGCGGCGGGGGCGGCGCGGTCATGAGCTCCGCAATAGCGGGTTTCGCCCGCGCCCGCGACCGTCTATAGCGGGGCTCGAATCCGCGGCCCGAACCGGCCGCCGCGTCCGTTCGCCGACATCCAGGCTGGAGATCGCATGGCCAAGATCAACGTCAAAAACCCGATCGCCGACCTGGACGGGGACGAGATGACCCGGATCATCTGGCAGATGATCAAGGACAAGCTGATCCTGCCGTTCCTGGATCTGACCATCGATTATTACGATCTGGGCATGGAGCACCGCGACGCCACCGACGACAAGGTGACCATCGACGCGGCCGAGGCCATCAAGCGCCATGGGGTCGGCATCAAGTGCGCGACCATCACGCCGGACGCGGCGCGGGTGAAGGAATTCAACCTCAAACAGATGTGGAAGTCGCCGAACGGCACGATCCGCAACATCCTGGGCGGGGTGATCTTCCGCGAGCCGATCATCTGCAAGAACGTGCCGCGGCTGGTGCCCGGCTGGACCCAGCCGATCATCATCGGTCGCCACGCCTATGGCGACCAGTATCGCGCCACCGACTTCCGCGTCCCCGGCAAGGGTAAGCTGACCATCAAGTTCGAAGGCGAGGACGGCGCGGTGATCGAGCACACCGTGTTCGATTTCAAGAGTTCCGGCATCGCCCAGGCCCAGTTCAACCTCGACGACTCGATCCGCGACTTCGCCCACGCCAGCTTCGTCTATGGGCTGCAACGCAAGCAACCGGTCTACCTCTCGACCAAGAACACCATCCTCAAGGCCTATGACGGCCGGTTCAAGGACATCTTCCAGGAGATCTTCGACGCCGAATACGCCGACAAGTTCAAGGCGGCGGGCATCACCTACGAGCACCGCCTGATCGACGACATGGTGGCCTCGGCGATGAAATGGTCGGGCGGCTATATCTGGGCCTGCAAGAACTATGACGGCGACGTGCAGTCGGACTCGGTCGCCCAGGGCTTCGGTTCGCTCGGCCTGATGACTTCGGTGCTGATCACGCCGGACGGCAAGATCATGGAGGCCGAGGCCGCCCACGGCACCGTCACTCGCCATTATCGCCAGCACCAGCGCGGCGAGAGCACCTCGACCAACTCGATCGCCTCGATCTTCGCCTGGACCCAGGGGCTGAAACACCGGGCCAAGCTGGACGACAATACCGACCTGGAGCACTTCGCCGACACGCTGGAAAAGGTCTGCGTCTCGACCGTGGAGGCCGGCTCCATGACCAAGGACCTGGCCCTGCTGATCGGCGACCGCCAGGGCTGGCTGACCACCGAAGGCTTCCTCGACAAGGTCGCGAGCAACCTGACGGAAGCGCTGGCGGCGTAGAGGGGCTCGCCTCACAAAACCTCGTCACCACCGGGCTTGTCCCGGCGGCCCATGTTCATGAACCGTTCCGAAATGGTCGCCAAAGACGCCTGCATCGCCGGCTCGAGCCCTTTCCGATCAGATCGAATCGATCTGATCGGAAAGGGCTCTAAACCCAATGCATCAGAGCATTTTCTGACGACGAACCGGTGTCCACTTCGTCGGAAAATGCTTTAGGCCTGAGGCTATGGGCCACCGGGACAAGCCCGGTGGTGACGATAGAACTGAGAGTGAAGTTGAGCCAGCCTAGCCAATCAGGCTCAGATACAGGTCGTCCCAGTGCGGGTTGTCTCGTTCGATCAAGTTGGACTTCCAATCGCGCTTGTATTTCTTCAAGAGCTTCTCGCGGTGAATCGCGAAAACCATGTCTTCGTGCGGTTCGAACCAAACCAGCCGCTTCAGTCCGCGCGTCTTGGTGAAGCCGGGAATTAGTCCCTCGCGGTGCTGGCCAACGCGTTGGATTAGCTGACTGGTCACGCCAAGATAAAGCGTCCCGTGCTTGCGGTTCGACATCATGTAAACGGCGATGTAGGCGTCTCTTCCAACCATTTCGGCAAGACTCGCGAGTATGGGCCAGTGGTGAGGATAGAATTGAAGAATTGATAGTCTGAAGCCCTCACTCCGCCAACTTAACGGCGGCTCAGGCGGTGCAAAGAGGCTTGCTCACAAAAAACGTCACCACCGGGACAAGCCCGGCGGTGACGATCTCCAAGATGGTCCGCTACCTTACCCCGCCAGCGCGGCCTTGACCGCGGCCACGCCCTCGCCGGCCCGCGCCCCGTCCGGGGCGCCGCCTTGCGCGAAGTCCGGCTTGCCGCCGGCGCCCTGGCCGCCCATGGCCGCCACCGCCGCGCGGGCCAGGGCGCCGGCGTCGAAGCGGCCGACCAGGTCGGGGGTCAGGGCGATGGCGATCGAGGCCTTGCCCTCATTGACCGCCGCATAGGCCACCACGCCGTTGGCCTCGAGCCGCTTGCGCGCCGCGTCGACCAGGGGCCGCATGTCCTTGGGCGAGACATTCTCCACCACCCGGCCGTCGAAACGCACGCCGGCGACATCTTCCACGCTGGAGGCCGCGCCGCCCGAACCGCCGCCCAGCGCGATCTGCTTGCGCGCCTCGACCAGGTCGCGCTCCAGCCTGCGGCGTTCGGCGACCAGGGCCTCGATCCGCGCGGGAACCTCGGCCACCGGGACCTTGAACTGTTCGCCCAGCCTCTTGGCCACCGCCGCCTGGTCCAGCAGGAACCGCCGCGCCGGCTCGCCGGTCAGGGCCTCGATCCGCCGCACCCCGGCGGCGACGCCGGACTCGTCGATGATCTTGAACAGGGCGATGTCGCCGGTGCGCGCCACATGGGTGCCGCCGCACAGTTCCACCGAATAGGCGCCCTCCCCGCCCCCATTTTCGCCGCCTAGGGCCTGGCCGAGGGTCAGTACCCGCACCCGATCGCCGTATTTCTCGCCGAACAGCGCCACGGCGCCGGCGGCGATCGCCTCGGCGGGCGCCATCTCCTCGGTCCTGGCCGGCAGGTTCTGGCGGACCACCTCATTGACCTCCGCCTCGATGTGGTCGCGTTCATCCGGGGTCAGCGGGCCGGAATGGGAGAAGTCGAAGCGCATCCGCTCGCCGTCGACCATCTGGCCCTTCTGGGCCACGTGCGGACCCAGCACATGATGCAGCGCGGCGTGGACCAGGTGCGCGGCCGAATGGTTGGCGCGGGTGCGGCGCCGCCGCTCGGCGTCGACCCGCAGGCGCACGCTGTCGCCCGGCTTCAGGACGCCGTCGGTCACTTTGAGGCTATGGACGTGCAGGTCGCCGGCCAGCTTCTGGGTGTCGAGCACGACGCCGCGCCCCCTGCTCCCGTCGGCGCCGCTCCATTCCGCCTCGCCCTGGTCGCCGGCCTGGCCGCCGCTCTCGGCGTAGAACGGCGTATGGTCGAACAGCACCTGAACGGTTGATCCGGTGTCGGCGACGCCGATCTCGATGTGGTCCGCGACGATGGCCAGGACCTCGGCCACCGACTCGATCTGGTCGTAGCCGACGAACCGGGTCGGCCCCCGCCGGTCGCGCAGGGCCAGCCACTCGGCGCCTTGGGCCGCCTGGCCCGAGCCGGTCCAGGCCTCGCGCGCCATGTCGCGCTGGCGGGCCATGGCGATGTCGAAGCCTTCCTGGTCGACGGTCAAACCCTTGGCGCGGACCGCGTCCTGGGTGAGGTCCAGCGGGAAGCCATAGGTGTCGTGCAGCCGAAACGCGGTCTCGCCGGAAAGCACGCCGCCGTCGGCCAGGCCGGCGGTCGCCTCGTCCAACAGGGCCAGACCCCGGCCAAGGGTGCGCCGGAACCGTTCCTCCTCCTGACGCAGCGTCTCGACGATCACCGGCTGGGCCCGGACCAGTTCGGGATAGGCCGCGCCCATCTGTTCGGCCAGCACGGGCGCCAGACGATGCATCAGGGGGTCTTCCGCGCCCAAAAGGTGCGCATGGCGCATGGCCCGTCGCATGATCCGGCGCAGCACATAGCCGCGCCCCTCGTTCGAGGGCGACACCCCGTCGGCGATCAGGAAGCAACTGGCGCGCAGATGGTCGGCGATGATGTTGTGCGACGGCGCCCGGTCGCCCACCGCGCGGACGCCGGTCAGTTCGACGCTCGCGGCGATCAGGGCGCGAAACAGGTCGATCTCGAAGATGCTGTGGACGCCCTGCAGGATGGTGCTGATCCGCTCCAGGCCCATGCCGGTGTCGATCGACGGCTTGGGCAGGCGGGTGCGCGATCCGTCCTGGGCCTGGTCGAACTGCATGAAGACCAGGTTCCAGAATTCGACGAAGCGGTCGCCGTCCTCGTCCGGCGAGCCCGGCGGGCCGCCGGCGACGTCGGGACCGTGATCAAAGAAGATTTCCGAGCAAGGTCCGCACGGGCCGGTGTCGCCCATGGACCAGAAGTTGTCGCTGGTCGCGATGCGGATGATCCGGTCGTCGGAAAAGCCGGCGATCTTGCGCCAGAGCGTCGCCGCCGCCTCGTCCTCGGAATAGACGGTGACCAGCAGCCGGTCCTTGGGCAGCGCGAACTCGGTCGAGATCAGACGCCAGGCATGCTCGATCGCTTCTTCCTTGAAATAGTCGCCGAAGGAGAAGTTGCCGAGCATCTCGAAGAAGGTGCCATGGCGGGCGGTATAGCCGACATTGTCCAGGTCGTTGTGCTTGCCGCCCGCGCGTACACAGCGTTGGGACGTCGTTGCGCGCGGCGCCGGCGGGGTCTCCGCGCCAGTGAAGATGTTCTTGAATGGCACCATGCCGGCATTGACGAACAACAGGGTCGGATCGCTCCGCGGCACCAGGGGCGCGGACGGCAGGACATTATGACCATGGGCGCCGAAATAGCCCAGGAAGCTGCTACGGATCTCGTTCAGGCTAGGCATCGACGCTCCGGAGGTCCTAGAGCATTTTCGAGCGAAGCGAAAAACCGGTTCGCGTGAAGAAAATGCGTAAAAACAGAGAAGTCCTAGAGCGCTATCGATTCAGCTTGAAGCGATAGCGCTCTAGGCGCGGGCAACATAGGAAATCACAAGGCCTTTCGCCAAGCGGCGTTTACGGCGGCGGGTTCGAGCAGACTGGCGAAGAGAAGAAAAAGGACACCGGCGCGTGGGCGCCGGCGTCCTCTCCTCATGCGAAGCGTTCCGCGCGGGCGCGGTTCGGCGGGGTTGGCCCACGGCGGGCGGCTTCGCGAGGACCCCTCGCGGGAAGCGCGCCGCCCGCTATTCGCCGTCGCCGTCGGCGCCCGGACCGACCAGCAGCTCGTCGACGATCACATTGGCGTTGCCGCGCACCGCCGCTTCGATCTCCTGGGCCATGGTCGGATTGTTCTTCAGGAACTCGCGGACATTGTCACGGCCCTGGCCGATCCGGGTGGAGTTGAACGAGAACCAGGAGCCGGACTTCTCGACCACGCCGGCCTTGACGCCCAGGTCGATGATCTCGCCCAGCTTGGAGATGCCCTGGCCGTACATGATATCGAACTCGACCTCGCGGAACGGCGGCGCCACCTTGTTCTTGACCACCTTGACGCGGACATTGTTGCCGACGATCTCGTCGCGCAGCTTGACCGTGCCGATCTTGCGGATGTCCAGGCGGACCGAAGCGTAGAATTTCAGCGCATTGCCGCCGGTGGTGGTCTCGGGGGAGCCGTACATCACGCCGATCTTCATGCGGATCTGGTTGATGAAGATCACCAGGGTGCCGGACTTGGAGATCGAGGCGGTCAGCTTGCGCAGCGCCTGGCTCATCAGCCGCGCCTGCAGGCCCGGCAGGCTGTCGCCCATCTCGCCTTCGATTTCCGCGCGCGGCGTCAAGGCCGCCACCGAGTCGATCACGATCACGTCGACCGCATTGGAGCGCACCAGGGTGTCGGTGATCTCCAGGGCCTGCTCGCCGGTGTCCGGCTGGGCGACCAGCAGGTCGTCCAGATTGACCCCCAGCTTGTTGGCGTAGGACGGGTCCAGCGCATGTTCGGCGTCGACGAAGGCGGCGGTGCCGCCGTTCTTCTGCACCTCGGCCACCACATGCAGGGCCAAGGTGGTCTTGCCGGAGCTTTCCGGGCCGTAGATCTCCACGATCCGCCCCTTGGGCAGGCCGCCGATGCCCAGCGCCAGGTCCAGGCCCAGCGAGCCGGTCGACACCGACTCGATCTCGACGATCTTGCCCTTCTCGCCCAGCTTCATCACCGAGCCCTTGCCGAAGGCCCGATCGATCTGGCTCAGCGCCGCTTCCAGCGCCCGCCTCTTATCCGCGTCGTCCTTGCCCACGAGCCGCAACACCGCCTGAGTCATTGTCAAATGTCCTTGTCCCACGATTCGAACGACCCCAGCCCCGCCCACGGGCGCCTGTCTTCGAACCAGGCTCAATGTACATGGTTTGTTCTAGTTCGCAATATGTTCTTTTCGGCGGGCGATGTTACACTTGACATAGAATACCCAATTGGTAGTGTGGGGCCAAGGAGTTAGCCCCATGCAATCCGCCCTGAACGCCCCGCATCTTATCAACGAAGAAGCCGCCTTCGCCTACGTCGAAGCCAAGCTTTGGGCGAACGGTACGGTCTGCCCTCATTGCGGGGTTGTGGGTGAGTCGACCAAGTCTCAGGGCAAGACCACCCGCATGGGTCTGTGGAACTGCCGGGGCTGCCGCAAGCCCTTCACCGTTCGCATGGGAACCATCTTCGAAAGCTCCCATGTTCCCCTGCATATCTGGTTGCAGGTGATCTATCTGGTGTGCTCGTCCAAGAAGGGCATCAGCACCCGTCAAATCCAACGGACCATCGGCGGCTCGATGAAGACTGCATGGTTCCTTGGCCACCGCATCCGTGAGGCCATGACCGAAGCCAATCCCCCGATCATGGGCGGCGGTGGCGGGATCATCGAAGCCGACGAAACGTTCCTCGGCCAGCAGGCTACCCAGTTCATCAGCGGCGAAGGCTGGCGCACCAAGCGCGGGACCGGCGACATGCGGAAGATCGTTTCCGTGGTCGAACGCGGTGGACGCGTCCGCTCCATGAAAGTGGACAATCTCCGCAAGGAAGAGATCACCCGCGCCATGGATATGGCCGCTCGCGACTCGATCCTTTCGACGGATGCCGCTCACCACTATCGCCGGATCGGTCGGGAGTTCATTGGACACATGACCGTTGACCACGGATCGGGAGAATACGGACGCGGGGAAGCCCACACCAACACCATCGAAGGCGTGTTCAGCATCTTCAAACGCGGGATGCGCGGCATCTATCAACATTGCTCCGAGAAGCATTTGTCCCGTTATCTGGCCGAGTTCGATTTCCGATATTCCAATCGGATCAAACTGGGCGTTGATGACAAGCGCCGAGCCGATATCGCTTTGGCCGGCTTCGCTGGCAAGCGCCTGACCTATGAAACAGTTAGTGAGCGGCGTCGCGGCCAAGAAGGCCGGATCGTCTGGTAGGCGGCGGTCGCGCTGGCATACCCAGCCGCATCGGTGGATACGCCGCGTGACTCCCAATGAACGACAGCTAGAGTTGCCGTTCATCTAGGGAGAGAGTGATGAGCGGATCAGGAATGGTGCGTGCGGGTCTCATTTGTTTGGTCTGCGGAGAGCCGTTCGTTCTCTCGCTGGCGGGGATAATTGGAACCCAGGAGATTCGGAGGCTTCCAGATCCGTTTCAGGTCGAGGGTCCTCTTTGTCATCAAGAGGCCACTTACCCAAAATCCTCC
>DATAYD010000010.1:0-15202 GCA_036272715.1 Caulobacteraceae bacterium | reverse complement strand
CCAAGGACCTCGCGGCCAAGGGCGAGATCATGCTGGCGGGCGCGGGCGGCGACGACGAGCTGATCTATTGAGGCGCGCATCATGAACACCCCTCACCAGAAATTCCGGTTCGACACCGAGTTCAACAGCGAAGGCGGGATCGCCTACTCCCCGCCTGTGACCAAGCGGGTGTTCCTGCCGGCCGAGGTCGAGCAGATTCGCGCCCTGGCCTATGCCGAGGGAGAGCGCGCGGCCACGGTTCGCGCCGAGGAAGCGGTCGCCGCCGCCTTGGCCCAGATCGCGGAGGCCTGCCGCGCCGGGCTCGGCCGCATGGCGCAACTGGCCCATGAGCACCGGACCGCCTGCGCTGAACTGGCGCTGTCCGCCGCCAAGGTCATCGCCGGCGCGGCGCTGGCCGGCCTGCCCGAGGCGCCGGCCGCGGCGGCGCTGGAGGCCCTGGCCCAGGAGATCGAGTCCACGCCTCGCCTGGTCGTGCGCGCCGCGCCGGACCTGGTCGCCCGGCTCCAAACCGTCCTGGACCAGACCGCCCGGACGTGCGGCTTTCCCGGCCAGATCCTGGTCAAGGCCGATCCATCCCTGGCCATGGCGGCCTTCGTGTTCGACTGGGGCGATGGCCGCGCCAGTTTCGATCCGGGCCAGGCCGCCGAACGCGTCGCCAACGCCCTGCGCGCCGCCCTGGCCGCCGAGGCCCTCCAACCCGCCGAAGAGGCCCGATCATGAACGTGGACGATCCCATGGCGCCCGGCGGGGGCGGCCAACTGGTCCTCAACGAGTTCGAGCCCAATGCTCCGCTCGCCCAGGACTTCGCCAGCGACGCGGACGCCAAGAGCGCGGCCGACCTGGCGCCGGTGTTCGACGTGCCGGTGCACATCTCGGCCGTGCTCGGGCGCGCCAACCTGTCGGTCGCCCAGTTGCTGCAGTTGGGTCAGGGCAGCGTGCTGGAGCTGGACCGCAAGGTCGGCGAGGCCATCGACATCTATGTGAACAACCGCCTGGTGGCGCGGGGCGAGGTGGTCATCGTCGACGACCGCCTGGGCGTGACCATGACGGAAATCATCAAGGACGGCGACGTGGCGGCCTGATCGGCCGTGGCGAAGCAAGGAGGATAGGCTATGCGGCTTTTGGTCGTCGGACGATTGAACGGGCAGCTCTCCAGCGCCGTGAAGATGGCGATGCAGGCGGGCGCCAAGGTCTCGCACGTCGAGACCTGCGAGGCGGCCACCCACGCGCTCAGGGCCGGCCAGGGCGCCGATCTCTTGATGGTCGACTACATGCTCGACATCGCGGCCCTGATCGCGGCCAACGAGGCCGAGCGGATCCGGGTTCCGGTGGTGGCCTGCGGGGTCGGCGCCGATCCGCAGCGGGCGGCCGACGCGATCCGGGCCGGGGCCAAGGAGTTCATCCCCCTGCCTCCCGAGGCCGGCCTGATCGCCGCCGTGCTGGCGGCGGTGGCGGATGACGACCGGCCGCTGGTCGCCCGCGATCCGGCCATGCAGCAGGTGATGAGCCTGGCCGAGCAGGTCGCGCCGTCGGAAGCCTCGATCCTGATCACCGGGGAAAGCGGCGTGGGCAAGGAGGTGATGGCCCGGTTCGTCCATCAGAAGTCCCGTCGCGCCTCGCGTCCGTTCATCAGCGTCAACTGCGCTGCCATCCCCGAGAACCTGCTGGAAAGCGAACTGTTCGGCCATGAGAAGGGCGCCTTCACCGGCGCCGTGGCCCGGCGGATCGGCAAGTTCGAGGAGGCCGACGGCGGCACGCTGCTGCTGGACGAAATCTCGGAGATGGACGCCCGCCTGCAGGCCAAGCTGCTGCGCGCCCTGCAGGAGCGGGAGATCGACCGGGTCGGCGGCTCCAAGCCGGTGAAGGTCAATATCCGCATCCTGGCCACGTCCAACCGCGACCTGACGGCGGCGGTGCGGACCGGCGCGTTCCGCGAGGACCTGTTCTATCGCCTGAACGTCATGAACCTGCGCCTGCCGTCCTTGCGCGAACGGCCCGGCGACGTGATCGCCCTGGCCGAGCACTTCATCAAGAAGTACGCGGCGGCCAATGGCGTGCCCGAGCGGCCGTTGTCGGCGACGGCGCGCCAGCGCCTTCTGACCCACCGCTGGCCCGGCAATGTGCGCGAGCTGGAGAACGCCATGCACCGGGCGGTGCTGCTGGCCAGCGGCGCGGAAATCGAGGAGTTCGCGATCCGGCTGCCCGACGGCCAGCCGATGAGCGCCGCGCCCGACGTCCAGACCGCCCGCACCGCCTCGGTCGCCGCGGAGGCCGCCACCCGCGGTTTCGTCGGCCAGACCGTGGCCGCGGTCGAACAGGCCTTGATCATCGATACGCTCAGCCACTGCCTGGGCAACCGCACCCACGCGGCCAACATCCTGGGCATTTCGATCCGCACCCTGCGCAACAAGCTGAAGGAATATTCCGAGGCCGGCGTACATGTTCCAGCGCCGCAGGGAGCCGGCGCGAATGCGGCTTAGAATGGCTTTCACGGCAAGGCCCCCTCAGTCGCTTCGCGACAGCTCCCCCAGAGGGGGAGCAATTTAGGATCTCATGGCCGGACTGACCCTCCCCTTCAGCCGAACGAACCGCCCGACGGCGCGCGACGTCTGGGGCTGGGTCGCGCGCGGGGACGTGGGCCTGGCGATCGGCGTGGTCGGGATCGTCGTCCTGCTGATCGTCCCGATCCCGTCCTTCGTCCTGGACATGCTGCTGGCGATCTCGCTGACCAGCGCGGTGCTGATCCTGATGACGGCGCTGATGATCAAGAAGCCGCTGGAGTTCACCTCGTTCCCGACCGTGCTGCTGGTCACCACGCTCTACCGGCTGGGCCTGAACCTGGCCTCGACCCGGCTGATCCTCGGCCACGGCCAGGAGGGCGCCCAGGGCGCCGGTCACATCATCCAGGCCTTCGGCCAACTGATGATGCAGGGCAATTACGTCATCGGGGTGATCGTCTTCACCATCCTGGTGATCGTGAACTTCGTGGTCATCACCAAGGGTTCGGGCCGGATCGCCGAAGTGGCGGCGCGTTTCACCCTGGACTCCCTGCCCGGCAAGCAGATGGCGATCGACGCCGACCTGTCATCGGGCCTGATCGACCAGGACACGGCCAAGACCCGGCGCAAGGAGCTGGAGCAGGAATCCACCTTCTTCGGCGCCATGGACGGCGCGTCCAAGTTCGTGCGCGGCGACGCCATCGCCGGGCTGGTGGTGGTCGGCATCAATGTGGTCGGCGGCATCCTGATCGGGGTGCTGCAGCACCACCTGCCGATCGCCCAGGCCGCCTCGACCTACACCATCATGACCATCGGCGACGGGCTGGTCAGCCAGGTGCCGGCGCTGGTGATCTCGATCGCCGCCGGCTTCCTGGTCTCCAAGGCCGGGGTCGAGGGCGCGGCGGACAAGGCCTTGGTGACCCAACTGGCCATGAACCCGGTGGCCCTGGGCATGGTCTCGGCCGCCGCCGGCGTGATCGCCCTGGTGCCGGGCATGCCGGTGATCCCGTTCGCCGCGATCTCGCTGGGCACGGCGGCCCTGGCCTGGAACCGCGCTCAAACCGCCAGGGCCGGCCCGGCGGCCCTTCCCCAGGCCAAGGCCGCCGAGCCGGCGGAGGAGCCGATCTCCGCCTCCCTGGCCATCGACGACGTCAAGGTCGAGCTGGGCTACAGCCTGCTGGTGCTGATCAACGACCTGGAGGGCCGGCGCCTGACCGACCAGATCAAGGCGCTGCGCAAGACCCTGGCCGGCGAGTTCGGCTTCGTCATGCCGCCGGTGCGGATCCTGGACAATATGCGCCTGCCCAATCTGGGCTATGCGATCCGCATCAAGGAGATGGAGGCCGGGACCGGCGAGGTGCGGCTGGGCCACCTGATGGCCATGGACCCGCGCGGCGGCCAGGTCGACATCCCCGGCGAGCATGTGCGCGAACCGGCCTTCGGCCTGCCGGCCACCTGGATCGATGAAAACCTGCGCGAGGAAGCCACCTTCCGCGGCTACACCATCGTCGATCCGGCCACGGTGCTGACCACGCACCTGACCGAGATCCTGAAGGACAACATGTCCGACCTGCTGTCCTACGGCGAGGTTCAGAAGCTGCTGAAGGACCTGCCGGCCGACCAGAAGAAGCTGGTCGACGACCTGATCCCCTCGGTGGTCAGCGCCACCACGGTCCAGCGCGTGCTGCAGGCGCTGCTCAAGGAGCGGGTCTCGATCCGCGACCTGGGCGCGATCCTGGAGGGCCTGGCCGAGGTCGCGCCGCACAACACCTCGATCACCAGCCTGGTCGAGGCCGTGCGCGCGCGGCTGGCGCGGCAACTGTGCTGGCAGAACCGCGGCGAGGACGGCGCCCTGCCGATCGTCACCCTGTCGCCCGACTGGGAGGCGGCGTTCACCGACGCCCTGATCGGCCCCGGCGACGAGAAACAACTCGCCCTGGCGCCGTCACGGCTCCAGGACTTCATCCGCGGCGTGCGCGAGGCCTTCGAGCGCGCCGCCCTGGCCGGCGACGCCGCCGTCCTCCTGACCAGCCCGACCATCAGGCCTTACGTCCGCTCAATCATCGAACGGTTCAGGGGGCAGACCGTGGTGATGAGCCAGAACGAGATCCACCCCCGGGCGCGGTTGAAGACGGTGGGGATGATCTGACCGACGGCCTGACGCGGTCGCGGATCAGTCCCGGCTCAGCTCGCCGAGCCAGCCGAGACCCGGCTCGGTGGCAAGCGCTTCGAGTTGGTAAGGGTGGAGACTCCAGAGGCCGGCAAGATCGATTACGTCGTCCTCATCGGGGAACGCCTTCGGCGTCACGGCCTCGCGATCCGCACTGGCGCCGTCTCTTTCCCCCTCCATCAGCGCTTCGTCTCGCTCCTGGAGATAGTCCATGGCGTCGATGGGATTCCTGGCCCCGGGGTCGACCAGCCCCAAGGTGCGCTCCTCAGCGGTCTGACCGCCTTCGTTGGCGAGCACCTCGCCCTGGGCGCCCACATAGGAGAAGACCCTGACCATCTGGCCATTGCGGGCTCTCGCCCAGGCGCTGAAGTCCGCCACCCGCTCGCTGCCGAAGAACTGCACATCTTCGAAGCGGCGGCTGAGTTCGCCGAAGAGCGTCCGGAACCCTACCTCACCACCGCCAGCCACTCCTTCTCGCGGAGCACCTAGATCCCCAGTTCCGCCGCCGTCGTCAGTTTCGAGCCCGCGCCGGGTCCCGCCACCACGATATCCGTCTTCTTCAACACCGATGACGGCACCTTGGCGCCCAGGGACTCGGCCTGGGCCTTGGCTTCGTCGCGGGTCAGTTTTTCAAGGGCGCCGGTGAAGACCACGGCCTTGCCTGCCGCGGCGGTGGCGCGCCTGGGGTTTTCGGCGCCGCGCCCGGGCTACGGATCAATATGGCCGTAGTGGGCCTGGAGGAAATCATACTCCTGCTGACGAGATGCGATGCATTGTTCGTCCAGCCATTTGAGGTCAATGGGAACCTTGATGCCGGGCCTCTGAAGATGGAGCCAGATATTGAAGGCATAGGTCTTCACTGAAGGCCAGGTATATGACCTGAGCCCAAAGCCCGCCAGCTTTTCACTACAAACAATATCAAACACATCTTTGCCAGGCTCAAATATTTGATGCGCTAATTCCGCGATCTTCGCAGCCCAATCTTCGATTTCCACCTGCTCGGTCGCAAGGAACGCCGATGCCCCTATCATAGACCTGAAATTTGATATATATATCCCTATAATTGGGCCATCCATTTCATCATTTTTTCTGAATTTCGAGGTAATATCCAACCACCACAATTCAAACGGTTTGACGTACAATCCTATATTACCAAGTATTTGTGTCCCACCCCACCGACCAATGTAATGAGGGAAGAACACCGGAAACAGGTCACCTTCACCCACGGCGTATGGGCTTCCCATACGCCGCAGCTTGGTCTTGGTCATTCCAGCCTTCTGGGCGGCGGCGTCAAAGACGATGCTGACGGCGCGACCACGTCCTCGGGGGGCGGACAACCTTGACCTCCATAACCGTGGTATGTGGATATATGCCTGCCCTGGCTGGCCCACCCATACGGAACAAATAAAGAACAAACTTGAACGACCGTCAAGCCGTCCAATCCGCGCGATCGCACCAAATCAGCACCGTCGTCGTTGCGAGGAGAGGACGTTGCACGATCCGAACTTTTTCGGAGAGGACTTCGGCGGCGGCGCCCTTCACCCTACCCTCTCTCGCCGGTGAAGAATGGGGGCGGGGTCCTCATGTTCGCTCCGGCCAATCCAAGACTACTGAGGGTCCTACCCCACCAGCGCCAACCACTCCTCCTCGGTCAGCACCTGGATCCCCAGCTCCGCCGCCGTCTTCAGCTTTGACCCCGCGCCCGGTCCCGCCACCACGATATCCGTCTTCTTCGACACCGATGACGCCACCTTGGCGCCCAGGGATTCGGCCTGGGCCTTGGCTTCGTCGCGGGTCAGGCGTTCCAGGGCGCCGGTGAAGACCACGGTCTTGCCGGCCACGGCGGTGTCGGTCTTGGGGCGGTCGGCGTCGAGGATCGTCAGTTGGGCGGCGAGGTTCTGGACGATGCGGCGGTTGTGGTCCTCGGCGAAATAGGCGGCGGCGGCCTCGATCACCGCGGCCCCGACCTGGTCCAGGTTGTCCAGGTCGGCCATGGCCTCGGGATCGCGCTCGGCGACCTTGTCCATCGCGGCCAGGAAGGCCTTGGCGGTGTGGTAGCCGCGCGCCAGGACCATGGCGGTGGTCTCGCCGATATGGCGCACGCCCAGGCCGTAGATGAAGCGGTCCAAACCGATGCGCCGGCGCGCCTCGATGGCGGCGAACAGGTTCTTGGTGCTGGTCTCGCCGGCGCGTTCGCGGTCCTTCAGCTTCTTCAGCGAGTCCTTGTCGCGCGCCTCCAGGGTGAAGATGTCGGCCGGCTCCTTGATCAGGCCCTCGTCGAAAAAGGCCTGAAGCTGTTTGTGGCCCAGGCCCTCGATGTCGAAGGCGCGGCGCGAGACGAAGTGGATCAGGTGCTCGATCCGCTGGAACGGGCACGCGAATTCGCCGGTGCAGCGGCGCACCACGGTCTCGGCTCCCGCGCCTGTGGTTTCACGCGCCAAGGGCGTGTGCAGCGGGCACGGGCAATGGGTGGGGAATTCGAACGGCTGGGCGTCCGCCGGCCGCTCCTCCAGCACCGGGCCGATGACCTGGGGGATCACATCGCCGGCGCGCTGGACGATCACCGTATCGCCGATGCGGACGTCCTTGCGGGCGATCTCGTCGGCATTGTGCAAGGTGGCGTTCTCGACCACCACGCCGCCGACCGTCACTGGCTTCAGCCGCGCCACCGGGGTCACCGCGCCGGTGCGGCCGACCTGGATGTCGATGGCTTCGAGGAGGGTGCGCGCCTGCTGGGCCGGGAACTTGCGGGCGATGGCCCAGCGCGGCGAGCGGGAGACGAAGCCGAGGCGGCTTTGCCAATCCAGGCGGTCGACCTTGTAGACCACCCCGTCGATGTCGAAGACCAGCTTCGGCCGCTCGATCTCCATGGCCGCATAGGCGTCCAAGAGGCCCTGGGCGTTCTCCACGGTCCGGGTCTGGGTCGTGGTCTTGAAGCCCCAGGCCTTCAGCGCGGCCAGGGCCTCGGTCTGGGTGGCGGCGAACGGCGCGCTGAGCTCGCCCCAGGCATAGGCGAAGAACCGCAAGGGCCGCGCCGCGGTGATCCTGGCGTCGATCTGGCGCAGCGAACCGGAGGCGGCGTTGCGCGGATTGGCGTAGGTGCGCCCGCCCGAAGCCTCGGCCGCCGCGTTGAGCGCCGCGAAGTCCTCGTGGCCGAGATAGACCTCGCCTCGCACCTCGATCACCGCCGGCCAGCCGGAGCCCTTGAGCCGGTGCGGGATGTCGCCGAGCGTGCGCAGGTTCTCAGTCACGTCCTCGCCGATGCGGCCGTCGCCGCGCGTGGCGCCCTGGACCAGCCGGCCGTTCTCATAGCGCAGCGAGGCGGACAGGCCGTCGATCTTGGGCTCGGCGGTATAGGCCACCGGCGCCTCGCCAAGGCGCAGGAAGCGGCGGATGCGGGCGTCGAACTCCACCGCCTCGTCATCGGCGAAGGCGTTGTCCAGCGACAGCATCGGCGTGCCGTGGACGACCGGCGAGAAGGTCTCGGCCCGCGCCGCGCCCAGGCGCAGGCTGGGGGAATTGTCGCGGACCAGGTGCGGGAAACGGGCCTCGATCTCGCCGTTGCGCCGCTTCAGCGCATCATAGTCGGCGTCGGAGACGGTGGGGGCTTCGTCCTGGAAATAGCGGATGTCGTGCCCGGCGAGTTCATCGGCCAGCCGCGCCAGTTCCTCGGCGGCTTCGGATTCGGAGAGGTCGTCGACGGGGGTTATCACCTGTATCGGCCTCCCATTCGAAGCCCTCCCCCTCGATGGGGGAGGGTTGGGTGGGGGTGAGCGCAGGGCATTGCAAGGAAGCCGCGCGAGGCGTCATCGGCGTTTCCTTCGTCGCTGAGCACGGCCTCACCCCCATCCCTGCCCTTCCCCCCTCGAGGGGGAAGGGCTCTCAGAGCCCGCGTCACACCCTCAAGCATGCATCAGCGCCCGGGCGGCCGCGCGGGCGGCTTCGGTGATGGCGGCGCCGGAGAGCATGCGGGCGATCTCCTCCTCGCGCGCTGGGCCGGCCAGGGTTTCGACCGTGGTGCGCAGCTTGTCCCCGTCCCCGGCCTTGGCGACGCGCCAATGGGCGTCGGCGCGCGCGGCGACCTGGGGCGAATGGGTGACGACCAGCACCTGGGCCTCGGCGGCCAGGCGCCGCAGCCGCAGGCCGACGGCGTCGGCGACCGCCCCGCCCACGCCCTGGTCGACCTCGTCGAAGATCATCAGCGGCTGGGCGCCGTCGCCGCGGCCGGCCAGGGCCGCCTTCAGCGCCAGGGCGAAACGGGCCAGTTCGCCGCCCGAGGCGATCACGCCCAGGCCGCCAAACGGCGCGCCCGGATTGGTCGAAACCTCGAATTCGATCCGATCGGCGCCGGCCGGGCCGATCCGCGCCTCGTCCAGGGCTTCGACGGCCACGCGGAAGCGGGCCTTGTCCAGTTTCAGCGGCGCCAACTCGGCCTGGACCACGGTCGCCAAGCGCTCGCCGGCCGCGCGCCGGCCCGCGCTCAGCGCCTCGGCGGCGGCGCGATAGGCGGTGCGCGCGCGGGCCGCCTCGGCCTCGGCGGCGCCCAGGGTCTCCTGGGAAGTCTCCGCGCCGCGCAGGGCTTCGGCGAAGCGGGCGCGCGCGGCCGGCAGGTCCTCGACCGGAAGGGCCAGCTTGCGGGCCATGGCGCGCAGGGCGAACAGACGCTCCTCCGCCTTTTCCAGCCGGTCCGGCTCGAACTCGAAGGCGCGCGCGGCGGCGTCTACGGCCGCCACGGCCTCCTGGGCCTCGCTGAGCGCGCGGTCGACGGCGACGGCCGCCGCGGCGATGGCCTGGCCGGCGGGCGCGCCGGCGTCGACGCCGGCCTGGGCGGCCCGTTCGCGGGCGCGGTCCAGGGCGCGAAAGGCCTGGGCCAGGCGGCTGGTCAGGCCCTCGCCCAGATGGTCGGCGGCCGCGGCGATATCGGCCAGGGTCTTCTCCGCGGCGCCGAGCACGGCCCGTTCCTGGGCCAGGGCCGCCTCCTCGCCCTCGCGCGGGTCCAGCCGGTCCAGTTCGCCGAGGCGCAGGGTCAGCTCCTCGATGTCAGCGGCGGCGCGCGCGGCCTGGTCGCGCAGGCTGTCGACCCGCTCGCGCGCCGCGCGCCAGGCGCTCCAGGCGGCGACGCAGGCAGAGGCTTCATGGCCAAGCCCGCCGAAGGCGTCCAGCAGGGGCCGGTGATTGCGGGCGTCGAGCAGGCCCACGGTCTCGTGCTGGCCATGCACCTCGAGCAGCAGCGCGCCCAGTTCGCGCAGGGTCCCGACGCCGGTGGCCTGGTCGTTGATGAAGGCGCGCGAGCGGCCGTCCGCGCCGACCTGGCGGCGCAGGACCAGATCCTCGTCCGGCGCGCCGCCCAGGCCCTTGTCCTCCAGCCAGGCCCAGGCCGCGTGGTCGGGGTTCGGCGCGAAGATGGCGGTGGCCTGGGCGTGCGCCGCGCCGCGACGCACCAGGCCGGCGTCGGCGCGCGCGCCCGTGGCCAGGCCCAGCGCATCCAGGATGATGGATTTGCCGGCGCCGGTCTCTCCGGTCAGGGCGGTGAGGCCCGGCCCGATGGAGAGGTCCAGCGATTCGATCAGTACGACGTCGCGGATGGCGAGCCCGATCAGCATGGACCGATGATCGCCAAGAATCCCTTCGGCCTCAACCGCCGAAAGGCCACCACCAGTGTTTCTTCTTCGCGGGGGCGGTCGTCGTCGCGGACGCCGCGCTCGTCGCGGCGGGCGTGGCCGAAGCGTCGGGCTTGGCCGCATCGGCCGGCGGCGTGCTCAGCTTTTCGGCGGAGGCGTGATGGAACAGGCCGTGCCGGGTCGGGGCCACGGGTTCGACCGCCAACCGATAGCCCTTGTCCGTCATCAGCCTATAGGCGTCGGCGTACCAGATATCGCCGGGAAAATTGTAACCGAGCACGGCGGCGTTGCGCTTGGCTTCCTCGACCAGGCCCAGAGTCAGATAGGCCTCGACCAGGCGATCCAGCGCCTCGGGCGTGTGGCTGGTGGTCTGGTAGCGGGTCACCACGGTGCGAAACCGGCCGATCGCGGAGATGTAGTCACCCTGGCGCAGGTACCAGCGGCCGATGCTCATTTCCTTGCCAGCCAACTGGTCGGCGATCATGTCGATCTTCAGCCGCGCGTCGGTGGCGTATTCGGTGTGCGGATAGCGTTGCACCACTTCGCGCATCGCGATTCGCGCCTGGTCGGTGGCGGCCTGGTCGCGGCCCACATCGAGGATCTGCTCGAAATAGCACTCGGCCTTCAGATAGTAGGCATAGGCAGCCGACGGACTGCCCGGATAGAGTTCGATGAAGCGGTTCGCATCGGACACCGCGTCGGGATACTGGTTGGCCTCATAGTGGGCGAAGGCCTGCATCAGGATCGCGCGGCGCGCCCATTCCGAATAGGGGTGCTGGCGCTCTACTTCCTTGAAATAGTTGACGCCTTCACCCCACAGATGCCGGTCCAAGCGGCTCGCGCCGGCGGCGTAGAGCTGGTCGACCGGCGCTTCCTGGTAGGCGGTGTCGATATTCTTCGGCTTCTTGCGGAAGATCGCGCAGCCGGGCAGCAGGATCGACGCCGCCAACACCGCGAGAATGACGGGAGAGCGGGTCCAGGACTTAGCCAGCACGGACGATCACCTCGAATACGACGCCCCCGCGCCAAATCAAACAATAGGCTCGGCTTCTACACCAGCCCGGGCGGCGCGCAAACGGGTCCGGCCGAGCGCGATGACGCACCGGATCATGGTGAGCATCGCTTCGCACTTTTCCCGATCCCGCCGCGGCCATCGTTCCGCGAAAACCGTCTCCAAAACGCCAATAGCGGGAACCGCTTTCGGCCGACGGCTTTTCGAGCAAAGGGGCGACTGTCGCGAGACCGATCCATGTCGTTTAGAGCCGCCGTCGCCGCCCTGGCAACCGCCTGCCTTTGCGCCTGCACCAGCCTGCGCGCCAGCGAGCCGCCCCGCACCGCGACCGAGGAAAGGTTGGCCTCGACGGCCATAGACCGCGCCGCCGAGCGGCTGGCGGAACAGATGCCGAGCAACCTGAAGATCTTTCTCGACACCTCGGCCCTGGACGGACCGGACGCGCATTATGCGGCGGCGGCGGTCACCGACAGCCTGCTGCGCCGGGGGCTTCGGATGGCGGCGTCGAAGACGGAGGCGGACGCCGTGGTCGAGGTCCGGTCGGGCGTGATGTCCAGCGACGAAAAGACCACGCTGATCGGCGCGCCGCCCCTGGCCGTGCCGTTCTTCCCGGTCGGCAACCTGCTCAGCCTGCCGGAGATCGATTTCTACAAGCGCAGCCACGCCAAGGGAGTGGCGGAGTTCGCCGCGACGGGATTCGATCCCAAGTCCGGAAAGATGGTGGTCTCGACCGACCCGCAGTTCGGCTTTTCCAGCAAGACCAGTTGGGTCGTGTTCCTGCTGTTCAGTTGGGAGAAGGACGACCTGGTCCACGAGAAGGGTTTGAAGGGCAATGGATCGGGAAGTTGAAGCCGAAAACATCTGAGCGTCGCGACCCTGCGTGCTTCGACACGCGCCTCCAGCGCTACTCAGCATGACGAATAGTTGTGTGATTCTAAATACTTCGTCACCCTGAGCAGGCGGCGCAGCCGCCGTGTCGAAGGCCGCGCTCGCGGGGCGGTGCTACGCCCCGCCCGCCTCATCGAAAACCCGCGTCCGCCACGCCTCGGGACGGCTCAGCAGGGCGCGGATGAGGGCGTTGTTGACGCCATGGCCGGCGCGGAAGCCTTCGTAGCGGCCGAGCAGCGGCGCGCCGAGCAGGTAAAGGTCGCCGATGGCGTCCAGCACCTTGTGCCGCACCGGTTCGTCGGCGCGGCTCTGCCCCTCGGGATTGAGCAGGACGTCGCCGTCATAGACCAGCGCGTTCTCCAGCGAGCCTCCGCGCGCCAACCCCATCTTGCGCAGCACCTCGACCTCGTGGGCGAAGCCGAAGGTGCGGCAGGCGGCGATCTCGGCGCGGAAGGAGGCCTCGTCGATGGCGAGGTCGACGCTCTGGCGGCCGATCGCGGCGCTTTTGAATTCGATTTCGAAGGCGACTTCGAACCGCGGCGCGGGGGTCAGGGTCGCGCGGGCCTCGCCCTCGACCGCCTCGACCGGCTCGATGATCTCGATATAGCGGCGCGGAGCGTCCTGCCACTCGCGGCCAGCCCGGTCGAGGAGCTCGACGAAGGGCTGGGACGAGCCTTCCATGATCGGCATTTCGGGGCCATCCACCTCGACGATGGCGTTGTCGATCGCCAGCGCGTTCAGGGCGGCCATCAGGTGCTCGACCGTCGAGAGCGTCACGCCGGCGGCGTTGCCGAGCACCGTGCCGAGCCGGGTCTGCACCACGGCTTCGCCGGTCGCCGGCAAGCGATTGTCGCGGTCTTGGATGTCCGTGCGGATGAAGACGACGCCGCTGTCCGCCGGGCCGGCTCGCAGGGTGACCGTGACCTCGGCGCCCGTATGCACGCCGACGCCGGAAAGGCTCATGGGCCGCGATAGCGTGTGCTGGCGAGCTTCCATGGCGGTCCTCGCTCCGGCGCCCCCTCTCCCGTCATCGCCGCGCTTGTCGCACGGCTGTCCGGTTCGGCGGCGAGCTTACGAATATCCGTCACCACCGGGCTTGTCCCGGTGGCCTATAGCCTCAAACGGTCAGAAAGTCGCTCCGGCGCGCGCCGTGAACACCTTACAAGACCTGTGGTTATGGGCCACCGGGACAAGCCCGGTGGTGACGGAAGATGGGGCTGCGGCTTGTGCCCAACAATCAGAAACGTTTCGCAAGCGACATGATTTCATTGCGTTGTGAACTTTGGCCCAAGGCTCAACCGGACAACCGCGCTTGTCGCGGCGATCCATTCCGTGAACGTGAGGAGGTCAATTCCGTTAGAAACGCAGAAGCTGGAATTTCACGGAATGGATGACCTAATTATGGAACGTCAACTCTGATCGGGGTTTTGTCCCCGGTTACACGCCTAATTCGCCAAGCGTCTCAGGAAGGAGGGGATTTCCAGATCCTCGTTGGACGCGGGCTGCAAATCGTCCTCGATCTTGGCGGCGGCCTGACCACCACCGGCGGCGGCGCGAGCCTGCAGGACTGGCGTGGGGTCCTTGCGATAGTCGCGCAGGGGTGGCGGCGGCGGCGTATCGTGACGCGCGCGGCCGCCGCCGAACAGGCTGAAGAAGCCGTTCTTCGGGCGCTCCTCGGAGAAGTGCCGATCCGGGAACAGCGGCGCCTCGTCCGCGGCTGGTTCGGCCCGGGCGGCGGCGCGTTCCGGCATGGGCGCGCGCTGAATCTCCGGCGTCCGCGGCGTATCCCAGCTCGGGGTGGCCGCGGGCCGGGTGATGTAGAGGTCGGCTTGGACCGGATCGTCCCGGTCCATTACGGCGGCGGGGCGAAGCTCCGGCGTGACCTCGACCGGCGCGGGCTGAGGTTCGGCGCGGGCGGCGACCGGCTCTTCGACCTGGACCCGCTCGGCGGCCGGGCGATAGGCGGGCGCCAGTTGCGGCGCGGCGACCGGTTCGCGCTCGTTGATCTTCAGCGGCGGCGCGTTCAGCGGCGCGCGGGTCGGCTTCGGCTCGATCGAGGCGATCGAGTTGCCGTCCATGCCGGTGGCGACCACCGAGACGCGGATCTTGCCGTCCAGCGATGGATCGAAGGCGGCGCCGAAGATGATGTTGGCGTCGGGATCGACCTGATCGGAGATAGCGTTGGCGGCCTCGTCGACTTCCAGGAGGGTCATGTCCAGGCCGCCGGTGACATTGACCAGCACCGCCTTGGCGCCCTTCAGCGAGATCTCGTCCAGGAGCGGATTGGCGATGGCGTTCTGGGAGGCCATCAAGGCGCGGTCCTCGCCGCTCGCCTCGCCGGTGCCCATCATCGCCTTGCCCATCTCGGTCATCACCGTGCGGACGTCGGCGAAGTCGAGATTGATCAGGCCCGGCAGCACCATCAGGTCGGTGATCGAGCGCACGCCGGAGTGCAGCACCTGGTCCGCCATGCCGAAGGCTTCGGCGAAGGTGGTCCGCTCATTGGCGACCCGGAACAGGTTCTGGTTCGGGATGACGATCAGGGTGTCGACATAGCGCTGCAACTCGGCGATGCCCGCATCGGCCAGGCGCATCCGGTGACGGCCTTCGAAGGTGAAGGGCTTGGTCACCACGCCGACGGTCAGGATGCCCCGCTCGCGCGCGCACTTGGCGATGATCGGCGCCGCGCCGGTGCCGGTGCCGCCGCCCATGCCGGCGGTGATGAACACCATGTGCGCCCCGTCCAGGTGCTCGCCGATCTCGAGGTTGGACTCCTCGGCCGCGGACATGCCCACTTCGGGATGGGCCCACGCGCCCAAGCCCTGGGTCACCTGCACCCCCAGCTGGATGCGCTGATTGGTCTTGGCGAACTGCAGCTGCTGGGCGTCGGTGTTCGCGACCACGAACTCGACCCCCTCGAGCCCGGCCTCGATCATGTTGTTAACGGCGTTGCCGCCGGCGCCGCCGATGCCGAACACCACAATACGCGGCTTCAGTTCAGTCGTCCGCGGCG
>DATAYD010000009.1:0-5059 GCA_036272715.1 Caulobacteraceae bacterium | reverse complement strand
TCGCCCGCCTTGAGGATCATGGTCTGGCGCACCCGTTCGCCGTTCAGATAGGTGGAATTGGTCGCCGCGTCGGCTTCGCGAAGGTCGAACGAACCGTCCGCTTCGTCGAACGAGATGATGAAATGCAGGCCGGAAAGGCTGGAGTCGCCGAGGGCGAGCTGAGCCCGCGCGCCGTTGGCGCGGCCGAACGAGGTGCGGCCGTAGCTGATCGGCACGCCGATGCCGAGACCCGGCCCCTTGATGATCAGCAGGAGCGCGCAGACCGGCTGGCTGGCCGTGTCGCTCGGATAGACCACGCTGGGGCCCTGGGTCCCCTTGCCGGCCTGGATCAGGATGCGGCCGGCCTTCTCGGTGGTCTTGCCGGACGCGCCGGGGATCGCGGCGCGGGTGACGTCGTCGTCCTCGTCGTCATCATCCTCGCCGTCGTCATAATAGCCGCCGGCGCCGTAGGCGCGGGTCTTGTCCTCGTCGTCGGAGGGCCTTGGAATATTCGGCCGGGTCTTGTCGTCGTCGGCGTTGGCCATGGTCCGCTCCAGTTCCGCTCAGAGTTTCTCGACCGAATATCGCGCATCGGGCGCGCCGAACTCAACGATGTCGCCGAGTTTCAAGGGCAGGTCGCCTTGGCCCTTGATCTCCCGGCCGTTGACCCGCGTGCCGTTTTCCGAGCCCAGGTCGCGCAGCATGAAGCCCTGGCCCTGTTGCCAGAGCAGGCGGGCATGGCGCCGCGAGGTGCCTTTCGAGCCGAAGCCCGGGCCGCGGCCGATCTCGACGCCGGTCTGGCCGGCCAGGTCCTCGACGCGGACGATCTGGCTGGTCCCGGCGGCCTCATGGATGCCCTTGAGGACCAGGCCGTGTTCCGGACCCTTTGTCGCGCGCGGGCCGCGCATCGTCCAGAGGATCAGGGCCGCCACGCCGGTCAGGACCGCCAGCCCGACAGCGATGATGATGATCAGCCGTATGCGGCTCTGGCGCTGGTCTTCGTCGGCCTTGGCCTTGGCCGCGTCCGCCTGATGCTGAGCGTCGGCGGCGGTCTTCTGGGCGGCGTCGGTCCTGGCGGCGGCGTTCGGGTCGCACGGGTAGCGGCTGGCCGTGAAGCTCAGGTTCTGCTTCTTCAGATAGGGCGTGATGTCGGAGGCGGCGAGCGACAGGTTCGAGCCGTGGGCGACGGCGTTATAGGCGGTGTTGATCGCCACCACCCGGCCGCAGAGGTCCAGCAGCGGGCCGCCGCTCATGCCTTCGTTCAGGGCGGCCGTGTGCTGGATCTGTTTGACCGCCGGCGCGCCCTCCTGCCAGGGCGCGACCTGGGACGTGCTGATGATGCCGTCGGTCATGGTCGGGGTGGTCTTCAGCACCTTCCATTGCTCGAGGTCGGTGCCGGGATAACCGAGCGCGCGGATCGAGAGGTTCTCCGGCGTATCGCCCACGGCCAGGGGCATGGGATCGCGGAAGAAATTGGGCGCGTAAAGAATGGCCACGTCCGCCAGCCGGTCGCCGCCCCAATATTTGGCGCTGACCACGACCGTGTCCGAGCCATCGCCGCCTTGCGCCGCCGTCTTGAGCGCGACGATCCGGATGCCGTTGGACTGGGCGTTTCCGACCACGTGGAAGTTGGTGATGATATAGCTGCCCTGGTCATCGCGGCTGACCACCACGCCCGAGCCTAGCGAGACGCCGTCATCCGTCAGCCCGACCACCCGCACGATGCTGGGGAACAGCGCGCTGAAATTGGTCTCGGCGCGCGCGGCGACCCCACCGACGATGCTGAGGAAGAGCACGGCGATGGACAGCAGGACCTTCATTGGATATCCCCCGATGCGACTAGGCTGTTCATTCACTCGATGAGCAGGGTGAATTCGGAATCGCCCAGCCTCATGCGATCGCCGGTGCTGACGATGCAATGTTCGGTCTCGGGCAGGTTCCGGTCGTTCAGAAACGTGGGTCTGGTCGAGCGTCGCCGAACGAGCAGCCTACCATCGCGGACCCAGAATTCGACATGCCTTTTGTCGACCTGGTCGCCGTTCACATAGCCGAGGCCGCGGGGGTCGGACCCCACGCAAACCCCGGGCGACAGGGCCTGGCCGGGGATGCGCCAGCCCCGGCCGTCCCGGTCGCTGAGGATCAGGTCGCGGCGGTAGGGGGTCGGCCGGGTGGCGCGGCGGCCGCCAGCGCGGGCCCCGATCGCCAGCGCCCCGATCACGCCGCCGCCGGCGACGGCCAGGACCGCCGCCGCGCCGACGATCGGCCAGAAATAGCGGGTGAGGATGGAACGGGGCGTGGGGGCCTCGGCTGAAATCGGCTTGGGCCGCGCGGCCGGCGCCGCGGCGTGAGATTGCGGGGGCGCGGCGCTCGCCGTCGCCGCGCCGGCGACGCCGCTTGCGCCGGCCGCGCCGCCCGATGTGGCCGGCGCGGGCGGCGTTTGCTCTGGCGCGTTCAGCGATTCCGGGTCGCGCGGGCGGGAATCGGCGCAGGCCGGCGAGTTTTCGGCGTCCAGCCTGGCGCAACCGGAATCGTGCTGGCGCCGCGCCGCCGATGCCGGCTCATCGTCCTGGCGGACGGCGTCGTGACGCCTGGTCTCGGCCATGGCGGCCGCGGCGGCGGAGATATGCGCCCGGACGGCCGCCGACGCGGAGGATCTGACCGCCAGCGCGGCGGGCGCCGAGAGCCCGATCGCGAGCAGCGCCAGCACCGCGGCGGCGGCGCGGATTCCAGGGGCGCGCTGGGACGGATCGGTTTCCATGGATCTATCCCGCCGGGTCGAAGGGGCGTTCATAACGAACCGTCTTGCACGACTCTGGAACCGCGCCCGATTGCCTGGCGCCGGCCTGGAAAAAGCCGACCGCCTTGGCGCCCGCCGCGGGAACCCGGACGCCGCAGCCATCGGGTTTGCCGGCGACGATCTGGCCCCAATATTCGCCGTCGGAGTCCTTCAGCCGGCCCCAGGATTGATGCCGGACCGCCCCATCGGCGCTGGCGCCTTGGGTTGGGACCAGGCCGCGCCAGGTGTCCCCGTTCGGGTGCGTCAGGCGGCCCAGTATGTCGCCGCCATGCGGGTCCAAGACGCCGAGCAATTCGTCACCGTCGGTGCGAACCTCCCAGCCCTTCCAACTGGCCAGCTTGAAATTCGGCGATTGACGCGACTGGACCCCGCGGAAGTCCGGCTTGCCGTCTAGCCGGGTCTCGCCGCTGAGTTCGAAAACCGGGCTCTGGGAGAGGTTGGAGATGCGAAACCTGCCGGTCGCCTCGACATTGGAAAAGCTCGCCTGGCCACTGATTTCGATGGCCGCGCCGGTCTGGGTGACCTGTCCGGTCGAACTGACCCCATCGAGGGGGCTGGCGGAGTTGAACTTGACCTGGCCAAGGCCGGTCGGGATCAGGCTGTCTCCGCTCCCCGTCACATTGCCGAAATAGGTGTAGGTCGTGCGCACGATCTGGAAGGGGTTTTGAGGGCCGTCATAGTCCTTGTGATGGGTATGGCCGATGCCGCAGGCCCAGTCGGTCTCGCCATCGACGGTGGCGTTGGGGATCACGCCGTTGGCCATGTCCGTCGTGTAGGTGTCGTAGCCCGCGTCCGGAGTGATGTCCGGGCCCTTCTTGTGGCACCACAGGCCGACGCTGACGCCGTCGACCTCGGTGGTCCCGTGCTTGTCGCCGAGCGACGGGCTGCCTTCGCCGGCGGCGTCGTGGATATTGTTGCTCGAGGCGAAGTCCGTATAGGCCTGATAGTTGTCGGAGCCCTGCTTGGCGGCCGCGAAGCCGGGGTCGATCTGGGGCCGGGCGGCCTGGCGGTCCGCGCTCGCCGTCGCGATCGCCGCGTTCGCCGCGCTCATGGCCAGTTCGACATCCGCGTCGGCCGCCTTGGCCTGGGCCATGATGTTCCGCTCGGCGCCGTTGGAGAGGTAGGCCCAGAGGCTCAAGGCCGCGGCGGCGACCAGGACAGCCGCAATGACGATCGGAAGGCTGGAATGGCGCGCCCGCTTCTCCGTCGTCCCGTCCGTCGACTTGAGCGGGGCCTTGCGCTTCTTGTCCGCGTCGAACAACTGGGCGCGCCACTCGGCGATCGATTGCGGGCGCGCGCTGATCGAGGCGTTCAGCGCCTTGTCGACCGCCAGCAGGAAGGCGCGCGGCGCGCGGGGCGTGTCCTTGCCCGATGGGTCGCGAACCGGCGCGGCCAGGTCGGCCAGTTTCGCGCCGTTGGCGAGCTGGGTCATGCTCGGCTTGCGGCCCAGCAGCGCCCGCCAGATCACGGCGGCGAGGCTGTAGATGTCGGTGTGCGGCCCCTGCTGCTCCAACTGGTTGTCGGACAGTTCGGGCGGGGCGTAGCCCTCGGTCACCACCCCGATCGAGCGGGACACGTCGCTCTCCTCGCCCTCGCGGAAGATGCGGGCCGAGCCGAAATCGATCAGCAGGGCGCGGGTGCGCGGATCGCGCATGATCTCGGCCGCCGGCGCGTCGCGCAGGTCCTCGGGCGCCTGGATCAGGATGTTGGACGGCTTGATGTCGCGGTGGATCAGCACCTTGGTGCTGAGGCCGGTGATCTCCTGGGCCTTTCGCGAGCCGGTGGTGTGGATGTATTCGACCGCGTCGAGCAGTTGGCGAATGACGGGCTCGATCAAGGGCAGGTCGATCTGGATCCCCGACCCCGGCCGCTCCAGTTCGCGCAGATAGTCCTCGAGCGTGACCCGGCGCTCGATGCGGGCCGAGCCGGTGTCGCTGTCGCCGAGCTGCTCGCGCCCCTCGACCAGCCGGACGATCTGGTAGCTGGTGTTGTTGGCGTCGAAGGCGTCGAGGACGCGGTTGACGCCCTCGTGGTTGAACGAGGCCAGGAGCTGGCCCTCGGCCACGAAGCGGCGCAGGCCCTCGTCGAAGATGCGCTGGGCGACGCCGCCCTCGGACTGGCGGGGCTGGATGCGCCCATCGTTCGCGCGGCGCGCGTGGTCCCTGGGGAAATATTCCTTCATCGCGAACAGCGCGCCGCGGTCGTCGATCACCCGGTAGGTGACCCCGAACCCGCCGACCCCGATGATATAGGGCGGCGGCCGGATGTCCTGGTCGCCGCTGG
>DATAYD010000008.1:0-33817 GCA_036272715.1 Caulobacteraceae bacterium | reverse complement strand
GAGACATGCCCCGGATCGACGCCCAGCCGCCGGGCGAGGCGAGCGGCGAAAAACTCCGCCTGGGCCCGTCCGGCGCTCCTGGGCGCCCGCTCGGATGCGACCAGGCCCAGATCGCGCCAGACCGGCCTGCCGTCGCGCCGCCAATAGAGGGCATAGGCCCAGCGCGGCAGCGGCTCGCCCGGATACCATTTGCCCTGGCCGTAGTGCAGCAGGCCGCCGGCCCCGAAACGCGCGCGCAGCCGACGGATCAGGTCGTCGGACAGCCCCTGCTTGGTCGGGCCCAGCGCCTGGGTGTTCCACTCGCCGGCCTCGAAATCGTCGACCGAGACGAAGGTGGGCTCCCCGCCCATGGTCAGGCGCACGTCCTGGACGGCCAAGTCCGCGTCGACCTGCTCGCCCAGCGCGTTGAGCGCGACCCAGCGGTCGTCCTCGAACGGCTTGCTGATCCGCACCGGCTCGACCAGCCGGGTCACGGTCATCTCGAACCCGAACTCGACATTGGCCGGCCCTGCCACCCCGGTGATCGCCGCCGCCGAGCGGTAGTGGGGCGAGGCGGCCAGGGGCAGATGGCCTTCGCCACAGAACAGGCCCGAGGTGGCGTCCATGCCGACCCAGCCGGCGCCGGGCAGATAGACCTCGGCCCAGGCGTGCAGGTCGGTGAAATCGTGCTGGGTCCCCTTGGGCCCGTCGATCGGATCGATGTCGGCCTTGAGCTGGATCAGGTAGCCGGAGACGAAACGGGCGGCCAGGCCCAGATGGCGCAGGATCTGGACCAGCAGCCAGGCGCTGTCGCGGCAGGAGCCGGAACCGAGCTCCAGGGTCTCGTCGGGCGCCTGAACCCCGGGCTCCATGCGCACGACATAACGGATGTCGCGCTGGAGCCGCGCGTTGAGGTCGACCAGGAAATCGACCGTATTGCCCGCCGTCCGCGGCAATTCGGCGATCAGCGCCTCCAGCCTCGGGCCGTCGTCTTCGACCTGCAGATAGGCGGCCAGCTCCGCGCTCAGATCCGGCTCGTAGGCGAACGGCAATTGCTCGGCATAGGGCTCGACGAAGAAGTCGAATGGATTGATGACCGTCATCTCGGCGGTCAGGTCCACCTCGACCTTGAACTCGCGAGCCGGCTCCGGAAACACCAGCCGCGCCAGCCAGTTGCCGTGCGGGTCCTGTTGCCAGTTGATGAAGTGCTCCGCCGGGGTGATCTTCAGGGCGTAGCTGGGAATGCGGGTGCGGCAGTGCGGGGCGGGACGCAGCCGGATCACCTGGGGGCCCAGCACCACCGGCCGATCGTAGCGATAATGGGTGACGTGATGCAGCGCGGCGATAATCGACAAGGTCGGCTCCCCGCCGGTCCCTATGTCCGGCGCGCCACACCCTGAAACGGGGGCGGGTGCAAAGACAAGGGCAAGAGGGCGCGCGGGGCGGCCAATGAAGGCGATGGTCAAAAAACAGCGGCGCGGGCGCCACAAACGGCGCGCCACCCCTTGCCGAGGCTAAACGGCCGGGCGCGGCCGGGCGAGATCACATGGCGAAGCCTTACAGCCCCAGCGACTTGGCCACCGCGGCGTAGGTGATCTCGCCGCCGCGGATATTGAGGCCGCGCGCGAAGCCGGGGTCATTGGCGAAAGCCCCGTCCACGCCGCGTTCCGCCAGGGCCATCACATAGGGCGCGGTAGCGGCCCCGAGCGCATAGGTCGAGGTATAGGGCGCCGCGCCCGGCATATTGGCCACGCAATAGTGGATGATCCCGTCGACCTCATAGGTCGGATCGGCGTGGGTGGTCGCCCGGCTGGTCTCGAAACAGCCGCCCTGGTCGATGGCGACATCGACCAGCACCGAGCCCTTGCGCATCCGCGCCAGATCCGCCCGCTTGACCAGCTTGGGCGCCGCCGCGCCGGGCAGCAGCACACAGCCGATGACCAGGTCGGCGTCGGCGACCGCTTCGCTGACATCGTGGGGCGTCGAGAAAGCGGTCTTCAGCCGGCCGGCGAACAGGTCGTCCAGTTCTTCCAGCCGCCGGGCGGAGATGTCGAACAGGGTGGTGTCGGCGCGCATGCCGATGGCGATCTCCGCGGCATGGCGGCCGGAGACCCCGCCGCCCAGGATCACCACCTTGGCCGGCGGCACGCCCGGCACGCCGCCGAGCAGCATGCCGCGCCCACCCGCGGGCTTCAGCATCGCGGCCGCGCCCACCTGGGTGGCCATCCGTCCGGCCACCTGGCTCATCGGCGCCAGCAGCGGCAGGCCGCCCGCGGCGTCGGTGATGGTCTCATAGGCGATGGCCGTGCAGCCGGACTTCATCAGGCCCAGGGTCTGATCCCTGTCCGCCGCCAGGTGTAGATAGGTGAACAGGATGTGGTCGGGGCGCAGGCGCGCGATTTCCACCGCTAGCGGTTCCTTGACCTTGACGATCATGTCCGCGCCTTCGAACACCGCATCAGCGCTGGGCGCGATGGCGGCGCCGGCGGCCCGGTACTCCGCGTCGTCGAGCCCGACCCCCGCCCCGGCCCCGGTTTCCACCGCGACCGTATGGCCGGCGTTGATCAGCGAGCGGATCACGCCCGGCGTCAGGCCGACTCGAAATTCCAGTGTCTTGATTTCCTTGGGCACGCCTATGCGCATGGGGAGGTCCTTGGGGAGCGGCGGCGCCGATCGCGCGGCGCGCCAATGGGGATGGCTGTCATCTGACGCCTCATGGGCGGCTTCAAGCCGATGTGGCCCGCGCCGTCAATCACCCGCACCATGACTGATCCCTGACCCTCCGTCAGGTCGCTCCCGCGAAGACGGCTCGCATGCTCACGATCGGCGCGCCCGAGCCTCGATGCGGACGGCGCGGATGGCGCGCGCGCCGCTGGCGTGACGGCGCCGCTTCTGCGCGCTAGATCGGTCGCCATGACCCAATGGCTGATCACCCCCCACCGCCCTTCGGACCTCGAATCCATCGTCGCCCTGGTCAATTCGGCCTACCGGGGCGACAGCGCCGAGGTCGGCTGGACCCACGAAAGCGACTATGTCGACGGCCAGCGCACCAGCCTGGCCGACCTGCAGGGTGAACTGGCGGCCGAACCCGCCCCCAAACTGCTGGTCGTGCGCCAGGAGGCCGGCGGCGAGATCATCGCCTGCGTGATGATCGAAAGGTTGGTCGACGCCGATGGCGGCGTCGCCGGCTATATCGGCATGCTGACGGTCCACCCGGCCCGCCAGGCCGACGGCCTCGGCCGGATGGTGCTGGCGGCGGCCGAGGACCAGGCGCGCGCGGACGGGGCGATGCGCGCGCGGATGACGGTGGTCTCGATCCGCGACACCCTGATCGCCTGGTATGAACGCCGCGGCTATCGCCTGACCGGCGAGACCCGGCCCTTTCCTTACGAAGACGGCCGTTTCGGCGCGCCCCGCGTCCCGGATCTGAAATTCGTGGTCCTGGAAAAACCGCTGACGGACGCTTCCGAATGAGGATCACGCCGTAGTCAGCGTCGTAAAGCGTCAGAATGACTGGTCCTTGCAGCCCGCCGTCTTCGCCGCCGACAGCGCCTCGGAAAACCGGGCCAGATCGAAGATGCGGGGCGGATGGCGCGGCGAGGCGCGGATCATCACCTGCTTGGCGTCCTGAACCAGCGCCAGCGGCAGGGCGACCCGGCCGCCGGACGGGTTGTCGACCGGACCGCTATCCAGGAAGAAGCCATGGGTCTCGTTCTGGAGTTGGGGTTCACGGACGCTGCGCGCCGGGCCGCCGTCGATGCGGAAGAAAGCCTGTGAACTGTCGATCTCGCGGCCGAGGTTGAAGACCAGGGTGTCGCGATGAAAGCTTATTGCATGGGCCTTCAGCGAACAGGTGATCTCGCCGGTGAACCGGTCGCTGCGAACCACCGCCGTCCAGTCTCCGACCTTGAGCGATCGGGCCGAGATCTGGGCGTCATCGCCGGATCCGAGCATCGAGAGCGCAAGCGCGACGGCCGCCAACATCGGATCACCCTGCTGATTCGGCTCTGACTTTAGCGCGAACTCGCGAATCTGGGATGCTGCGACAAAGAGACTTAAAAAATCTCCAACCCGGCGCGGCGCCGGATTGGAGAAAAGGCTTGGGGTTCAGGGTCAAGGGACTGGCGTCAGCTCTTGAGATAGGCTTGGCAGGCGCCGTTCAGTTCGGCGCTGACGGTCTGCCAGGTATAGCCGTCGGCGCGGCTGGCCTGACGCTTGGCGTCGTCGCGAGCTTCGTCGGCCTTTTCGAGGATGTACTGGCCGCGCTGATTGCCCTGGAAGTCGAGCATCTTCTTGATCCCCGCGACATCGACCTTGGCGCCCTGGGCAAGGCCTTCGCAGCGGTTGGCGGCGATGAAGGCCACGTCGGTGAGGCGGTCGGGTTTCTGAGCGTTGGCGGCGCCGGCGAACGCGGAGGCCGCGAAGACCAGGCTGGCGATCGTGATCTTGGACATCGAGGCTTGCATGGGTGTCTCCCAAGGTTTTCGTTGACGACGCGAAATTCTCAGAACGAGCCTGGATTTCCAAGTTAAATATCGGACAGAGTTCAGATGAACATTGTGTAATGTTCCATTATTCGCCAAATTTACGCCGTATTCTGATTGATCAGGAGGTTTAGTAAACTAATGTTCTCTTTTTTTCTAAATAAATTTGGGGTTTTGGGGCTATTTTTGCATATATTATGTACATATAATCTGAGACAGAGTTAGCTAATTTTACAATATAGACTTTGATTTTGTCATAAACGCTCCAATGGCTCGTGCCGAGCTAATCTAGGCCAGCGTTCGATGGATCGGCGCCCGAGAACCACAACACCGCGGAGAGGAGCTCAAACGCCCGCCGCTTTCTCGGGCGCCACACAGCCGTCATAGCCGCATTTTACGCCTTGGCGGGCCGAAGCACGGCTTCAGACCCGCCCCGCGCCGCTATCCGCCCCTCGGCGGACTAGGCTGAAGGCCTTGTCGAAGACGGGACCCGCGCGGCGAGATGAATGGACTGACCGCCTCACCGCTGCGCAACCTGGTCTCGATCATCGCCTTCATGATGGTCGTCGTGGTCCTGGCCACCTGCGCCTATATGACGGCGGGCTGGAGCTTCACCGACGCGCTCTACATGGTGCTGCTCACCGTCTACACGGTGGGCTATGGTGAAGTGCGGCCGATCAATACGCCGTTCCTGCATATGGTCACCGTCGGCCTGATCGTCCTGGGCTGCACCGGCATGATCCTGGTCACCGGCGCCCTGGTACAGGCGCTCACCTTCTCTCAAATCCAGCAACTCCTAGGCGCGAACCGCGTGAAAACCGACATCAATCGACTGAAGGGCCATGTGATCGTCTGCGGCTTCGGCCGGATCGGCGTAATGCTGGCCAAGGAACTCTTGGCCGGCGGCGCGGCCTTCGTGATCCTGGAACGGGACGAGGCCCGGCTCGGCCAGGCGCGGGAGCTGGGCTATCTGTGCTGGCAGGGCGACGCCACCGACGAGGGGGCGCTGCTCGCGGTGGGCGTCGAGCGGGCGCGGCTTCTGGCCACCGTGCTGCCGAACGACGCGGCCAATGTGTTCATCACGCTCAGCGCTCGCAGCCTGAATCCGGGCCTGCAGATCATCGCGCGCGGCGAAATGCCCTCCACCGAGACCAAGCTGATCCAGGCCGGCGCGGACAAGGTGGTGCTGCCGACCCATATCGGCGCCGAGCGGATCGCCGAGATGATCCTATTCCCTGAAACCGCGCGCTTCATTCGCGGATCCGAGCGCATGCGCGACTTCGAAAAGGTGCTGCGCGACCTGGGGCTGGAAATGGAGGTGGCGATCGTCGCGGCGAACACCGCCGTGGTCGGCCTGACCATCGCCGAACTGGAAAGCCGGGCCAAGGGCGCCTTCTTCGTGGTCCAGATCAACCGGCGCGACGGCGAGACGGTCACGCGCCCGCCGGGCGACCTGCTCATCGACGCCGGCGACGGCCTGTTGGTGGTCGGCCGGGTCGGCGGCCGGACCAACACCCTCTTCACCGCGCCCGCGGCGCGTCCAAGGGCGGGCCGGACCGTGTTTTAAACTCTTTCAAGAAACCAAAATTTAACCACGACGCGCCCTATTCGAAGACTCAAGCTTGACCTGGAGGAAGGCGGCCAGTCGGCGGATGGGTTTGCGCGCCAATCTCCAGCGACACGACGCGGCGGCCTGCTACCAGGCGGGCGAGGATCGTCATCGCCTCGGCGACATCGCCGGCGCCCTGATCGACTATGACGCCGCCTTGGCGCTGGAGCCCGATCACGGCCCGGCCCTGCGCCTGTCGGCCCTGGCGCTCTACCAGCAAGGCGAGGCCGAGGCCGCCCTGGCGCGCCTGCGGCCGGCGATCGAACTGTTCGCGGGGCAAGCCGAGGTCTGGGGCGCCCATGGGGTGATCCTGGCGGCTCTCGATCGAACCGCCGAGGCGGCCGAGGCCTTCCAGCGGGGCCTGGACCTGGCGCCGGAAGACGGGGTCCTGTGGTTCAATCTCGGATTGGCGCACCAGCGCCTCGGGCGCCTCGACGCGGTGATCCCGGCCCTGGCTCAGGCGGCGAGATTGCTGGACACCCACCCGGCGCACCATGCGCTCGGCGTCGCCTATCAGACCGCGGGCCAGTTCGACCAGGCCGCGCTGAGCTATGGCATGGCGCTCGAACGCGGCGCCGGCGCCGAATCCGCGCTCAACGCCGGCGCGGCCCGCCATCAACTGGGCGATGACGAAGCCGCCGAGGGCTTCTATCGCCAGGCCTTGGAACAGGATCCCCTCTGCGTCCAGGCGTTGAACAACCTGGCGGCCCTGGCCCAGGACGCCGGCGACCATCCCCGCGCGGCGGCGCTGTGCCGGCGCGCCATCGCCATCGACCCTGCCTTCGCCGACGCCCGCAACAATCTGGGGGTGACCCTGCAGCGGCTCGGCGACGCCGACGGCGCCCTGGCCGCCTACCAGGCGGCTCTGGCGATCGAGCCGGGCGGCGCGGCCGCCCTCGGCAATCTGACCGAGCTTCTGTTTGACCAGGATCGGGGGACGGAAGCGGTCGGCCACCACCGCGCCGCCGCCGGCGCCCGGCCCGCCGATCCGGAAACCTGGCTCGCCCTGGCCACGGCGCTGGAGCGCGGCGGCGACCTCGCCGGCGCCGCCGAGGCCCTGGAGCGGGCGACGGGCCTGGATGACCAATACTGGCGCGGTCATCACCGCCTGGGGGAGCTGCTTCAGCGGACCGGCGACCTCGCCGCCGCGCTTCCGCGCCACCGGCGCGCCTGCGCCCTCGCGCCGGACCAGGCCGACGCCTGGCGACAGCTTGCCCTGGCCGCGATCAAGGCCGGCGATGGGGAGACGGCCATGGCCGGCGTGGCGCGGCTGACCGCCATCGACCCCTTCGATCCCCAGGCCTGGTCGGCCAGAGCCCTCGCCCTGCGCCTGCTCGGCCGCGAGGACGAGGCCGATGACCTGACCGATCGCGAAGAACTGGTGGCCGTCCTGCCATTACCCGCCCCGCCGGGCTATCCCAGCCTCGCCGTGTTCCACCAGAGCCTCGCCGCCGATCTCGCCGCCGTGGGCTTGCGCGCCTGGTCGCCGCGCGGCCAGAGCGTGGTGGGCGGTTTCCAGACCCAGAACGACCTGTTCGCCGAGCCGGCCGCCGCGATCCAGGCGCTGCGCCGGCTGCTCGACCAGGCCGTCGCCGCCTTCCTCGACGCTCCTGACCCCACGATCCGCCGGTTCGTCCCGACCTCGCTTCCAGCGCGCCGCTATCGCGGCTGGTCGGTCAATCTGAAGGCGGGCGGGCGTCACGCGCCGCACATCCACCCGGAGGGCCGGCTCAGCGGCGTTTATTATGTCCAGACGCCCGGCGAGGACTCGAACGACCTGGGCGGACTCGAATTCGGACGGCCGGGCTTCGCGGTCCCCTTGCCGGTACAGCCGCCAACGCGGGTCATCCAGCCCCGACCCGGCAATCTGGTGCTGTTTCCATCCTATCTCTGGCACGGCACGTTGCCGTTCGAGTCGCCCGGCGAACGGATCACCGTCGCCTTCGACCTGCTGCGCTGACGCGGCTCGGAACGGCGCGGCGGTTCCCAGGCCCTCGGCCCGCGCACGCTCCAAGACATGCCAGCCGGCATAGAGATCCTGCACGATCGCGCCCAGGAACCCAGCGGATTACATCTTTCGGGAGAACCGGTTTGGATTTTGCTGGCGGCCGTGATTGTACCGACATGGCACGGCCGGTGGTCTATTCTGGTCCCGGCAAAGGATTTCGCTAAGAGTGACCGCGATGAGAACGATCTTGGCCGCCGGGGCCGCGCTGCCGATCTTGCTGGGCGCCGCGGCGGGCTTCGCTGGAACCAGCGACGACTATCCGCCGAACGCCGTGCCCGGCCATTGCTACCAGCATGTCCTCACCGCGCCGATCACCGAGACCTATCAGGATCGCGAGATCGATATTCCCGAGCATCAAGCCACCCGGACGATCCCGGCGATCTATGGCGAGGTCGACCGTCAGGTGGTGGTCCGGCCGGGCCGGATCGAGCGCTTCCTGATCCCGCCCGTCGTTCATACCGTAACCGAAACCGAAGTCGTCCGGCCCGAAACCACCCGCGACGAGGTGATCCCGGCGCAATACGACACCGTGACCGAGCGCATCCTGGTGCGCGAGGCCCATACCGAATGGCGCCGGGGCTATGGCCGGGTGTCCGACCCGGACATGCCGCGCTGGCCCTCGGACCGCGACATCATCTGCCTGATCCCAATGCCGGCCGAGTACCGGACGGAGACGCGCCAGATCCTGCGCTCGCCCGAGCGGGTGATCCACATCACCACCCCCGCCGAGACCCGCACTCGGACCCGCGAGGTGATCGACCAGCCGGCCCGCGAGGAACAGCGCGACATCCCGCCGATCTTTTCCACCGTCAGGGAACGGGTCGTGGTCCAGCCCGAACGGGTCGAGACCTATACCGTGCCGGCGGTCTACCGGATTGTCACCAGGACGCGCGTGGTGGCGCCGGGACATTACGAGTGGCGCGAATTCGCCTGCCGCAAGGTTCGTCACCTGCCGCCCGAGCATGGGCCGGACGGCGAGCGCGGGACCCTGGATCCCGCCATGACAGCTCCAGGCGCGGCCAAGCCCCTAGCCCTGGCCGAAGCCGGGCGGGGCGAGCACGGCGTGGCGCCCTCCGCCTCGATCGCCCGCCTGCAATCGGCCCTGGCCCAGCGCGGCTACTATGGCGGCCCGATCGACGGCTTGTTCACCATCCCCACCGGCGACGCCCTGACCCGTTTCCAGCGGAACAAGGACCTGCCGCTCGGCGGCTTCAATTTCGACACCGCCAAGGCGCTCGGCCTGCAATAGGGCATTTTCGAGCGAAGTGGGCGTCTCGACGGCGGCGGCGGCGCGGGGCATGTTCCGCGCCCATGGCCTGGACCCGCCGCTATGACGATCCCGAACCCCAGCGCGTCAACCGCTGGCTGGCCCAGAGCGGCGTGTGCTCGCGCCGCGAGGCCGAGGCGCTGATCGCCGAGGGCCTGGTCCAGATCGACGGGGAACGGATCGACGACCCCGGCCGCAAGATCGAGGCCGGCCAGACCCTGGTCCTGGCTGATCGCGCCTCGGAACGCCTGGACAGCGCCTTGACCCTGATAATCCACAAGCCGGTCGGCGTGGTCTCGTCACAGCCCGAAGGCGGCCAGGTCCCCGCCGTCCGGCTGGTGACGCGCGCCAATGTCTGGGGCGAAAGCGCCGCGATCCCGGGCCGCGACAGCCGGCTGGCGCCGGTCGGACGGCTGGACATGGATTCCCGCGGCCTTCTCATCCTTTCGGAAGACGGGGTGGTGGCCAAGGCGGTGATCGGCCCGGCCTCGGACCTGGAGAAGGAATACCTGGTCCGGGTCAGCGGCCAGATCAACGCGCGCAAGATGAACCAGCTTCGCCACGGCCTGGAGCTGGATGGCCGCAAGCTGCGTCCCGCCCGGGTGGAGTCGGCCGGCGACCAGGCGCTTCGCTTCACCCTGACCGAGGGCCGCAACCGCCAGATCCGGCGCATGTGCGAACTGGTCGACCTGGGCGTGGTGGACCTGTTTCGCATACGGGTGGGTCCCTTGGCGCTGGGCGAGCTTCCGGAGGGCCGCTGGCGGCCGCTGACGGCCGAGGAACGCACGGCGCTGGTCAACGCCGGACCAGGACCGGGCGCCTGATCGGGTCAGGCGGCCTGTCCGGCGCACCAGCCGCTGGCCCAGGCCCATTGGAAATTATAGCCGCCGAGCCAGCCGGTCACATCGACCACCTCGCCGATGAAATAGAGCCCGGGAACCGCTTTGGCCCGCATCGTGCGGGAGTCCAGCCCCGCCGTGTCGACCCCGCCCAGCGTGACTTCCGCCGTACGATAGCCCTCCGAACCAACCGGCTTGACGCGCCAGGCCTGGACGGCGTCGGCGAGCGCGCGCAGGCGCTTGTCGGAGAGGTCCCCGACCGGGCCGGTCGCGCCTTGCGCCTCGCAGATCCTTTGGGCCAACCGTTTCGGCAGGCTGGCGGCCAGGATGGTCTGCGCCGCTTGCCGGCCGGTCCGGGCGCGGGCCTGGCGCAGCGTCTCGAACAGGTCTTCGCCGGGCGCCATGTCGATCTGGATTTCGCCACCCTCGCGCCAGAAGGACGAGATTTGCAGGATCGCCGGTCCGCTGAGGCCGCGATGGGTGAACAGAATGGCTTCGTCGAAACGCGTGCGCCCGCTGCTCGCCCGTACCGGCAGGGCCACGCCGACCAAGGGTTTCAGCCGCTCCAGCATGCCGACCTCGAAGGTCAGCGGGACCAGGGCCGGCCGCGTCGGGCCCACCGCCACGCCGAAGCGGGCCGCGATGTCGTAGCCGAAGCCGGTCGCGCCCATCTTGGGGATGGACTTGCCGCCGGTCGCGATCACCAGCGACTGGCATTGGACCGGCCGGCCTTCGACCATCAGGCGAAACCCATCGTCGGTCTTTTCGACGGCCTCGGCCGATACGCCCAGCCTCAGCGTCACGGCTTGCGCGCGCATCTCGCCCAGCAGCAGGTCGACGATCTGGCGCGCCGAGCCGTCGCAGAACAGTTGGCCCAGGGTCTTTTCGTGATAGGCGACCCCATGTCGCTCGATCAGCGCGATGAAGTCGGCGGGCCGATACCGGCTCAAAGCCGATATGCAGAAACGGGGGTTGCCCGACAGGAACGCTTCCGGCGCGCAATGGATATTGGTGAAGTTGCAGCGCCCGCCGCCGGAGATGCGAATCTTCTCGCCTGGCGCCTGGCCAAGCTCGACCACCAGCACGCGCCGGCCGCGCTTGCCGGCTTCGATGGCGCACATCATGCCCGCTGCGCCGGCGCCGATAACCGCCACGTCGAACCGTTCCAAGCCTCACTCCCGCAACCCGATGACGGCAAAGCCGGTTTTCAGCCACAAAGGTGAACGAATAAGATGGTCGGTGGATTTGAGGAGGCCGCGATGCCGTTACGCAACCCTCTGTTTAAGTCTGGACGGCGCGCGGGCGTCGCCCTGGCCGCCGGTGTCTTGTTCGCCACGACCGCATCCGCCCAGCAGCAGCCCGACCTGACCACCCTGCATGACGCCCTGCACCTGACCGCCAGCCAGGAAGGCGCCTGGGCCGCCTACAAGGCGACCGTCGTCCCAGCGGCAAGCTCCCAGGCGCGCCGTCAGGCCGCCGCTCAACTGTTCCCGACCCTGCCGGCGCCGCGGCGCATCGATCTGGTGGAAGCCGAAATGCAGGAGGAGTTGGCGGACCTGCATCGCCAAGCCCAGGCGCTCAAGACCTTCTATGCGGTGCTGGACACCCAGCAGCAGCACATCTTCGACACCCAGACCCTGCCGCCGCGAGGATCCGACCGCAATGGCGGCGAGAACTAATGCGACAATGGCCGCCCGGGGGGGCCCGGGCGGCCAACAGGTCGGGCGCTGATCGTCGAACTTCAGCAGCCGTCCGTCGACCACTGATATTTCTGGGCGCCGGCGTCCCAACGCCAGGCGCCGCAGGCATGGGCGGCGGGCGCATTGGCGGCGGCGCCGGGCGGCGGTGGCGCGGCGCCTTCGCCGTCATCCTCGGGCATGCCGCCGCGATAATAGCCGCTCGCCGACGGGGGCGGCGGAGGAGGCGCGTAGTCGTAGTCATAGTCGCCGTAATAGCCCGGGTATCCGTAATAGCCGTAATAACCCGGATATCCCCAGAACCACGGATCGTAGGCGAGGCCTAGCCCAAGACCAGCGCCGAAGAAAAACGGACCGCCGCAGCAGAAGCCGCCGCGAAAACCGCCACCGCGGAACCCGCCGCCGTGAAAGCCGCCGCCATGAAAACCACCACCGTGGAACCCGCCGCCGTGGCCGCCGCCATGCTGGGCCTGAGCCGCCATCGGGGCGGCGAGCAACGCCATGCTGGCGAGCGCGGCTGTGATAAGCCGTTTCATCGTGACCTCCTTCGGGGCGCCGGCGTCATCTGGACGCCGCAAGGGCCCACGTCATACGCCCCAACCCGGGCTACAAATAAGGTTGAGCCGACCGCCGCCAAGGTCCCAGGGGTCAAATCGCGACTTCGCCGTCGTATCGGTGGTTGAAATATCACCAATCCAACCTGAACCGGCGATGAACACGCCCTCGCGCGCTCGTCGGCGCCCGGTTTCGAGGATGAACGAAAAAGAACCCGGAGGGGGTCGATTCATTCGAGCATCGCGCGTGGATTTCGCGTTCAATCGGGCCTTGGAACCATCTGCTGGGGGCCTTTCCATGTCGGACGTCTTTCTCGCGCCGGGTCTCAGGACGCCCTTCGTCAAGGCCGGCGGCGTCTACGCCAAACACACCGGCCTGCCGTTGTCGGTTCCAGTCGCCAAGGGGATGAACGCCCAGTCCCGGCCGGACGTCCTGATCTGGGGCCAGGTGATCCCCGAGCCGACGGTGTCGAACATCGCCCGCGAACTGGTGTTCGACGCCGGGCTCGACCCGCGCATCCCCGCCTTCTCGACCGTGCTGGCCTGCTCCACCAGCTTCGTCGGCGTGATCCAGGCCTCCGGCATGATCGGCCGGGGCGGCATGCATCTGGCCATGGTCGGCGGGGTCGAGACCATGAGCCATGTACCGATCGCCCTGAAGGGCGCGCGCGCCGACGCCGTCATCGCCCAGTTCGGCCGCGATCCGGCGGGCGCGGCGGCGGCCCTGGCCCAACTGAACGCCGGCGATTTCGACCTGCCGATCCACGGCTGGGCCAATCGCCAGAGCGGCCGCTCCCAGGGCGAGCACACCGAGGACACCGCCAAGCATTTCCACGTCTCCCGCGCTGACCAGGACCAGCGCGCTCTCCTGAGCCACCAGGGCGCTGTCGCCGGCCAGGACCAGGGCTTCTTCGCCGACCTGGTCGTCCCTTTCGACGGGGTCGACCACGACACGATCCCGCGCCGCGACAGCACGCTGGAAAAGCTGGCCAGCCTGCCGCCGGCTTTTGACCGGACCAGCGGCGCGGGGACGCTGACGGCCGGCAATTCCTCGCCCCTGACCGACGGCGCGGCTGGAATCTGGGTCGGCGACGCCGAAGGCCTGCAACGGCTGGGCGCGGAGGCCTCAGTCAAGCTGGTCGATTGGGAAATGGCCGCCATGGACTTCCGGGCCGAGGAGGAGGGCATACTGATGGCCCCGGCCCGCGCCATTCCGCGCCTCCTGGGCCGCCACGGCCTGCGGTTCGACGACATCGCTTTGTTCGAGATCCACGAGGCCTTCGCCGCCCAGGTGCTGGGCAATATCCGCTGCGCCTCCGATCCGGCCTATCGGCGGGAAAAGGCCGGCGTGGACGCCGATCTGGGGGATTTTCCGTGGGAGCGGCTCAACCCGCATGGCGGCTCGCTGGCCATCGGCCATCCGTTCGCGGCCACCGGCGCCCGAATCCTCAGCCAGGCGTCCAAAGAACTCGGCGCCATGCCGACCGGCGCGCGCGCCATCGTCTCGGTCTGCGCCGACGGCGGCCAGGGTACGGTGGCGCTGCTGCGACGGGTCTAGAGCGGGGATGAGGAAAAGCGCGAAGCGGTTTTCCGCCCGCATCCCGCTCTAAATGTTTAGAATCGATCACGTTTATGATTTTGGATTGATTCAATCCAAAATCATCGTGATCTAGGACCCGAGCCTGGGCGAACCGCGAAATGCCGCGCGGCGTGGATCCCTGGATCGAGAGGGCCGTCTTTCAGCGGTCCTTGATATCGCTCCGGGTCCGCACGATCACCGATTGGCTCGCCGTCGCCATCAACTGCCCGTCCTGGGCGAACAGCCGCATGGAGCCGTGGCCGAAGCCGGCGTGGACGCTGTGGATCTGGATCTCGCACAGCACCCATTCGGTCGGCGCGATGGCGCGGAAACGGATGGTGTTGTCCAGGCTGGTGCCGCCGGCGTTCATGCCCAGGGCGTTGCCGATGCCCGACGGCACATGGTCGGCGAAGATAGCCAGCATGCCGGAATCGATCGGCTGGCCGCCCTTGGGCCGCATCCACAGGATCAACTGGCCGTCGGCGCTGACGCCTTCGCCGGCCTTGGGGTCGGTGAAACCATGGCGGCCCTTGGCGACCCGCAATTCGATATGGCTGTGCAGGTCCTCCTGATCGCCGCGCCAGTGGTGGCTTTCGGCGCAGTCTTCCGGCCTTGGCACGTCCGGCGCATGGACCCATTGCTCGGAGATCGGACTGTCGCGCTCGCCGAGCGCCGCATTGACCACGACGATCTCCTTGTCGCCGACATGGCTGATCACCCGCGCCTGGCTGGTATTGCGCCCATGGGCCGGAACCCAGACATCCAGATCGACAATCGAGGCTGGTCGGGCATAGGACAGGTACTGGGCCGTGGCCCAGACCACCGGCCGGCCACAGGTGCGTTCCATGGCCACGATCGCCGAGGCCAGGCCGACACCGCCGAACATGAAGCTGCTCCCCCGCGGGCCGACGCACAGGGACTCGTCCAACGGCAGGTACCATCGATGCGGATTATGGGTCGCTTTCAGGTCGAAAAACGGCTTGGTCATGGAAAGTCCAACGCGGCGGTCGAACCTCACGGTTATCGCCAAATCGCGGTTTAATCGACACCGCAACCGATCAGGATCGTCAGTTCCTCCCCTATCGGAGAAGGGGACGACGAAGTGGCGGAGGGGTCGCCGTCGCATTGGCGTGGGCCGGAAATTCCCCCTTCGTCGCTTCGCGACAGCTTCCCCAAAGGGGGAGCAGCCAGAGCCAAGCGGATTTCAGCGAGTTATGGGAATACTGTAGCCTCGGCGGGAACGGGTTCAAACGGGTGAGATCATGACGGATCCCTTGGGGCTCCCGGCCCAATCCTTCACCAAGGCCGACCCCGGCGACGATGCGGATTTCTACGCGGTCCCGCGACTGGTCACCCATATCGACGACGCGGCGATCGCCGCCCTGACCGGCTTCTATCGAGAGGCGCTGCCGGCCGGCGGCGCGATCCTTGACCTGATGAGCAGTTGGGTCAGTCACCTGCCGCCGGAAGTCGTCTATGACGAGGTGGTCGGCCACGGCATGAACGCGGAGGAATTGGCGGCCAATCCACGCCTGACCCGCTGGTTCGTCCAGGACCTGAACCGCGATCCCAGCCTGCCCCTGGCCGACGCCAGCCTCGACGCTGTCACGATCTGCGCCTCCATCCAGTACCTGGAACGGCCGGTGGAGGTGCTGGGCGAGATCAAGCGCGCGCTGCGTCCGGGCGGGCGGGTGGCGATCGCCTTCTCCAACCGCTGTTTTCCGACCAAGGCGGTGATGATCTGGCGCATGCTGGACGAGGCCAGCCACGCCCGGCTGGTCAACCTCTATTTGGAGCGCGCGCGGTTCAAGGACGTCGAAACCCACTGGCTGCTGGACGGAACGACCAGCGATCCGGTGACCGTCGTGACCGCGCGAACTTGGACTCCGTTACGAAAAGCCGATTGCGCTGATCAACGGTAACTTACAAACTGCGACCCATGGGGCGATCGACCCCGCCTACAGCCCAAACCTTAGGGAGCCCTCATCCATGCCTCGCCTGAAATTCGGCGCGTTCCTGGCGCCGCACCATCCGATCGGCGAGCATCCGATGCTGCAGTTCCGCGGCGACATCGCCTTCGCCAAGCGCCTGGACGCGTTGGGCTTCGACGAATTCTGGTGCGGCGAGCACCATTCGACGGGCTGGGAGGTGATCGCCTCGCCGGAGATGTTCCTGGCCGCCGCCGCCGAGCACACCCACCGCATCCGCCTGGGCACGGGCGTGATCTCGCTGCCCTACCACCACCCGTTCAACGTCGCCCAGCGGATCGTCCAGTTGGACCATATGAGCGGCGGACGGGTGATCTTCGGCTCCGGCCCCGGCGCCCTGCCTTCGGACGCCTACACCCTCGGCATCGACCCGATGGTCCAGCGCGACCGCCAGGATGAGGCGATCGGCGTGATCAAGCGGCTGTTCGCCGGCGAACGGGTCACGCACGAGTGCGAGTGGTTCACCCTGCGCGACGCGCGCATGCAGTTGCTGCCCTTGCAGGAAGACCTGCCGTTCGCGGTGGCCTCGCAGGTCAGCCCGTCCGGCATGACCTTGGCGGGGAAATACGGCGCCGGCGTGCTCTCGATCGGCTCGATGTCGACCGCCGGCCTGATGGCGCTGCCGACCCAATGGAGCTTCGCCGAAGACGCCGCCGCCAAGGCCGGCCTCGCCGTGGACCGCAAGAACTGGCGCGTGGTCATGTCCTGGCACCTGGCCGAGACCCGCGAACAGGCCCGCGCGGAGGCCAGGGAAGGCCTGCAACGCTGGCATAACGAGTACAATGTCGGGACCCTGATGCGTCCGGGCTCGGTCGCCTATGACACGCCCGACGAGGCGGTGGACGCCCTGGCCTTCGCCGACGGCGCCGCCTCGGTGATCGGCACGCCGGACGACCTGGTAGCCGCGATCCGCAATATCGTGAAGGTCAGCGGCGGGTTCGGCACGGTGATCGGCTTCGCCCATGACTGGGCCAACCGGGAAAACACGCTGAAGAGCTGGGATCTGGTCGCGCGCTACGTGATCCCCGAGGTCAACGGCCTCCTGGACGACTATCGCATCTCCCGCCAGTACGTGATCGATCACCGCGAGTCGTTCGAGCGCGCGGGCGCGGCCGTGATGCAGAAGATCATGGGCAACGAGCGCGCGGCCGCCGCGCTGAAGGAGACGAAGGCCGGGCGGACAGCCATGCCCGCCGGCCATACGCCGGACCTTCAGAAGGAAAAAGCCGCCGAGTAACTTACTGCGGCGCGGGCGCGTTCGAGGCGGCGGCGTCGGCGTTGCCCGACGCCTTGTCCGCTTCGGTCTTGGCCTTCTTGGCCATCTTGTGGGCGTGCTTCGCCGCCGATTTCGCGGCGCTGTCGCCGGCGCTTGCCTGACCCGCATTGTCGCCGGCGGCGGCTCCGGCGTTGTTGTCGGCCTTCATGGCTTCGGCGTGCGCCTTGCTCGCCATGTGATGAGCCTTATGCGCGGCGTCCTTGGCCATCTGGTCCTGGTCGGCGGCGCCATTGTCACTGGCGGCGCCGGCATTGTTCTCGGCCTTCATGGCCTCGGAATGAGCCTTGCTCGCCATGTGATGGGCGTGATGGGCGGACTTGGTCGCCATCTTGTCCTGGTCGGCGTTGAATTGAGCATAAGGAACGGGCTCGCTCGGCATTGCCTGGGCGAGGGCCACGGCGGGAACGGCGACAATGGCGCTGGAAGCCAGGGCCAGGACCAGGAACTTAGCGGACATGAGGCGTTCTCTCTTGTTCTGACGGTCGCCGGCTTTTACCGGCGCAGCTTAAACCGCCAGCCGGAAGAGAAGTTCCAGCCGCGTTTCGCGTATTTCGCCTTTGACGCGATCAGCACTCGACGATGTTGATCGCCAGGCCGCCGAGTGAGGTTTCCTTGTAGATTTCCTTGATGTCCTGGCCGGTGCGCGCCTTTTATCGGACCGGAGCATGAACGCATGCCGGTTTCGACAAGCAAGAAAGACGATTTAGCGCGGGACGCGGTCCGGCGTATGGGCTTCCAACTCCTCGATCCACACCTCGGCTGGCGCGTCCGAAGGGGCGCGCCAGTCGCCGCGCGGGGACAGCGAGCCGCCGGAGGAGATCTTGGGCGCGTTGGGCACGCAGGACCGCTTGAACTGGTTGGCGAAGAACCGGACCAGGAACAACCGCATCCAGCGCTTGATCTCTGCGAGGTCATAGGCCCGCCGCGCGGCCTCGGGGATATGGGCCGGCCACCGGCCCTGGCTCGCGTCACGCCAGGCGTTCCAGGCCAGGTAGGCGATCTTCGAAGGCCGAAAGCCGAACCGGGTCAGGTAATAGAGGTTGAAATCCTGCAGGGCGTAGGGCCCGACGAAGGCCTCGGTCGACTGCACCGCGCCGTCCTCGCCCGCCGGCACCAGCTCCGGAGTGATCTCGAAGTCGAGGATGGCCAGCAGCAATGTCGCGGTCTCGTCACCGACGTCGCCAGAGGCCGCCACGAAGCGGATCAGGTGCTGGATCAGGGTCTTGGAGACAGAAGCATTGGGATTGTAATGGGACATATGGTCCCCGACCCCATAGGTGCACCAGCCGAGGCCCAGTTCGGACAGGTCCCCGGTCCCAACCACCAGGGCGCCGTGCTGATTGGCCAGTCGGAACAGATAGTCGGTGCGCAGCCCCGCCTGGACGTTCTCGAAGGTCACGTCATAGACCGGCTGGCCCGAGGCGAACGGGTGCCCCAGATCCGCCAGCATCTGGCGCGCGGCGGGGCGGATGTCGATCTCGCCGGCCGTGACGCCCAGCGCCTTCATCAGGGCGTGGGCGTGGGCCTTGGTCGCCTCGGACGTCGCGAAGCCTGGCAGGGTGTAGGCGAGGATGTTCGATGCGGGCAGGCCCAGGCGGGCCATGGCGCGGGTGGCGACGATCAGCGCCTGGGTCGAATCCAGTCCCCCGGAAATGCCGATCACCAGCTTGTCGAGCTTGGCCGAGGCCAACCGCTTGGCCAGGCCCTGGACCTGGATGTTGTAGGCCTCGTAGCAGTCCTCGGCCAGGCGGGCGGGATCGGACGGCACGTAGGGGAACCGTTCCAGCTTGCGGATCAGCTCGAGCGGTTCGGTTGGCGCATCGAGCGTGAATTCGATCGTCCGGAAACCCGAGACCCGCTCGCGCGCCGCGGCGGCGTTGTCGCCCAGGCTGCCCGTCCGCGCGCGCTCCTGGCGGACCCGGCCCAGATCGACGTCGGCGATCGCGAGGGTCGAATCGAGCGCGAACCGCTCGGTCTCGGTCAAAAGCGCGCCGAGCTCGAAGATCGAGGCGTGGCCGTCCCAGGCGAGATCGGTCGTCGATTCGCCCGGTCCCGCCGCCGAATAGGCGTAGACCGCCGCGCACCGGGCCGACTGGGACGCGCAGAGCAGGCGCCGCGCCTCGGCCTTGCCGATGGTGATATTGCTGGCCGAGAGGTTCAGCAGCACTTCCGCCCCGGCCATGGACGCCAGGCTGGACGGGGGCTCGGGAACCCAGACGTCCTCGCAGATCTCGACATGGAACGAGACCGGGACCGTCCCGGAGGATCGGTAAATCAGGTCGGTTCCGAACGGAACGGCCTGTCCGGCCAGTGGGATGGTCCTGCCGACCACGCCCTGGCCGCTGGTGAACCAGCGCCGCTCATAGAATTCCCGGTAATTGGGCAGAAACACCTTCGGCGTCACGCCCAGGATCCGGCCGCCGCCGATCACCACGGCGGTGTTATAGAGCCGCCCATCGACGCGCAGCGGCGCGCCGACCGCGAACACCGGATAGAGGCTGGCGCTGGCCTCGGCCAGGCGCGCGATCTCCACCTCGACCGCGTCCAAGAGCGCGTCCTGGAACAGCAAGTCATCGATGGCGTAGGCCGAGAGCCCCAATTCCGGAAACACCATCAGCCCCACCCGCTGGGCGTCGCCGGCCTTCACCAGTTCCAGCGTACGATCGGCGTTGAAACGCGGCGCGGCTGGCTCGATACGCGGCACGCAGACCGCCAGACGCAGGAAGTCGTGGGCGTAGGGCGAGAAAAACGGCGGCGCCTTGGCGGTCATGGCTCTCTTCAGCGTCGTGGTGCGCCCTTGGCCTTATAAGCGATGAGGCCTTAACGCCAAGCATGTAGGGGCCCCGGGTCGTTTTCGCCATGAACGGTCAAGGCGCCGCCGCCGTCGTGCTTTTCTTTCAGAAAGGCGCGCCGATGAGCGCCGAGGCTTTGCGGGTCATGGCGACCCTCAAAATCTTGTTTTGAGGTATGCCCGCGGGGCCAGGCCGAGTTGTTGCGGGCGAGAAGTACTGGCGCTGAGCGCACGTGGATCGCGACTCTGAAAGCGTAACCACCTAATGCGGCCCAATGCTCAATATCGCAAGAATCGACGAAGTCGTCCGCGAAGCGGCGACCAAAAATCTGCCGCGCGCGTGGATCATGTTGATAGCGCCGACGCGACGGACTCGGAAGGTGGCGAAGCGGTCAGAATCGTCATTAGCCTTAAACCAAACTTTATAGCGAAGGTCGAGGGCGACGCGGTGTTGGACACGCTTGTTGGGATTCAGACGAAACTTTCGGAAGCGGGGTGAAGATCGGCTTCCACTCGTGGAATAGCGGACTCAGCTTGACCAAGTTGGTCAACGTGGCCATCTTGAGCCGATGAAACAAGTCAATCTCTACATCGCGAAGACGGACCTTTCGTCCCTTGTGGAGCAGGCCGCGGCCGGCGAAGAGATCATCATCGCCAAGAACGGCAAGCCCAAGGCGAAGCTGGTGGCGCTGGACGCCATCACGACCGCGCCGAAGCGCAAGCGGGAGTTCGGCTTTTGGAATCACTACGGCTGGAAGCTGCCCGCCGACTTCGACGATCCTGATCCCGAACTCGAAGCCCTCTTCTATGACGGTCCGATCTTCCCGGACGAAGCCAAGTGACGAGCTACCTGCTGGACACGAACGCCCTGCTTTGGGTTGGTCTTGATGATCGGCAGCTTCGCCCGACCGCACGACAGCAACTATTCGATGCGCAGCTCTTCACGAGCGTCATCAGCGCCGCCGAAATTTCGATAAAGGCCTCTATCGGCAAGCTCCCCTTGCCAGCGCCCTTCGACACCGATTTCGGCGCGGCTTTGAAGACCCTTCTGCGCCGGTCAGACGTCGAATTGTTGCCACTGGAGGCGCCAGTGATCGACCATCTTCGCACCCTGCCCCTGCACCACCGCGATCCGTTCGATCGCCTTATCATCGCTCAAGCGCTGACGCGTGGATTGACACTCGCCACTCGCGATCGCGCCTTCTTCGCCTATGATGGACTCGAAATCCTGGAAGTCTGACCCATGACCCCCTTCACCCGCCTGGACGGCCGCGGCGCGCCGCTCGCCATATCGAACCTGGACACCGACCAGATCATCCCCAAGCAATTCCTCAAGACCGTCGATCGCGAGGGCTTGGGCAAAGGGTTGTTCTTCGACCTGCGCTTCGACGAGGCGGGCCGCGAGAAGCCCGATTTCGTGCTGAACCAGCCCGCCTATAGCGGGACTAATCTCCTGATCGCCGGTGACAATTTCGGCTGCGGCTCCTCGCGCGAGCACGCGCCGTGGGCCCTGCTGGATTTTGGCGTGCGCTGTGTGATCGCGCCGTCGTTCGCCGACATCTTCTACAATAACTGCTTCCAGAACGGCCTGCTGCCCGTCGCCTTGCCCGAAGACCAGGTCAAGGCGCTGATGGAGGAGGCCAAGGGCGGCAATCACCTGTTCACGGTGGATTTGGACAGCCAGACCGTGGTTTCGCCCTCCGGCGCCCGCTTCACCTTCGAGATCGATCCGGGCCGCAAGGAAAAGCTGCTCAAGGGTTTGGACGCCGTGGGAGAGACCTTGCAGCACCGCGCCGATATCGACGCCTTCGAAGAGCGGCGCAAACTGGTCCAGCCCTGGGCTGCTTAGGAAAGATGGGCCGCACGGGAAAGATTCGCCGATGGCGGTGGTGATCCTGGGCACGGTGCGCCTGCCTCCCGACCGTCTGGGCGAGGCGCGACCCGACATGGCGGCCATGGTCGCCGCCAGCCTCGCCGAAGCCGGCTGTCTGGAATACGCCTATGCCGAGGATGTCCTGGAGCCCGGCCTGATCCGCGTCAGCGAGGTCTGGCGCGACCAAGCGTCGCTGGATAGGCACGCCCAAAGCGACCACATCAAGACCTGGCGCGCGGCTTGGCCGGCGCTTGGCCTTCACGATCGCCGGCTGGTCGCCTATGAGGCGGGCGCGTCCCGTCCGCTTTAGAGGCCCCGACATGTCCAAGACCCTTTTGCTGCTGCCCGGCGACGGGATCGGCCCCGAAGTGCTGAACGAGGTGCGCCGGGTGATCGACGCGCTGAAGACGGCGGGGGACCTCGATCTCGAGGTCATCGAGCGCCCGTTCGGCGGCGTCAGCTACGATGCCTTGGGCGCGCCGCTCAGCGACGAGACCATCGCCGCCGCCCTGGCCGCCGACGCCGCGCTGATGGGCGCGGTCGGGGGACCGAAATGGGCGGACGCGCCGCGCGACAAGCGGCCGGAAGCCGGCCTTCTGGGCCTGCGCCAAGCCATGGGGGTCTACGCCAATCTTCGCCCGGCGCTCTGTTTCGACGCCCTGGCCGGCGCCTCCGCCCTGAAGCCGGAGCTCGTCGCGGGCCTGGATATCATGATCGTCCGCGAACTCACCGGCGGCGTCTATTTCGGCCAGCCCCGCTTCATCGAGACCCTGGCCGACGGCCAAAGGCGCGGCGTCGACACCCAGGTCTACACGACCCACGAGATCGAGCGCGTTTCGCGGGTGGCGTTCGAACTGGCGCGCGGGCGGCGAAACAAAGTCACCTCCTGCGAGAAATCCAACGTCATGGAGACCGGGCTTCTGTGGCGCGAAGTGGTCGCGGACCTGCACGGGCGCGACTACGCCGATGTCCAACTGGAGCACATGCTGGCCGACAACGCCGCCATGCAACTGGTCAAGAACCCGGCCCAGTTCGATGTCATCGTCACGGATAACCTGTTCGGCGACATCCTGTCCGACGAGGCGGCCATGCTGACTGGCGGGATCGGCCTGCTGCCGTCCGCCGCCCTGGGCGAGGCGGGCAAGCCCGGCCTCTATGAGCCGATCCACGGCTCGGCGCCCGATATCGCCGGCCAGGGTATCGCCAACCCGCTCGCCGCGATCCTGTCGTTCGAGATGGCCCTGCGCTGGTCTCTGGGGCGCTCGGACCTGGCCGACCGCGTGTTCGCCGCGGTCAAGACCGCGCTGGATGACGGCGCGCGCACGAAAGACCTCGGTGGCGTGCTCACCACGGCCCAGATGGGCGACGCGGTCCTGAAGCGGCTTTAGCCGCCGGCGGCGTCTTCCGGAAAGCCCATCATGTGGAAGCCGGCGTCCACATGGACCACCTCGCCCGTGGTCGAGCGGCCAAGATCCGACAGCAGCCAGAGCGCGCAGCCGGCGACGCCTTCCATCGAGGTGTCCTGCTTCATCGCGCTGAAGCCGCGGCCCTGGGCGATCATGCCGCGGCCTCCGGAAATGCCGGCTAGCGACAGGGTGCGCATGGCGCCGGCGGAGATCGCGTTGACCCGGATGTTCTTCGGGCCCAGGTCGCGGGCGATGTAGCGGGTCGAGGCCTCCAGCGCCGCCTTGGCCACGCCCATCATGTTGTAGTTCGGGATCACGCGCTCGGCGCCCAGATAGGTCATGCTGATCATCGAGCCGCCGTTCGGCATCAGCTTGGAGGCCCGCCGCGCCACATCGACGAAGCTGAAGGCCGAGATGTTCATCGCGGTCAGGAACCCTTCGCGCGTGGTGTTCTCCACGAACGAGCCCTTCAACTGGTCTTTGTCGGCGAAGGCGATCGAGTGGACCACGAAGTCCAGGGTCCCGAAGGTCTTCTCGATCTCGGCGAACGCGGCGTCCATCGAGGCGTCGTCGGCAACGTCGGCGGGGATCATGGCCTTGACGCCGAGGCTCTCGGCCAAGAGCCGCACGCGGCGCTCCAGGCTTTCGCCCTGATAGCTGAACGCCATTTCCGCGCCCTGGGCGGCCAACTGCGAGGCGATGCCCCAGGCGATGGAATTATGGTTGGCCACGCCCATGACAAGGCCCTTCTTGCCCCGCATCAGTTCGCCCTTGGGCAGGTCGTAGTCGTCCGCCATCGTTTTTCCCTGGCTTTTATCGATTCTGAGCGCTGGAGCCTGCCTAGAGCGCGGCGCGGAAAAGGGGAAGCGGGTTTCGATACGGAAACGATCGCTTTCACCGGCCGCCAACGCCGCGCGGCGGCGTGAACCGCGTCAGCCGTCGTAGCGGCTCATCACCAGGCAGCCATTGGTGCCGCCGAAGCCGAAGCCGTTGGACATCACGGTGTTGAGCCGCATGTCCTTGCGTTCGCGCAGGATCGGCAGGTCGGCGAAGGCCGGATCCAGTTCCTCGATATTGGCGCTCTCGCAGACGAAGCCATGCCGCATCATCAGCAGGCAATAGATCGCCTCCTGCGCGCCGGCCGCGCCCAGGCTGTGGCCGGTCAGGGATTTGGTCGAGGAGATCAGCGGCGGCTCGTCGCCAAACACCTGGCGCACCGCGTCCATTTCCTTGGCGTCGCCCACCGGCGTCGACGTTCCGTGAGGGTTCAGATAGTCGATCGGACCCAAACCCTTGCCGTCCATGCCCCGCAAAGCCAGGCGCATACAGCGCGCCGCGCCCTCGCCGGACGGGGCGACCATATCATAGCCATCCGAATTGGCCGCGTAGCCGACGATCTCGGCGTGGATTTTCGCGCCCCTGGCCTTGGCGTGCTCGAGCGCCTCCAGCACCACGACCCCGGCGCCGCCGGCGATGACGAACCCGTCCCGATCCTTGTCATAGGCCCGAGAGGCGCGTTCGGGACGGTTGTTGTAGCTGGAGGACATGGCCCCCATGGCGTCGAACAGGACGGACAGGGTCCAGTCCAGCTCCTCGCAGCCGCCGGCGAAGACGACGTCCTGCTTGCCCATCAGGATCTGCTCGGCCGCCGCGCCGATGCAGTGGGTCGAGGTCGCGCAGGCCGAGGAGATCGAATAGTTGATCCCCTTGATCTTGAACCAGGTCGACAGCGCCGCCGAAGGACCCGAACTCATCGCCTTGGGCACCGCGAAGGGGCCGACGCGCTTGGGCCCCTTTTCAAGGGTGGTCTCGGCAGCCTGGACGATGGCGCGGGTCGACGGGCCGCCCGAGCCGACGATGAGGCCAGTGCGTTCGCTCGACACCTCATCCTCGGCCAAGCCCGAATCAGCGATCGCCTGCTGCATGGCGATATGGGCATAGGCCGTGCCAGGGGCCAGGAACCGCGCCGCGCGACGGTCGACCATCGACTCCCAGTCGATCTTGGACGGCGCGTGGACCTGGCAGCGAAAGCCCCGCTCGGCGTATTCCGGCGCGAAGACGACCCCCGGCCGCGCCTCGCGCAGGGACGCCGCGACGGAATCGGCATCGACGCCGATCGACGAGACGATGCCGATGCCTGTAACCGCCACGCGCCGCATCGCGTTTCCCCTGCCTACGCTTAGCCCAAGTCCTTGGCGTCGAACAAACCGACGCGGAGATCCTTGGCCTCATAAATGGGTTGGCCGTCCGCTTCCATCACCCCGTCGGCGACGCCCAGGACCAATTTACGGATGATCACGCGTTTCAGATCGATCTTGTAGGTCACTTGGCTGACCTTGGGCGAGACCTGACCGCTGAATTTGACCTCGCCGACGCCCAGGGCGCGGCCACGGCCAGGGCCGCCGGACCAGGCCAGAAAGAAGCCGACCAGTTGCCACATGGCGTCGAGGCCCAGGCACCCCGGCATGACCGGATCGCCGGGGAAATGACATTGGAAGAACCAGAGGTCGGGATGGATATCCAGCTCGGCGTGCATGAAGCCCTTGCCATGCTTGCCGCCCGTCGCGGTGATCTCGCTGATCCGGTCGATCATCAGCATCGGCGGGACGGGCAACTGGGCGTTGCCGGGCCCGAACATCTCGCCGCGACTGCAGGCCAAAAGATCCTCTTTGTCCAGCCGGGCCTTGGTTACCGTCGTCATCGCGAACTCGCTTTCACCGCGCTCTTCGCGGCCGCCGAAGCGGCGAGGGGTAGCACATGGGCCGGCCCAGCCTCAACGGTCATGGATTTCAGCGGCATTGGGGGGCGTCGGCGGCGCCCCAGAGGTCCGACGCCGCGGCCCAGCCCGAGACGCGCCCGACGCGCAGGCGGCACCAGCCTTTGTCGCAGCGCCCGAACTCGGCCAGGGCGCGGGGCGCCAGATAGGCGACCACCGGCGCGGAATCGCGCGGGCCGCTCTTGATGGGGGCGGGTCCCGGCTGGGTGCGCATCAGGGTGCGCCGGCCGTCGGTGGTGCGCTTGTGCACCCAGGAGAGGCCGCCATCGGGATCGCAGATACGCCGCCATTCGTCGGTCTCGGCCACCACCTGGACCGGCAGGCCCTTGGCGTGGAACACCCAGAGCAGGCGATGATCATCGCCTGGGCCGGAACGCGCGTTCACCGGATCGAACTTCAGCGAGACATATCGGGGCACGGGCAGGCCGGAGGGCGTCTCGCGCGGCTTGGGCGCGCCCGCCAGGCCGGGATTGGCGCAGCCCACGGCCGCCAGGAGCCAGGCCGAGAGGACGAGGCCCGCCGATCGCACTGGTCGCATCGTCCTTCGCCCCTCCGCGGCCGCCCGCGAGGGGTGCGCCTTGGCCCCGCACCGCGCCTTTGCTACAAGGCGCGGTCGAGGCAAGCTCCCGCGGCAGCGTTAACAAACCTTTTCCAACGAGGGCTCTTTCGGACCCCACATGGCCGCCAGCAAGCCCAAAGTCGTCGTCACCCGCAAACTGCCCGCCCCGATCGAAGCGCGGATGGGCGAGCTGTTCGATGTCCGGTTGAATCCGGACGACCAGCCGATGAGCCCCGCCGCCCTGGCCGAGGCCATGGCGGACGTCGAGGTGCTGGTGCCAACCATCACCGACAGGATCGATGCGCGGCTGCTCGCCGCCGCCGGACCCTCGCTGCGGATGATCGCCAATTTCGGCGCCGGCGTCGACAATATCGACGTGGAGGCCGCCAATGCGCGGGGCGTGGTGGTGACCAATACGCCTGGCGTCCTGACCGAGGACACCGCCGACATGACCCTGGCCCTGATCATGGCCTCGGCGCGGCGGCTGGTCGAAGGCGCCAACACGGTCCAGGCTGGCGAGTTCCATGGCTGGTCGCCGACCTGGATGCTCGGCCGCCGGCTGCGCGGCGCCCAGTTGGGCATATTGGGCATGGGCCGGATCGGCCAGGCCTTGGCCCGGCGGGCCCGCGCCTTCGGGATGGCGATCCACTATCACAACCGCAAACGGGTCGGGCCTCGGATCGAGGAAGAGCTGGGCGCGACCTATTGGGAATCCCTCGACCAGATGCTGGCCCGGGTCGACATCATTTCGGTCAATTGCCCCCATACGCCCGCGACCTACCACCTCCTGTCCGCGCGGCGGCTGAAAGTGCTGCGGCCCCACGCCATTGTCGTCAACACGGCGCGCGGCGAGGTGATCGACGAGGCGGCCATGGCCAATATGCTGGCGGCGGGCGAACTCGGCGGCGCCGGACTGGATGTCTATGAGCACGAGCCGGCGATCAATCCGAAGCTGCTCAAGCTGTCCAATGTCGTGCTGCTGCCCCATATGAGCTCCGCCACCGTCGAGGGCCGGATCGAGATGGGCGAGAAGGTGATCGTCAACATCCGCACCTTCCTGGACGGCCACCGGCCGCCGGACCGGATCATCCCCTCGATGCTCTAAGCAGGGTTTTGCCGGAAAATCGACGGCTGCTTTTCCGAGATCCCGCTCAGCCGGCGAGGACCTGTTCCACGGCGTTCTGCAACTGGCGGCCGAACAGGGGCTTGAACAGGACCGCGGCGGGGTGGTCCAGCTTGATCCGCTCCAATGTGGCGGGTTCGCGCGAGCCGGTGACGAAGATCACCTTGGAACCGACCCGTGCGTGGATCGCCAGGGCCGCGTCCACACCGTCGCCACTGCCGCGCAACCGGACGTCCATCAGCACCAGTGAGGGCCGGTGCGCTTCGGCCATCGCCACCGCGTCCCTCGCCGTCGCGGCGACGCCGCAGACCGTGTGGCCGATATCCTGCAGTTGAAGGCGAAGGCCCTCGGCGATCAGATATTCGTCCTCCACCACCAGGACGCAGTCGCTGAGTCCGCTCATGCCGCCAACGGCGCGGCGGCGAGAATCTCGGTCTTGAGGCCGTCATCTTCGACCACCCGCATGACGGCGTCCAACTGGGCCACCAGCCCTTTGATGATGCTCGCCCCGAGGCCAGAGCCGGCTTCGGACTGTCCGCGGCCATTGTCGGCGATAGTCAGCAGCACCTTGTCGTCCTCTCCCTTGGCCAGGGTGACGGCGATATGGCCGACGCCGCCGGGAAAGGCGTGCTTCAGCGAGTTGGTCACCAACTCGGTCACCAGAAGTCCCAACGGGATCGCGAAATCAAGTCCGACCTGCAACGGGCAGGCCGCGACCGACAGCGTCACCCCGTCGTGCTCCCCGCCTTGCAGGATGTTGGTCGACAGTTCCTTCAGGAACGGAGCTATGTCGAACGTGGTCAGGTTTTCCGAACCCATCAATTGCTGGTGGACCAGGCCAAGCGCGAAGACCCGGCCGCGCAGGTCCCCGAGCCCCTCCCGCGCCTCCGGATCGGTCGTCCGTCGCGCCTGCATATGCAACAAGGCGTCGACCGTCTGAAGATTGTTCTTCACCCGATGATAGACCTCACGCAGCAGCAGGTCCCTTTGTTCCAGGGCCGCCTGGAGCTCCGCTGTTCTCGAGGAGACCCGCCGCTCGAGATCGGCGTTCAGTTCGCGTAGCTGATCGGGCGACGGCAGGGCGAGAAGCTTCGGCACCAACGGCCAGAGCGCGATGGCCGTGGCGATGGACAGCGCCGCCGTGATCGCCTTGACCATGCCTTCCACGCCATAGACCGGAACCCAGAGGGTCAAGATGGAGAAGAGGTGGGTCGTCCCGCAGGCCAGGATGAAGGCGACGAACAGGGAGACGATCCAGCTATAGGCCAGATCGCGCCGCTCGCGCACGAACCAAGCCAGGGCCAGGGGAATCGAGAAATATGCCAGTCCAATCAGGGCGTCGGATCCCGCGTGCAGCGCGACCAGGCCCGGCGCCCAGCTAAGGCAGAAGCCATGGGCGGTCAGCCCCGAAGGATTGAACAGCCAGTTCCAGAGCGACATCGCGCGCTTCCCAACTCGGACTCTCGCGCGCGAACCGGCGCCGCGAGATCGCGGTTCGATTGGGCGCGCCGAACGCCAGCCAAGCGCGCGTCGCCCGACCTGTCAACGCAGCCGTGAACGTAAACCTATGTCAACCAGAGGCCGATGCGGCTTCGCCACAGGTCGGACACGCGGGGTCGGCGCCGATGCGCACCGTACGGGTCTCGCCCGCCAGGGCGTCATAGATCAGAAGGCGGCCAGCCAGGCTGTTTCCCGCCCCCGTCAGCGCCTTCACGGCTTCCAGCGCCATCATCGAGCCGACGACGCCAGCCAGGGCTCCGATCACACCGACCGCGACGCAGGTTTCGGCGTCGGGCGGGGCCTCGGGAACCAGGCAGCGATAGCAGGGCTTGCCGGTGAACACGCCAACCTGGCCGGTCCAGCGGCCGATGGCGCCGGAGACCAGCGCCTTGCCCGCGGCGACGCAAGCGTCGGCGACGGCGAAGCGGGTGGCGAAATCGTCGGTGCCGTCGAGAACCAGATCGTAGGGGGCGATCAGCGCGCCCGCGTTTTCCGAGGTCATGGCGAGCCGTTCCGGCGCGATCGTGATCTCGGGATTGAGCGCTTGCAGACGCTCCGCCGCCGCGACGACCTTGGCGCGTCCGATGTCGCCGGTGGCGTAGATCACCTGGCGCTGCAGATTGGACAGGGCGATCTCGTCGGGATCAACCAGCCCCAACAGGCCGACTCCCGCCGCGGCCAGGTAAAGCGCCGCCGGCGCGCCCAGGCCGCCGGCGCCCACGATCAGCACCCGCGCCGCCTTCAGCTTCTGCTGGCCCGGTCCGCCGACCTCGCGCAGCACCAGGTGGCGGGCGTAACGATCGACCTCCGCATCGCTAAAGCTCATGCGCTCTGGATCTCCCGACCTTGACCCGCGCGCCCGGGCCAGCCACATGCGCCAGCATGACTTCCCATTCGCTTTCTTCCGACGGCCCGTTTCCCGGCTGGCATGGCACCACGATCCTGGCCGTGCGCAAAGGCGGCTCGACCGTCATCGCCGGCGATGGTCAAGTGTCCATGGGCGCGACGATCATCAAGGGCAACGCCAAAAAGGTCCGCCGCCTGGCCAGCGGCAAGGTGCTGGCCGGGTTCGCGGGCGCCACCGCCGACGCCCTGACGTTGATCGAGCGGCTCGAGGCCAAGCTGGAGCAATATCCCGAGCAGTTGGCCCGGGCCTGCGTCGACCTGGCCAAGGACTGGCGCACCGACCGCTATCTGCGCCGGCTGGAAGCGATGCTGATCGTCGCCGACCAGACCGCGATCTACACCGTCACCGGGGTCGGCGATGTGCTGGAGCCCGAACACGGGGTCGCGGCCATCGGTTCGGGCGGCCAGTTCGCCCTGGCGGCGGCCCGAGCCTTGTTGGATTTCGACCTCGGCGCCGAAGAAATCGCGAGGCGTGCGATGGCGATCGCCGGCGACATCTGCGTCTACACCAACGGCGCCTTGACCGTTGAAAGCCTCCAGGCCGCATGAGCGAGTTTTCACCGCGCGAGATCGTCTCGGAGCTCGACCGCTTCATCGTCGGCCACGCGGAGGCCAAGCGGGCCGTGGCCGTGGCCCTGCGCAACCGCTGGCGCCGCCGCCGCACGCCCGCGGATCTGCAGGACGAGATCACCCCGAAGAACATCCTGATGATCGGCCCGACCGGCGTCGGCAAGACCGAGATCGCCCGGCGGCTGGCCAAGCTGGCCCAGGCGCCGTTCCTGAAGGTCGAGGCGACCAAGTTCACCGAGGTCGGCTATGTCGGCCGCGACGTCGACCAGATCATGCGCGACCTAGTCGAGACCGCCCTGGCCATGGTGCGCGACAGGCGCCGCGCCTCGGTCCGCGCCCGCGCCGAGGCCGCCGCCGAGGAACGCGTCCTCGACGCCCTGGTCGGACCCGGCGCCCAGCCCGCGACCCGCGACAGCTTCCGCAAGAAGCTGCGGGCCAGCGAACTGGACGACAAGGAGGTCGAACTGACCCTGGCCGACAACGGCAATCCGATGCAGGGTTTCGAGATTCCCGGCCAGCCGGGCGCCTCCATGGGCGTGCTGAACCTTTCGGACGTCATGTCCAAGGCCTTCGGCGGGCGCACCAAGACCCATAAGACCACGGTGGCGGCGGCCTATGCGCCGCTGATCGCCGAGGAGAGCGACAAGCTGCTGGACCAGGAAGCCTTGACGCAGGAGGCCCTGGCCCTGGCCGAGACAAGCGGCATCGTCTTCATCGACGAGATCGACAAGGTCGCCTCTCGCGCCGAACGCGCCGGCGCCGATGTAAGCCGCGAAGGCGTGCAGCGTGATCTGCTGCCGCTGATCGAGGGCACGACCGTATCGACCAAATATGGGCCGGTGAAGACCGACCACGTCCTCTTCATCGCCTCGGGGGCGTTCCACGTGGCCAAGCCCTCGGACCTTTTGCCCGAACTGCAAGGTCGCCTGCCGATCCGGGTGGAGCTGAAGCCCCTGACCCGCGAGGACTTCCGCCGCATCCTGACCGAGCCGGAAGCCAATCTGATCCGCCAGACCGAAGCCTTGATGGCGACCGAGGGCCTGACCCTGACCTTCACGCCGGATGCGATCGAGGCCCTGGCCGACGCGGCCGTGGCGGTCAATGGCGCGGTGGAGAACATCGGCGCGCGGCGACTGCAGACCGTTCTGGAGAAGGTGGTCGAGGAAATCAGCTTCACCGCCGGCGACCGCTCCGGGGAGACGGTCGCCATCGACGGGAATTATGTGCGCGAGCGCGTCGAGGCCCTGTCTCGGAACGCGGACCTTTCGCGGTTCATCCTTTAGGCGGGGCGGGCGTGGGCTCGTTAGGGCGCGGGGATGAGCCCGTCACCCAAGCCGTTCAGCCGGTTGGGTGACGCTCCAAATTGGCCTCGCGGATCGCTTCGCGCAGCGCCTCGGCGAAGGCGCCCCGCTCCTTCGGGCTCAGGGCGTGGGCCACGGTCAGGGCGCGGCCGGACAGTTGCAGGCGGACCCGGGTCTCCGGCTCGCCGGGCCGTTCCACCGAGATCCGGGTGAAGGCGGTGGGGGACGACCAGACCGTACGGCTGCGGCGGCCGGCTTCGTGCAGCACCCGAACCTCCAAGGCCGAAACCTGGACCCGCTCCGCCAAGCCGCCGCTGCGATAACTGGCGCGGAACGCGACGATCACCGCCAGCACGTCCAGGCCCAGGAAGACCGGGACGAAGAAGGCGCGCAGGGCCAGCATCAGGGCGCATACCAAAAGATTGAAAGCGATCATCGCGCCCAGCAGCACCCGGAAGCCGCGCATCGACAGCGACCGGTTGGGCGTGATCACCGCATCCATGTAGAGCGCGGGCATCCGCTCAACATAAGTCAAAACCGGCGCCGCGCGAGGGGCCGCTTGGCGAAGCTCGCAACGCAAGGCATGGTCCCGCGCCATGGCCGCCAGACCCCAGCCGAAGCCCGCCCGCCCGCGCCTTGGCCCGAAGGAAAAAGTCCGCGTCCAAGCCTTGTTCGACCGCTTCGCCGCGACCAGCGAGGATCCACGCACCGAACTGAAATTCCAGAGTCCGTTCACCCTGGTCGTGGCCGTCGCCCTGTCCGCCCAGGCCACCGACAAGTCGGTGAACAAGGCCACCGAAAAGCTGTTCGCCGTCGCCGACACCCCGCAAAAGATGCTGGAGTTGGGCGAGGAGGGCCTGATCCCCTATATCGCCTCGATCGGCCTCTATCGCACCAAGGCCAAGAACGTCGTCGCCCTCTCGCGCATCCTGATCGAGCGGCACGGCGGCGAAACGCCCCTGACGCGCGAAGCGCTGCAGGCCCTGCCCGGCGTCGGGCGCAAGACCGCCAGCGTCGTGCTGAACGAACTGGAGATCGAGCCGGCCATCGCGGTGGACACCCATGTTTTCAGGGTCGCGCATCGGCTGAAGCTGTCCGACGGCAAGACGCCGGACCAGGTCGAGCATGACCTGACCGCGATCGTCCCCAAGCCTTATCTGACCCGCGCCCACCATTGGCTGATCCTGCACGGGCGCTATACCTGCGTGGCGCGCCGACCGAAATGCGAGGTCTGCATCGTCGCGGATCTCTGTCCGTCGCGGGATTTGTTCTCCTGACGCCCGGGCCGATTGCTTCCGCTCGCCGATCTCTATAGTTAGGCCCGCGCTTCAGACGGATTTTTTCCCTTGATGACCACGCTTTACGACGTCGCCGCGATCGGCAACGCCATTGTCGACGTGATCGCGCCGGCCAGCGACCAGTTCCTGGACGACGAGAGCCTGATCAAGGGCGCGATGATGCTGATCGACGACGCGCGGGCGGACAGCCTGTACGACGCCATGGCGGCGGCCGAGGAGGTTTCGGGCGGCTCGGCCGGCAACACCGTCGCTGGCGTGGCCAGCCTGGGCGGACGCGCCGCCTTTATCGGCAAGGTCGCGCGGGACCCGTTGGGCGATGTCTATGCTCATGACATGCAGGCGATCGGCGCGGTGTTTTCCGGCGAACGGCTGGTCGGCGGGGCCGGGACCGGGCGCAGCCTGATCAATGTGACGCCCGACGGCGAGCGGACCAT
>DATAYD010000007.1:0-4577 GCA_036272715.1 Caulobacteraceae bacterium | reverse complement strand
CAAGTCGATCCTGCTCGGCGCCATCATCCTCCTCACCGCGCGGCTCTTCGTGGCCTACGAGATCGCCCATCCCTTGGTGATGCTGCTGTTCCTGGTCCTGACCGCGGTGACCTTCAGCCTGTTCGGCTTCATCATCGGCATCTGGGCCGACGGCTGGGAGAAGCTGCAGATCATCCCGCTCCTGGTGATCACGCCGCTGACCTTTTTGGGCGGCAGCTTCTATTCGATCTCCATGCTGCCGCCGCTCTGGCGCAAGCTGACCCTGTTCAATCCGGTGGTCTATCTGATCAGCGGCTTCCGCTGGAGCTTCTTCGGCGCCTCGGACGTCGGCGTCGGGGTCAGCCTGGGCATGACCCTGGCCTTCCTGGCGCTGTGCCTGGCCGTGGTGTGGGGGATCTTCAAAACCGGCTATCGGTTAAAAGCATGAAGTTGCACGCGTTATTCGTGTCCCCACCCGCTCAACAAATGGGCGCCTCCCGCTCCGGAAACGGGCTCGTATTTGGTTAAATCCGCCCAATCGCGCCTACGGCCAAGGTCGCCCGTTGCGGACCGGCGGCCGAAGGCGGACCCTCAAGTGGTCTTATTCAGACGTTCCTCTCTATGAACTGGCCCGCCCGCGTGGCGGGCCGTTTTTTGTTCCGGCGCCGCCCACGCGTTTAGCGCTTCGATGCCATGGTTAGGGTGGCGAAAGCGGCTCGCACCCGTCAATAGGACAGCCTCCCTTTCCCCTCGCCGAGGCGCCGTCGTGACTCACCGCCAATCCGGGCTCGCCTCGACCCTGCTGTCGGTCGGGGTGGTGGTCGTCGCCATGTTCTCGTTCCAGTCGGCCGCCTCGATCGCCGAGAGCCTGTTCGCGCGGATCGGGCCGTCGGGCGCGGCCAGCCTTCGGCTCCTGGCCGGGGCGATCATGCTGGCGGCCGCGTTCCGGCCCTGGCGCGCCTGGCCGAAAGGCCGAGGCTGGCGGCCGATCCTGGCCTATGGCGTCTCGATGGGGATCATGAACCATCTGTTCTATAACGCCCTCGCGCGGACGCCGTTGGGCTTGGCCGTGGCGCTGGAGTTCACCGGCCCGCTGGCGGTGGCGATGGCCGGATCGCGGCGGCCGATCGACTTCCTCTGGATGGCGCTGGCGGCCGGCGGCGTTCTGCTGATCCTGCGCCCGGACCAGGCCGCAACCCACGTCCTCGATCCGATCGGCGTGGCGCTGGCCCTGGGCGCGGGGGCCTGCTGGGCGCTCTATATCATCTTCGGCCAGAAGGCCGGCGGCGAGCACGGCATGCGGACCACGGCGCTGGGCATGCTCGTCGCCGCCTTGGTCGGCGCGCCCTATGGCCTGCTCCAGGCCGGCGCCGGGCTTTTGTCGCCCCAAGTGCTGCTGATCGGCGCCGGAATCGGGTTTTTGGGCAGCGCCCTGCCGTACAGCCTGGAGATGATCGCGCTGACCCGACTGCCGGCGCGCACTTTCGGCGCCCTGATGAGCCTGGAGCCCGCGGCGGGCGCCCTGGCCGGCGTGGTGCTGCTGCATCAGGTGCTGAGTCCGGCCCAATGGCTGGCGATCGGGGCCGTCGTGGCCGCCTCTGTCGGGGCGACCGTAACGATTCGTCAGAAAACTCCCGTTATTTCAGGTGAGCTGTAGGCCCGCGCCTTGATCGCAACCGGCGCGTCATTCATATACTCTGACGGCGGGGCCTTGCACCGCGCCGCCGTTTCAATTGCTCCAGGAGAGCCTGCCTATTCGTCGCCCCATGCCCGCGCCCCCGTCCAAGGATGGGCCGCGCATCAATGAAGATATCCGTGTTCCCCGTGTTCTGCTGATTGATGAACAGGGTGAAAAACAGGGCGTGATGCCCACGCAGTCGGCCCTTGAGGCCGCTCAGGAAGCTGGACTTGATCTGGTCGAGGTTTCCCCCAACTCCGATCCGCCCGTCTGCAAGATCCTCGACTACGGTAAATACAAGTTCGAGGAACAGAAGAAAAAGGGCGCCGCGCGCAAGCGCCAGAAGCTGGTCGAGATCAAAGAGATCAAGCTCCGCCCCAATATCGACACCCACGATTACGACGTGAAGGCCCGGGCCATGCACCGGTTCTTCGAGGAAGGCGACAAGGTCAAGGTCACCTTGCGGTTCCGAGGCGGCGAGATGCGCCACCCCGAACTCGGCATGAAGCTGCTGCAGCAGGTCCGCACGGACTTCGAACCGGTGGCCAAGGTCGAGTACGAGCCGCGCATGGAAGGCCGCCAGATGATCATGATCCTGGCCCCGCGGTAGGGTTCCGAGACCAAGGACGGCGCGCCGTTGGGGTGACGGCTACCTGATTGCCGGGCGAGCGCGCGCCCGAGGGCGGGGTCAAGGACGAGACTGTCGCCCCGACCGCACACTCCCGTGTCATTTGGGCCATCGCATCCCAGCGGCGGTCATTTTGGCTTTGCCACGCGCCCGATGGCCCTTAAGACAGGGTCATGACCTCCATATTGGCCAGATCAGCGGGCGCCCGCCGCCTGCTCGCGCGTCCTTTCGCGCGCCTTTCTGGCCGATCCGGTGCGACGGGTGCGGCCGCGCTGTTACGATTATCGGCGTTCATATGAGCCTGGCCGCCGCCTCCAGTCCCGATACGTCGCGCTCCAGCGCCGCCTTCCCGGTGCTGTTGATGGTCATGTTCATCAACATCCTGGGCTTCGGCGTCGTGGTGCCGCTGTTGCCATTCTACGGCCAGTCGTTCCATGCCCCGCCGTGGGCCATCGCCCTGGTGTTCTCGGCCTATTCCGCCGGCTCGTTCTTCGGCGAGCCGTTCTGGGGCAGGCTCTCCGACCGCATCGGCCGCCGGCCGATCCTGATCAGCTCGATCACCGCCAACTGCGCCTGCTATCTGGCCCTGGCCTTCGCCCCGAACGTCTTCGTCGCCTTCGCCGTCCGCTTCCTGGGCGGCCTGGCCGCCGGCAACGGTTCTGTGGTGCAGGGCTATATCGCCGACGTCACGCCCACGGAGGATCGGGCGGGCCGCTTCTCGATGCTCGGCGCGGCCTACAATGTCGGCATGATCATCGGCCCGACGCTGGGCGGCATCTTCGCCCACCCCGGCCAGGGGCCGGAGGGCTTCCGCATCCCCCTGCTGATCGCCGCCGGCCTCTCGGCCTGCGCGGTGATCGGGGTCTCGCTGTTCGTGCGCGAGAGCCGCGTCGGCGAGTACTCGGCCAGCCATCAGCCCAGCCGCTGGGCGATGATCGGCACGGCGGCGCGCAACCCGGTGATCAGCCAACTGATGGCCCTGACCTTCGTGGTCGGCTTCGCCTTCACCGGCATCGAATCGACCTTCGGATTCTGGTCGCAGCACCGCTTTGGCTGGGGCCCACGCGACATCGCCGTCTGCTTCGGCATCACCGCCCTGGTCTCGGCCGTGTGCCAGTCGATGATCACAGCGCGCCTCTCCCGCCGCTATGGCGAGGCGCGCATGCTGGCGGTCGGCATGGTGGTCACGGTGGTCAGCATGGCGCTGCAGCCGTTCGCGCCGGACGGCCGCTGGACGATCGTGCTGATGACCACCAACGCCATCGGTTCCTCGGTCGCCTTCCCGAACTCCGGGGCCTTGATGTCGCGCAGCATCGACCCTGACCACCAGGGCCAGATCATGGGCCTGAACAATGCCCTGGGCGCGCTGGCGCGGGTGGTGGGGCCGTTCTGCGCGGCTCTGATCTTCTCCGGCGTCAGCTTCAACGGACCGTTTGTACTCGGCGCCTTGATCGTCGCGCCGGCGATCTGGCTGGCGATCTCGGCCGGCCGCGCCGCCGGCCGGCTGGACCAGCGCAATCCGGGCCAGCGGGACTTCTGAACCGGCCTGCGCCGTTGCATTCGCAGGCGATTTGCCGTATCGACGCCGGCTCCCATCGCCGCCTGGCCCAAAGGCATGCCAAGGCGGCGCTCAACGCTGACTAGAGGACGGGGTTTCGACCCCGCTGCGAAATGCCGAAGTTGAAGACCAAGTCGGGCGCCAAGAAGCGCTTCAAGATCACTGCGACGGGCAAGATCAAGGCCGGCGTGGCGGGCAAGCGGCACCGCTTGATCAGCCACAACGCCAAGTACATCCGGCAGAACCGTGGAACCAAGGTGATGAGCGAGGCTGACGCCAAGATCATCAAGTTCCACATGCCGTACGCGTAAAAGCCCCAAGCAATTCAAGGTGATCTGAAATGGCGCGAGTCAAAAGGGGCGTAACCTCCCACGCCCGGCACAAGAAGGTTCTGGAGCAGGCCAAGGGTTTCTACGGCCGCCGCAGCACCACCATCCGTACGGCCAAGGCCGCGGTCGACAAGGCTGGCCAGTACGCCTACCGCGACCGCAAGGTCCGCAAGCGCTCGTTCCGCGCCCTGTGGATCCAGCGCATCAACGCAGCTGCGCGGCTGGAAGGCATGACCTATTCCCGATTTATGCACGGCCTTGAACTGGCTGGCGTCGAGATCGACCGCAAGGTCCTGGCCGACGTCGCAGGGGCCGACCCCGCCGCGTTCAAGGCCATCGCCGACAAGGTTCGCGCCGCGCTGGCTTAAGGGACTTATCCCTTTCACGTCATCCCGGAAGCGGCGA
>DATAYD010000006.1:0-6534 GCA_036272715.1 Caulobacteraceae bacterium | reverse complement strand
GTCAGCAAGAACGACGAGGCGACGGTGCGCGAGCTGTGGCGCTATGGCGACCACTATCCGCGCGAGCGGCTGCTGACCCCGGACGATTTCGTCACCTGGCGGGTCAACTGGACCGACAAGGCCGAGAATATCCGTTCGATCGCCGAGGAACTGGGTTTCGCGCTGGGCGCCTTCCTGTTCATCGACGACAACCCGGTCGAGCGGGAGCGGGTCCGTCAGGCCTTGCCGGAGATCGAGGTCTGGGGCGAGGATCCGTTCGCCCTGCGCCGCGAACTGCTTCGCGACCCCCGGCTGCAGACCCCCCGATTGACGGCGGAATCAGCCGCGCGGACCGAAGCCACCAAGGCCCAACTGGAGCGCCGGCAGGTGCGGGGCGCCGCCCAGGACGAGCAGAGCTTCATCGCCTCGCTGAACGTCCAGACCCGGTTCGAGCGCCTGACGCCCGGCGCGCCGATGGAGCGGGTGGAGGAGCTGTTTCAGCGCACCACCCAGTTCAACACCACCGGTGCGAAGTTTTCGGTGGCGGCGCTGCGGGTCCTGGCCGCCCGGCCAGACGCCGCGGTGTTCACCGCCCATGTCTCCGACCGTTTCGGCGATCATGGCCTGACCGGGGCGGCGGTGGTCGAGGCGGGCGAGATCACCGGCCTGGCGATGAGCTGCCGCGTCCTGGGGCTGGGTGTCGAGTACGCCTTCCTGGCCTTCGTGATGGATGCGCTTCAGGCCGATTATCCAACCCTGTCGGCCCGGATCGTCGAGACCTCGCGCAACGGGCCGGTCCGTCATCTCTACCGCGACAACGGCTTCACCCTGGGCGAAGACCAGGTGTGGCGCCGCCCTCTTAGCTGAGCATCGGGCCGCCTTCGACATCGTCGGGCCGGAGCACGCCCATCACCGTGATGTTGTGGAAGGCGCCGTTGACGTAGGCGGCCCGGCGCAGGCGGCCCTCCACCTCGAACCCGGCCTTGGCGTAGGCGTTCAGGGCGGGCGGGTTGTCGCCGACGATGAACAGGGCGACCCGTTGCAGGTTCAGGTCGCGCCAGCAGAATTTCAGCGCCAGGCCGACGGCTTCCTGGCCGATGCCGTGGCCTCGATCGCTGGGATCGCCGATCAGGATGCCCATTTCAGCGGTGCGCGCCACCGGCTGGATATTGATGATCTGGATATAGCCCATCAGCCGCACGTCGGTCTTGGCGCGGATGGTGAAGACCACCCGCGTGGAATCGCTGGCGATGCCGCCGAACCACTGGTCGAACCGGGCCTGGTCGGTCGGCCGGTACGGGCCGTTGACGTGGACCAGGTCCAGGCTGTTCAGCCAATTGAAGAACGACGGCGCGTCGGTCTGCAGCACCGGCCCCAGGCAGACCTTGTCTCCGATCAGCATGCCCGCGCGCCGCCGGCTAGTTCGGCGCCGGGGCCGGCGGCGGTGTCATCGGCGTGTCTGAGGCGGACCCCTCCGGCGCCGGCATGGCCGGCGACCGCCGGCTCCGGCGGGCGGCGCGGGCGTCGGCAATGGCGCTCTTGCACGTGTCCGAGAGCCGGTCCTGATGATCGCGCAGGCACTGGAGGACCCGCCCGCCGCCCGGTTCGGTATTGCCGCACAGTTGTTCGATATCGGCCCAGCGTGGCCGAAACGGTCAAGGCGATCATGGTTGTCATCCACGCTCTCATCAACGGTCTCCCTGCCTGGCCGCGTGTGGGGCGAAGACGCATGCTTCTGTTGCGCGGATATTGCGCCGCCTGTCGGGCGCGCAAAACGTCGCCGCAATTCAGCCGCCGGGTTCCTCCGTGCGATCGGCCTCAGGCCGAATCCAGTGTGGCGGCCTCGGCGTCCGTGAATACCCGCGAGCGGGTCAGGAAACGCACCTCGCGCCCGTTCTCCAGCGAGAACATGCCGCCGCGCCCCGGCACGACATCGATGATGATCTGGGTGTGGCGCCAGTATTCGAACTGGGCGCGGCCCATATAGAAGCCGGCGGGGCCGATCTCGCCCAGCAGCACGTCCTGGTCGCCGATCAGAAACTCGCCCTTGGGGTAGCACATGGGCGAGGAGCCATCGCAGCAGCCGCCGGACTGGTGGAAGATGATCGGCCCATGCTCGGCGGCCAGGGTCTCGATCAGGGCGAGCGCCGCGGGGGTCGCGGCGACGCGGCGGGTGTCCATGGGGAGTTTGCTCATCTTCTCAAGTTGCCCCTGGGCCAGTGCACGGAACACCTCTCCCACCTTCGGGGGAGAGGGGAAGGAGGACGGCCGGATCGCGCCCTCAGAAGAATCCCAGCGGCGAGGTTGAATAGCTGACCAGCATGTTCTTGGTCTGCTGGTAGTGGTCGAGCATCATCTTGTGAGTCTCGCGGCCGATGCCGGACTGCTTGTAGCCGCCGAAGGCCGCGCCGGCGGGATAGGCGTGGTAGCAGTTGGTCCAGACCCGTCCGGCCTTGATCCCGCGCCCGAAACGGTAGCAACGGTTGGCGTCGCGGCTCCAGACCCCGGCGCCGAGGCCATAGAGGGTGTCGTTGGCGATTTCCAACGCCTCGGCCTCGTCCTTGAAGGTGGTCACGGCCACCACCGGCCCGAAGATCTCCTCCTGGAACAGGCGCATCTTGTTGTGGCCGAAGAACACGGTCGGCTTGACGTAATAGCCGCCGGCCAGGTCGCCGCCCAACGCATTGCGTTCGCCGCCGGCCAGCACCTTGGCGCCCTCCTGCTTGCCGATGTCGAGGTAGCTGAGGATCTTCTCCAGTTGTTCGGTCGAGGCCTGCGCGCCGATCATGGTCGCGGGGTCCAGGGGGTCGCCCTGGCGGATCGCCTCGACCCGCTTCAGCGCCCGCCCCATGAAGCGGTCATAGATGCTCTCCTGGATCAGGGCGCGGCTGGGGCAGGTGCAGACCTCGCCCTGGTTCAGGGCGAACATGACGAAGCCCTCGATCGCCTTGTCCAGGAAGGCGTCGTCGGCGGCCATCACGTCTTCGAAGAAGATGTTCGGGCTCTTGCCGCCCAATTCCAGGGTCACCGGGATCAGGTTCTGGCTGGCGTACTGCATGATCAGCCGGCCGGTGGTGGTCTCGCCGGTGAAGGCGATCTTGGCGATGCGGGGCGAGGACGCCAGCGGCTTGCCGGCCTCCAGGCCGAAGCCATTGACGATGTTGACCACCCCCGGGGGCAAAAGGTCGGCGACCAATTCGGCCCAGACCAGGATCGAGGCCGGGGTCTGCTCGGCCGGCTTCAGCACCACGCAGTTCCCAGCGGCGATCGCGGGGGCCAGTTTCCACACCGCCATCAGGATCGGGAAGTTCCAGGGGATGATCTGGCCCACGACGCCCAGGGGCTCATGGAAGTGATAGGCGACCGTGTCGTTGTCGATCTGACCGATCGAGCCTTCCTGGGCCCGGATCGCGCCGGCGAAATAGCGGAAATGATCGATCGCCAGCGGCAGGTCGGCGGCCAGGCACTCACGGATCGGCTTGCCGTTGTCCAGCGTCTCGGCCCGCGCCAGGGTCTCGATCTCGGCCTCCATCCGGTCGGCGATCCGGTTCAGGATATTGGCCCGCTCGGCGATGTTGGCCTGGCCCCAGGCGTCCTTGGCGGCGTGGGCGGCGTCCAGCGCCTTTTCGACGTCGGCGGCGTCGGAGCGCGCGATCTCGCACAGCTTCTGGCCGTTGATCGGGGACAGGTTGTCGAAATAGCGGCCGGACGCGGGGGCGACCCATTCGCCGCCGATATAGTTGCCATAGCGCGCCTTGAACGGATTGGCCTGGGCGGCGATTTTCTCGGGCTTGTTCATGGGGGCGTCCTCTCCTGCTAGCCGCCGCGTCGTTGGAGGGCGCGGCTTTGCGTCCGGTCCTTAAAGGCCCTGGATGTGGCTGTAAGGAGGCTCCCGAGAAGGGGTGCGCGTCAACGGAGGAGTGGGAGAATTTGAGGACGGTGTGAGCAACAGCGCCCCCCTCGTCGACATTCTGAGCCGGCCGCGCTTGTAGCCGAGTCGAAGACCTCGGGGTGCGAGCGTTAGGGTGTTTCACCACTTGGTTGGCCGCGTTAAGGTTTTCGATGCTGACCGGATCATCGCGCGCGGAAGAGCGTCGTTGGCGTCGCGCTCCCGTGGCGGCCTGCCAACGCCGCCGAGGCGTTAAGGCGGGCTTCGACACGGGCCGTTCCGGCCCTACTCAGAGCATGACGAAGGTTTTTGCGATCCCCCGTTCATCGTCCCCCTGAGTAGGGCGCGAAGCGGCCGATGCACGGACGTAAGGAACTGGGGACCGGGCTCGTGATCAAGATCAAGAAAGACCTGGGACTGCGAGAATGAGCTTCTATCGGATCGAACTCACGCCCGACGACAATGACAGCTATCTGGCCACCTCGCCGGACTTTCCCGAACTGACGACCTATGGTGATGATCAGGACGACGCGCTGGGCCATGCTTCGCACGCGGTCGAAGAAGCGATCGCGGCGCGCATCGCCCATGGCGCGGAGGTTCCCCAGTTCAGCGGTTCCGTCAGCCAGGGCAAACCCTTCATCCGCCTGACCGCGCTGACCACGCTTAAGGTGACGCTTTATCGGACGCTCGCTCAGAAGGGCGTGACGCGGGCCGAGCTTTCGCGCCGGCTAGGCTGGCATCGGGAGCAGGTGGATCGGCTGTTTCGGTTGGATCACGCCTCCAGGCTCGATCAGATTGAAGCAGCGTTCGCCGCGCTGGGGGTGCAACTTGATCTTAGTCGGGTCGTTGAGGCGAGGCCGGCGACTTAGCGGGGGTAATGGTCGCTTCCCTATGCCCGGCATGACGACCGATTTTTGCGCGCCCACCGTTCGTCACCCTGAACTGGGCGCGGACTTCCGCTCCGCCCGCTCAGGTCCCGGGGTCGCGGATGATCGAGGCGTAGACGCCGAAGTCCTGCTTCGCGAGCGGCCGCAGCATCGTGATGATCGGGGGGGCCCGGCCGATCGCCTCCACGGCGAAGTCGAACGACCCTTCGCGGGCCTCCAGCAAGGTTTCCAGGCGGGCCAGCACGTCGACGCGCTCGGGATGCTCGGCGTGCAGGGCGCGGATGTCGCTTTCGATCTGGCCGATCATGGCGGAGGTCTCGGCAATGCTGTCCAGCGACACGGTGACCCGCACCATCAGGGCGTGGATCTGGCCGCGCAGCTTCGGATCGCGCAGGTCGTAGAGCGCGTCGCGGTAGCGGTCATAGGTGTCGACCTCGCGCCGGAGCGCGCGCAGAAGACGCATGGTGAAGGGGCCGTAGGGCTCGCCGCGCCCGCGCGCTTCGTGCGCCATGGTGGTGAGCAGGTCGAGCACCGACAGGATTTCGCCGAACAGCAGCGCCGCGGCCCGTTCGCGTTCGCGCCGATGGAGCGAGGCCTCCAACTGGTTGGCGACAAAGCCGCTGAAGGTGGCGAGAACCGCGCCCAGGACCACGGCCCAGAGCGTCGTGTCGCCGTTTTGAAGGTTCACCCCGCCCGTCGTCACCTGGCCCCCTCGGCGTCACGGCGCGTCGCGCCATGGCAAGGCTCCATCTCTACAAGTCCTGGCCGCCGCGGTCGAGGCGGTGCCTCCTGACGGGATATGGCAAAGCTTAGCGCCCGCGGTGTTTTCTTCGCGGTTGGGTTCAGCGGCCGATCCAAAGATCAAGCTGCGCCGTAAATTCGTTTAGTCATGGGCGAATACATACAAGTCGACCGCCCTGGACCTCTGCGATAGTCTCCCGCACACAGCGAAGACAGCGTGTAATTCACGCCGGTCTATCGCGTCGCGCGGTCGTGCTTCAACCCCGGACCCTGCATGGCGGTCCAACGAAAAAGGATAGATCCTATGAAATCCAGTCTTTCGCTGTCGCTGGCCGCCGTGGCCGCACTGTCCTGCGCCACCCTGGCGACGCCCGTCCTGGCCGATTCGGCGGGCGTGGATGTCGGCATATTATCGTGCCACGAGGCCAGCGGCTGGGGTTTCATCTTTGGCTCCTCGCGCGCGATCCGCTGCACCTTCGCCAAGGGTAACGAGCACGTCGAACGCTATATCGGCCATATCTCGAAGTTCGGGGTCGATGTCGGCTATCAGCAGGCGGGCGTGCTGGTCTGGACCGTATTCGCGCCGACCGATGACGTGCACCACGGCGCGCTCAGCGGCCACTATGGCGGCGTGACGGCGGGGGCGGCGGTCGGTGTCGGCGCGGGCGCCAATGTGCTGATCGGCGGTTCCAACCGGACCATCACGCTGCAGCCGCTCAGCATCGAGGGCGCCACCGGCGTCAATGTCGCCGCCGGGATCGGCGAAATGAGCCTGGAATCCGCGCCGCAACCCTGAACTGCTCACGATCAATGGCGGGCGGCCCTGGCGCCGCCCGCCGCGTGGCTTCCAAAAAACGGAGGCCCAGCCGGCGCGCCGTTTCGCGGCGTCGTCTCTATGGGGCATTGGCGAATTGACTGGTCAATTGCTTGCTTGAATGGCTCGATTTTCAGGTCTATCCGCAGCGTTATATTAAATTATCCAGCTTATATTTGATTAATCGGCGTTCAATTTGGAATATCCGACAATTTTTATTTTCG
>DATAYD010000005.1:0-8678 GCA_036272715.1 Caulobacteraceae bacterium | reverse complement strand
CGGCGTCCGGTCATCCTCCGGCCGGTGAACTCGTCGATCCGGATGCCCTCGTCGCCCTTGACGATATAGTCCTTGTCGCGGGTGTAGAGCTTGTTGGCCCTCAGCGCCTGATTGACGTGGTGGACCACCGAGATATTGGCGGGATCATAGAGCCCGGCGGAGTCCGGAGCGAGGTGGCCGGCCTCCTGCAGCATCTCCTCGATCCGCTCCGAGCCATATTCGGTCAGCAGCACCTGGCGCTGTTTTTCATCGAGGTCGTAGGTTTCGGGATCCTTGATCAGTTCACGGATGACCGTGTCCATGGTCAGGTAGAATTCCGAGCGATCCTCGGTGGGCCCCGAGATGATCAGGGGCGTGCGCGCCTCGTCGATCAGGATCGAGTCGACCTCGTCGACGATCGCGAAATGGTGGCCGCGCTGGACCATCTCGGAGACGGCGTAGACCAGGTTGTCGCGCAGATAGTCGAAACCGAACTCATTGTTGGTGCCGTAGGTGATGTCGCTGCGATAGGCGCGCTGACGATCGCCCTGGCTCAGTCCGTTGACGATCACGCCCACGGACAGGCCGAGGAACTGGTAGACCTGCCCCATCCAGTCGGCGTCGCGCCGCGCCAGATAGTCGTTCACCGTGATGACGTGGACGCCCTTGCCCGACAGGGCGTTCAGATAGACCGGCAGCGTGCCGACCAGGGTCTTGCCTTCGCCGGTGCGCATCTCCGCGATGCCGCCCTGGTGCAGCACCATGCCACCGACCATCTGGACGTCATAATGGCGCTGGCCCAGCGTCCGCCTGGACGCCTCGCGCACCGCCGCGAATGCTTCGGGCAGGATCGCGTCCAGGGCCTCGCCGGCCGCGAGGCGCGCCTTGAAGGTTTCGGTCATGCCGCGCAGGTCGGCGTCGGACAGGGCCTGCATCCGCGGCTCGAGCGCATTGATCGCCGCGACCCGCGCGGCGAGCGTCTTGACCTTCCGCTCGTTGGAAGAACCGAAGAACCGTTGGAAAAGCGAGGGCATGAAGGAAAAAATCCAGATCGATCCGGCGCCGCGGGACGGCCGCGCCAGACCTTCAGAAAAGTCCTTAGCCTGCTCGAAATCCGCTGATTTTGCGCGGCAGACTTAAGCAGCGGTTCCCGTGGTGTCAACGCGGCGCGGGCGCGCTGGTGCGCCCGCGCGAACGTCTTCAGGCCTCTTGGCGGTTCAGGCGGTCGCCGCGGCGCTGGGGCGCGCCTTCATGTGCTCGAACCAGGCGGTGATGTTCTTGTTCTCCGGGTTGAGCGGCTGGCCGACCCGGGCGCCAAAGTCAAGGAAGCAGAACAGGAGTATGTCGGCCAGGGTGATCCGCTCGCCGACGACGAAGGTCTTGCCGCCCATCAGGCCGTTCAACCAGGTGAGTTTGTCCTGAGCGATCGCCTTCAGTCCATCCGCCGCCTCGGGCAGGCACCGCATGCGCGGCGCGAACACCGCCAAGCCCTGAGAGTAGCGGAAGCCGTTGCCCAGGGGTTCGCAGATGTTGAGATCCACGCGTCGGGTCCACATCCGAGTCTCCGCCCGCTCCTCCGGCGTCTTGCCGACAAGCGAAGGTTCCGGGTGAAGTTCATCGAGATACTCGCAGATCGTGGTGATCTCCGCGATCACGGTCCCGTCGTCGAGTTCGAGAGCCGGCGTCTGGCCGGCGGGATTCTTCGACAGATAGGGTTCGCGGCGATTCTCGCCGCCCATCAGGTCGACGGGCGCGCGCGGCACGTCCAGCCCTTTCTCGGCCAGGAACATGTTCACCACGCGCGGGTTCGGGCCGAGCGATTGGTAGAGCTTCATGAGGCTTCCCCTCCGGCGCGGCGGCGGTCTTCGAGGCCGGCGTCCGCGGTTTGAATCCATCGCCCGGACGCGGGCGCATCGGGCGGACGGACCATGGCGCAGATTGCCGGAAATGGCTAGGAACAGGGCCGGCGTCCGGAGCGAATCTTCGGCGGGATCCGCGAGACGAGGATTGGAAGGAGCGATGACGGCGCCAGTCCGAAATACCCCTGTCCGCATTGGTCTGGTTCCCGTTGGTCTGGCCCCCGTTGGTCTGGCCGCCATGGCGCTGGCCGGCCTGCTCGCCCTGCCGGGATGCGCGGAGCCCGCGGGGTCGTCCAAGCCTTCCCAGTCCGGCGATGCGGCGATCGCCACGGTGAACAACCAGACGGTCTGGCTCTCCGATGTGCGCCGCGAAGCGGTGGCCCAGGGCGTGATTGGCGAAAACGAACGGTTGGACCCATCCTCCGAGCTGTTCCGGCGGATGCTGGACGAAGTGGTCGATCAGAGGCTGCTGGCCGCCGAGGCCGTGCGCAGGGGCGTTCAAAAGGATCCGGGGGTCCGGCGGCGGCTGGAGGCGGATCGCGATCGGATTCTCGGCGACGTCCTGGTGCAGACGATTGTCGAGCAGGCGGTGAACGAAGGCGCCATCCGCGGCCTCTATGAAGAGCAGCGCAGGCTCGCCAAGCCGGCGGACCAGTTCCACGCCCGCCAGATCGTGGTCGCGAGCCAAGCGGAAGCCGATGCGATCCGCAAGTTGCTCTCCAGCGGCGGTGTGTTCGAAGCCCTGGCCACGCGGCGGTCCCTCGACGCGGCGACCCGTTTCAACGGCGGCGACCTCGGCTATTTCACCGCCGACACCATGCCGGACGCCTATCAGGCGGCGCTGAAAACCGCCAAGACGGGCGATGTGCTGGGCCCGATCCAGGCCGACGCCGGCTGGGTGTTGCTCAAGATCGAGGATCGCCGGCCGGAGCCGCCGATGTCGCTGGAGGCCGCCCGGCCCCAGATCGTGCGGTTCCTGACCTATGACCAGGTCCGCGACCTGCTGCAGCAATTGCGGAGCAAGGCCAAGGTCCAGATCCTGGCCGCCCAGGCCCAACCGCCGTCCGCCGCGCCGCGCGGCCAGGCAGCATCCCCAAATCCGCCCACGAGGACTTCGCCATGAGCGCGCCCAACCCGCCGATCTCGCCCCTGGCTGTCGCCTTTCCGGCTATTCCCCCGATCGCCGGCGTCGAATTGGCCGCCGGTTCGGCGGGGCTGTATAAGCACGTCCGCGACGATGTCCTGGTCATGCGCTTCGCGCCGGAGACGGCTTGCGCCGGGGTCTTCACGCGCCATGGCGTCGGCTCGGCGCCGGTCGATTGGTGCCAGGCGCGGCTTGCACCTGGAGGCGGCGCGGGGCGAGGCTTGGTGGTCAATGCCGGCTGCGCCAATTCCTTTACCGGCAAGCCAGGCGCGGCGGCGGCCAAGCGCGTGGCGACCGCGGCGGCCAAGCGGCTGGGCTGCCGCGCGGACGAGGTGATGCTGGCCTCGACCGGGGTGATCGGCGTGCTCCTGCCCGACCAGAAGATCACCGACCAATTGGACAAGATCGTCGCCGGCCTCCACCCGGACAACTGGCGGCCGGCGGCGGCGGCGATCATGACCACCGACACCTTTCCCAAGGGCGCCTTCGCCGAGGCCGAGGTCGGCGGCGTGACGGTGCGGATCGCCGGCATCGCCAAGGGCTCGGGGATGATCGCGCCGGACATGGCCACCATGCTGAGCTTCATCACCACGGACGCAGCGATTGCCCCGGCGGCTTTGCAGGCCCTGGTGTCCCGCTTCACCCAGTCCACGTTCAACCGCGTGACCGTCGACGGCGACCGTTCGACCAACGATACGTGCCTGTTATTCGCCACCGGCCAGTCCGGCGCGCCGAGAATCAGCCGGGCGGGCGACGGGCGCCTGGCCGACTTCCGGGACAAGCTGCGGGGCGTGATGCTGGACCTGGCCCAGCAGTTGGTGCGGGACGGCGAAGGCGCCAGCAAGTTCGTCAAGATCACCGTGGCGGGCGCCGCCAGCGAGGCCTCGGCGCGGAAGATCGCCCGCACCATCGCCGAATCGCCGCTGGTCAAGACCGCCTTCGCCGGCGAAGACGCCAACTGGGGCCGGATCGTGATGGCGGTCGGCCGGGCCGACGAGCCGATCCGGCGCGAGCGGATCTGCGTGCGGTTCGGGGACCTGATCGCCGCGAAGGACGGCGCCGTCTCGCCCACCTATGACGAAGACCAGATGAGCGCCTACATGAAGCGCGCCGAACTGGAGGTGTCGGTCGAGGTCGGCGTCGGCCGGGCCACCGCCTCCATGTGGACCTGCGACCTGACCAAGCGCTATGTCGAGATCAATGGGGACTACCGCTCATGAGGACGCCATCGGTCATGAGGGCCGGAGCATGACTCCGATCCTTTTGGTCGCGGCGGCGGCGCTGATCGATGTGGACGGTCGCGTGCTGATCTGTCAGCGCCCGGCGGGCAAGGCCCTGGCCGGTCTTTGGGAGTTTCCGGGGGGCAAGGTCGAGCCCGGCGAGACGCCCGAGGCCTGTCTGATCCGGGAATTGGATGAGGAACTGGGGATCAAGGTGAACGAAGCGTGTCTCGCGCCGTTCGTTTTTGCGTCCCACGGTTACGATTCGTTTCACCTGATGATGCCACTCTACCTGTGCCGGCGCTGGGAAGGCTCGGTTCAGGTTCGCGAGCACGAGGCGATCGCTTGGGTCAGACCCAATCAAATGAGCGAATATCCGATGCCGCCGGCCGACGCGCCGCTGGTCGCGTGGCTGCGCGATCTTTTATAGGGCGATGGCTGTCGGACGAACGCGGCGCCACGGCGATCGAGTACGGCCTGATCTGTGGCCTGATTTTCCTCGCGATCGTCTCGGCGGTCACCGCGTTCGGCGCCAGCACCACCAGCTTGTATAGTCACATCAGCAGCACGATCGTCGCCGCGACGAGTTGAGACCGCGCGGCGCCGGGGGCCTTCAAGACCGTTCAGAACACCCTGTCGACAGACGATGAAGCCGGGTTGCCCGGCGATCTGGAGGCGCGCGGCCGCCGGGACGGGGGTCAGACCTCTTGCTCTCCCCTCGCGGCGTTGGCGGCTTCACCCGCCGATCGTTCGACCACGCCCAACGCATCGGCCAGCCGCATCTTCGCGGAGCCGGGCCTTAAGGGTTGCTGCTGATCCGGATGCGGCGCCCAGCCGGTCATGGTCAGGATATCGAACGTGGCGCGCACCCGTCCGTCGGCCTCCGAGAACCGCTCCGTGTAGATTTCGCACGCCCTCGCCAGCACCGGACGCGACAGGGGCTGGTGGGCGCGGTCCGCCAGGACGTTGGTTTCCCCCATGGCCTTCAGGTCGGCGATCAGCCTCAGCGGATGCGTGTAGCGGACCGTGACCCGGTCGAGATCGGCCACCGGCAGGGCGAACCCGGCCCGCTGCAGCAGGCCCGCCGTGTCCAGGGTGTCGGCGAAGGGGGAGATGCGCGGCCCCGCGCCATCGCTGAGTTCGGCCTCGGCCGCCGTCAGGGCCTGGCGCAGTTCGGTCAGGGTCGCGCCGCCCAGGATCGCGCCCAGGAAGAGCCCGTCCGGTTTCAACGCCTGGCGAATCTGGATCAACGCGCCGGGCAGATCGTTGGTCCAGTGCAGCGCCAGGGTCGAGACCACGAGGTCGAGGCTATGAGCCGCGAACGGCAGGGCTTCCTCGTCGACCTGGACGCGCATGCCGGGTCGTCCCGACAGCATGGCGACGGACAGGTCGGTCTCGATCAAGGCGCCGATCCGGTTCGAATCGCTGGCCGCCAGCGCGCGGGCGAAGACGCCGTCGCGCGCGCCCAGGTCGACGGCGAGCGGAAAGCCGCGCAATATGGCGTCCAGGCGCTCGACCACGTCCGCGGCGGCGCGCGCCTTCAGGAAGTCCGCGGCGTCGAAGCGGGGGGCGGCTCGGTCAAGCCGCTTGCGATGCAAGGCGCGGTCGAACAGGTGGGGCGCTGTGGTCATGAGCCTGCAAGATGGGGCCGAACGGCGGTTCTGGGAACCCGGCCCGCGCGTCCGCGCCGCATTCGGCCGAGCCCTGGACCTGGTCTTTCCACCGGCGGCGCTGGACGGGACGGCCGCGCCGCAATCGACCGGCCTGTCGGCGCAGGCGTGGACGCGGGTGCAATTCATCGCCGAGCCTTTGTGCGACGGTTGCGGCGCGCCGTTCGAATATGACGTGGGCGAGCGTTGCGCCGCCTGCATGGCCAAGCCGCGCGCCTTTTCGCGGGCGCGGGCGGCTTGTCTCTATGACGACGCGTCGCCCGACCTGATCCTGAAGTTCAAGCACGCCGACCGCACGGATCTGGCCCGGTTGTTCAGCCGCTGGGTCGGCCGCGCGGCCGCCGATCTCCTGGCCGAGGCCGACGCGGTGGCGCCCGTGCCGCTGCACGCGACCCGGATGCTGGCCCGCCGCTATAACCAGGCCGCCGAGATCGCCCGGCCGCTGGCCAGGACCCATCGCCTGGCCTATCTGCCCGACGCCCTGGTTCGCGCGCGCAGGACGCAGACCCAGGGCGGCAAGTCGGGCTCCGGTCGTCGCCGCAATGTCGCCGGCGCCTTTGAGGTCCCCGCCGCGCGCCGCGCCAGGGTCAAGGGCCGCCACATCCTGCTGATCGACGATGTGATGACCACCGGCGCCACCGCCGAAGGCTGCGCCCGGGCCCTGCTGGCGGCGGGCGCGCGCCGCGTCGACCTCGCCGTGATCGCCCGGGTGCGCGAAGCCGCCAACATCTCTATATAGCGCTGTTCCCGATCGTTCTTGAGGCCCTGATGCCCGCCGTCACCGTCTACACCAAGCCCTTCTGTTCCTATTGCTCGCGGGCCCTGAAGGTTCTTGGCCAGAAGGGCGCGAAGGTCACCGAGATCGAGGCGGGCTTCGATCCCGCCGCCCGCAAGGAAATGCTGGCCCGCTCCAACGGCGGCTCGACCTATCCGCAGATCTTCATCGGCGAGAAGCATATCGGCGGCTGTGACGACATGCTGGCGCTGGATCGTTCCGGCGAGCTGGACCGGTTGCTGGGCGCATGAGCGCGGTCCGCGTCGGCCTGGTCCAATTGCGCACGCCGGCCGACCAGGCCGCGGCGTTCCGACATGCCGAACCCTTGGTGCGCCAGGCCGCCGCCGAAGGCGCCCAGTTCATCGTGACGCCCGAGGTCACCAATCTGGTCCAGCGCAATCGCGCCCTTTCGATGCCCGCGATGAAGCCCGAGGCGGATGATCCTTGCGTGCGGGACCTGATCGCCCTGGCGGCCGAGCTCAAGGTCTGGCTGCTGATCGGATCGGCCGTGGTGCTGCGCGAGGGGGGCGGGGTCGCCAACCGCTCGATCCTGATCGATCCCGACGGCCGCGAGGTCGTGACCTACGACAAGATGCATATGTTCGACGTCGATCTGCCCAGTGGCGAGAAGGCGCGGGAGTCCGAAGCCTTCGTGGCCGGCGACGCGGCCGTGGTCGCCGATACGCCCCTTGGCCGGATAGGGCTGTCGATCTGCTACGATGTCCGTTTCGCCTATCTTTACCGCGCCCTGGCCAAGGCCGGGGCCCAGATCCTGACCGTGCCGGCAGCCTTCACCCGCTCCACCGGCGAGGCGCATTGGGAGATCCTGCTGCGCGCCCGGGCGATCGAGACCGGCTCCTTCGTGCTCGCCCCCGCCCAGGGCGGTTTGCACGAGGATGGCCGAGGCACCTGGGGCCGCTCGATGATCATCGGCCCCTGGGGCGAGGTGCTGGCCCGCGCGGATGGCGACGAGCCCGGAGTGATTTCCGCCACGCTCGACCTTGACGCGGTGGCCAAGGCCCGCCAAGCGATCCCGGCGCTGAAGAACGAGCGCGGCTTTAACGGGCCCTTCGTCGGGGCGTGAGACAGTCAGCCCCATGATCAAATACGCCCTGGTCTGCGACCATGACCATTCCTTCGAAGGCTGGTTCGGCGCCGCGGCCGACTATGACGACCAGAGCGAGCGGGGCCTGGTCGGCTGTCCGGCCTGTGGCTCGCACACCGTGCGCAAACAGATCATGGCTCCGGCCGTGGCGGGGACCAAGGCTAAAGAAGCCGGGGCCGAGCCGCCCGCGCGGACGCGAGCCATGATGATGGAAGCGATGGGCCAGGTCCGCGCCCATGTCGAAGCCAATTTCGATTATATGGGCGACGCCTTCGCCACCGAGGCGCGCGCCATCCACGAAGGCCGTTCCGAAGAGCGCGGCATCTATGGCGAGGCCACCCCCGCCGAAGTGAAAGCCCTGGTCGAGGACGGCGTCAAGATCGCGCCCCTGCCGCCGGCCAAGCCGAAGAAGCGCGACGTCAACTGAGGGCGAACAAGCGGTCCGGGGCGGGCTTCGTCACCGTCATCATATAGTTCACATCCGCGTCCGCCGAGCGCGCCCATTGCCCGCTCAGCGGATTGAAGCTCACGCCGAACGGGCCTTCGACGACGAGGTCTTCGCCGTCCAGGAACCCGCTGATCTCCTCCGGATGCAGGAACTTGCGCCAATCGTGCGTGCCGGCGGGCACCCAGCGCAAGATGTATTCGGCGCCGATCTTGGCCAGGGCCAGCGACTTGACCGTCCGGTTCAGGCTGGCGACCACCATCAGTCCGCCGGGCGCCAGGAGCCGCGCGCAGGTCCGCAGATAGTCGCCCGGATCGACCACATGCTCGATCACCTCCATGTTGAGGATCACCTCGAAGGTTTCGCCCCGCTCGGCCAGGGCCTCGGCGGTGGCGCAGCGATAGTCGATCTCCAGCCCGACCTCAGAGGCGTGTGCGCCAGCGACAGCGACATTGCGCTCGGAGGCGTCGACCCCGGTCAC
>DATAYD010000004.1:0-49227 GCA_036272715.1 Caulobacteraceae bacterium | reverse complement strand
CGGTCCAAGCGCCTAATCATCATTCCCTCATAGGAAACTTGGTAGCGATGGGAAGCTGCCCAAATTGTTCCGAGCGACAGAACGACAACGGCGCCGAGGATAAATAGCCCGGACAGAGAATTTTTCGATGTGGCTGCTTTTGTCCGAGGCGTGCCAAACTCTTTCGGTTCTTCAGCGTCCATGGCCATTACGATAGGTCTCCTGGCAAAACTCGCGAAACAAAGAGGCAGCAGCGCAAGGCCTATGAGGGGAACCGGTCGCACGGCTTGCAAAATGCCGAACCAAAAGAAAACCCGAAACCAAACTTTCCCCCACCAATAGCCACTCAGAAACGCAGTGTTCTCGGATAGTCCGTTCAGGAAAACCAACATAAGCACCGCGGCCCCTCCGATCCGGTGATCGGGGAGTTGAGAAGCCTTCAGACAGGAAGACCGCGTACGCCTTTAGGCTTTCGCCCTGGACATACGCGTACGCCTCCCCGACCGCATGGGTAGGGAGTGCTGTCACGGTCGCACTGACCGCTGTCTGAAGGGGTTCTCACGCCCCGAGGCCGCTATCGCGTCCCCTGGGCAAACTACGGCGCCAAGCCTATCGGCTCAAGCCAAACGCGCGTAGGGTCCGGCCATGGCTAAAAACAAACCAAAGCCGAAGCCGACCGACGCGGAGCGGCATGCCCGTTTCGTGGACATGGCCCGCGAGGTAGGCGTGGATGAAAGCCCAGAGGCGTTCGATCGGGCGTTTGAGAAGGTTGTCAAAGCGGTCCCGGCTCGACCAGTTCCATCCTCGGAACCATCGTAAGCGCCCCATGTAGAGGCTGGAAATACTCCTCTCCGTAGGGTTCGCGCCCTATATAGCGCTTAAGCGCAAATGCTGTCGCATCGGCTAATTGAAGCGGGCTGGACTCTGTCTTATCAACGAAATTTGGCGTGTCGATGATATGGCGAAGCGGTAGCCAATCAGCCGTGTCGGGCGACAAAAGTTCGGTCGATTCCTCTGAGCTTAGGAATCGATAGACCTCCTTGAGCAGTTTTCGGTGTTCGGCATTATTCTCAACGACGACCTGCACGCACTCATCGGGACAGCGCTCCCGCATAATCCGTTCCACCCCCACCAAAGCCTCGGAGAATGCGATGCTATGGAAAGCGAGTGCGCGGTCCTTCGGAGCCGTGGGGAAGTCTGGTCTGTCCAGATAAGAGCGCTTATCGATCCATCCGAACGCGATCAGCATCCCATTGTCGGCAGGAATGTGCAGAAGGGATTTCAAAATCTCCCTTCGAAGTTCGAACGAATAACTCTCTCGATCGAAGATTTTACCGCCGTTATGGATTTCCGTCGCGTGGAAGACGAACCCCTCACGCTTGTCCGGAGGGACGCAGTGGTCCGCCAGCTCGGCTAGGCCGTTGCGAACGGCCGGCCAGTGATCGCCATGAAACATCACCGCCGTGACGACAACGAACCGCTCGTGCTGCGATATTCCAGTTTCGTCCATGTAGGCGAGGCGCACGAGCCTATCTCCGCAGAGGGGCGCGCCACCGAGTGCGAGGAGCGCGCTCACCTCACGCCTCCGTACCACATTTCGTGGCCTCTATGCGAAGTGTAACATCGCCTTTCGGCGAGCTCGAGGGATATTGCTGGAGGCTGGATGAGCGGCGGCCTTGGCGCCGACGCCCAGGTCCGCGCGCCCTCATGGTGAATGAAACCGGGCCTTCCAGCGCTCCAGGCCCAAGCCATCGAACCGCCTTCGCGGCCGTTCGTCCCATGCCTCGTTTCGCGCCCAACACAGCGGGAAACACCTTGAACGCCCAAAGGCCGCGGCCCTCAAAAATTGGCGCCGCAAGCGTCACATTCTTGATGAGGTCCACAATCAATACACCCCCATAGCCAAGCTTATTTTCGTATTCGATCCACGATTTTATTACCTTCATGTACAGTAGAGCTTCATATATAAATTTGATCAATATAAAATATTCACGAATATTTTTTTATCGCCAACATACGGATTCTTATTGTCCTTGACTGCCGATCCACTAGCATAAAAGCGCTCATCCAATGGGCCTTCAGGGAGTCTCACTATGAAACACGTTTTGATGACAGCCGGCGCGACCGCGGCGCTGGCGATGGTCGCGGCGAGCACCCCGGCCTTGGCCGCAAGCGCGATCTCCGCGGGCCAGTGGTATGCCTTCATGTTCGGGACCCAGGTCCCCAGCGCGATTTCCGGCCCGGCCTTCAACACCGGAACCGACGGCCCGCTGCCAGGCGGCGGAACCGAGGACTCCATCAACGCCCCCACCGGATCGTCATGGTCGATCACCCTGGCGCGGTCCAGCTATGTCACCTTCACCGACCTGGAGACCTCGGGCGACCAGTTCCAGGTGTTCGTGAACGGCGTCGGCGCCACGCCGACCACCAATACCCTCAGCCCCGCGGGTCAGGCCGGGCTGACCGGCGGCCTCACCTCGACGCCCAACGCCAGCGCCGCCTTGATCGGCGAGGACATCGGCGGCGCGCTGGCCAATTCGGATTTCAGCTCGGGCACCTTTCTGCTTCCGCAGGGAACGGACATCATCAGCGCCAACTATCTCGGCGTGATCGGCAATGGCGATGGGGCCTTTTTCGTGGGCGGCTCCGCCGTTCCGGAGCCCGCGACATGGGCGATCATGCTGATCGGCTTCGGCGGCATCGGCGCCTCCATGCGCACGACGCGTCAAAAGCGGAACGCCGCCACGGCCTGATCCGATCAGGCTCCAGGACTCGCGAAAGGGCCGCCTTCCGGGCGGCCCTTTTTTTTGTCGATGACTCCGCGGGGGGCGGCGTTCAAAAATTTCGCCCCCGCAATCGACTCCGCGCCAATCCGGGATTGTCGAGCAAACCGATTTATGGTTACTCTACCCGTTAATGGCCAGCTTTACAAAAGCCGAGTACAGAATTCGTCTTTGACAAGAACTAATGTACCAGCATGGCAGGCGCGACGTCTGTCGCGTAAGCGCCCTGAATTTTGACTTTATTGTAACAGTTGGCGAACCGGCCCGGAGCCTGCGGCGCGCATGCTTGCATGACGCCGCGGCCGCTGGAGATTCTGCTTAAGGGCAGGGCCATGCGTCGGTCCCTGCTGGATACGATCAGCGACCCCGGGCCTTCGGCCGACCCGCCGGGCTGGGCAAACCCTTGTCTCGCAAGCGATCCTGTCTAGGAGGCGATCATGGAACTCTCCGCCCTATCCTCATGGCGCGCGGCGGCCCTGCCCGCGCTCGCCGCGACCCTCGCCCTAGGCGGCGCTTCGGCGCGAGCCGCCATCATCTATACCGGCGGCGTCGGGGATTCGGTCTATGGCGTGGCGCCCTATGGCGCGCCGGCCCAGGCGCTGCCGACCTTCATCGGGGACAATGTAACGGGCTTCAGCGACATCCTGGCCTCGCCCGGGCATGGCTTCCTGACCGCCAGCCCCGTCATCGCCAACAACATCTTCCAATTCGGCCCGACCGCCCTGCCGCAGGTCTCGTTCCAGGTCGGCGGCGGCAATGGCTTTGGGACCTTCGGCGCGGCCAAGACCGCGATCACCGGCCCCCGCATCGCTTTCGCCATGCGCGACGGCGGCCACCCGGGCGGGGGATCGCTGTCCTATGCGATCTCGTCGTGGACCAGCAACTACCTGGTCACGGCCGGCGGCTTCACCGGCAATCTGGGCACGTTCCTGTCGGTCGGCGGCTTCCTGCCGACCACGGTTTCGGCCGACGCGGTTTCGCTGGTCTCCAACTATTACATCAACGGGGCCTATGTGGGCGAGACCGCGCCCTTGGTGCTCGCGGCGGCCGGCAACGGCAATTTCCAGGCCCTCGGCGGGTCCGGCGCGGCCGTGATCCTCAGCGGCTCCGGCGCCTGGCGCGGCCTGGCGATCGACAATATCGCCGCGGCCCTGCCGGCCGGCGACACGATCAAGGTGGTCAGCACCCTGACCGAGTTCGCCGACCCGGCCAGCATCGACAGCATCGCCCCGGACCTCAGCCTGCTGCCGGGCCTCTCCCTGCCCGATTTCGCGTTCAGCGACGTCAGCGGCGCCATCCCGGAACCGGCGACCTGGGCGATGATGCTGGTCGGCCTCGGCGGCCTGGGCGCCGTGCTTCGCCGCGGCCGCAAAACCGCCCTGGCGGCGTGATCGCGGACCGACGATAGGCCCCCTCCTTCGTCGCGAAACCCAGGGCCGCCGGACCGCGCCCCTCCAGGCTCGCCAGCCGCGCACCGCTGCACTATCAATCCGGTTCGCGCCGCCGCGGCGAGGGCGGGAAGGTATTGCTGGAAATGCCGGACCAGTCCGTCGAAGCCCTCCGCCAAGCCGCCGCTTCGGGCGATGTCCTGGCGCTGACGCGCCTTGGCGAGGCGTTGCTGCGGAGCGGCGCGCCCAAGGATGTGCTCGAGGCGGCCGCCGCGCTGGACCAGGCGACGCGCGACGGCGGGGTCGAGGCGCCGGCCATGTTGGCCGCCATATTCGCCTTGGGCGCGGCGGGGATCGAGAACTGGACCGCGGCCCTGGATCTGCTGCGGATCGGCGCGGAGCGCGGATCAAGCGTCGCCCAGGGCCAGCTTGTCGTGCTGGCCGGCTCGGCGGCGGCCTCGCATGACGCCGGGCGGCCTGACCATTGGCATATCCTGCGAGAATCGATCTCCCCCGAGGCCTGGTTCGATCCGGGGCCTCGGCGGATCCTGTCCCGCTCGCCCCAGGTCTATCTCCACGACCCCTTCGCCTCGGCCGCGGTTTGCGAATGGATCATCGGCCGCGCGGAGGGCCGCGTCACCCGGGCGTTGGTTTACGATCCCGACGCCGCGGGCCTGCGTCTGGAAGACGCGCGCGACAACGGCGCCTTCGCGTTCGATCTCGTTGAAATGGACGTGGTCATGGCCATGCTGCGGCGCCGGATGGCGGCGGCGACGGGAGTCGACCCGGCCGCGCTGGAGCCGCCCCAGGCCTTGCATTACCGCCCCGGCCAACGGTTTGAGCCGCACTTCGATTTCCTGGATCCCGCCCTGCCCGGCCACGCCGCGGACCTAGCCAGGCACGGCCAACGGATCGCCACCGGCCTGGTCTATCTGAACAGCGGCTTCGAAGGCGGGGAGACCGATTTTCCGATCCTGGGCCAGCGACACAGGCCGCCCGCCGGCGCGGCGCTATGCTTCGTCAATGTCCAATCGTCCGGCTTGCCCGACAGGCGCACCCTGCATGCCGGGCTCGCGCCGACGAGCGGCGAAAAGTGGCTGCTCTCGCAGTGGATCCGCGACCGGCCCCGGGTCGATCGCGCGCCTTAGCCGCTTTGCGCGGGGTCTTGACGGGCCGAAGCCCCGCCAGGCCTCGGCGCCGCGCTATTTTGAAATGTACGAGGACTGGGCGATGAACTGGTTGGTCAGCGTCAGGAATCCCGTGGCGATCTGATTGGCGTTGGTCGCCTGGAAGTAATAGCCGGACGACGCGCAGGACTGGAGCGCCGTGCTCACGGCGCTGGCGGAGCCTGGGCCGCCCGGATAGATCACGTGCCGCACGGTGTTCTCATAGGGGTGCACGTTGGGGGACTGGCCCGTCAGCGGAACGTAAGGCGTCTCCAGGATCGCCAGCACGATCCCATTGGACTTGAGCTGGTTGCATTGGGCCTGGCTGATGGTGGTCGCATAGCCGGCGGTATAGGTCGGGCTCCAGTTCCAGGCGCTGTCATAGCCCGAGGGGCCGTTCCAGTTGGCGTCCCGGGACGACTGCAGCCCGTCGGTGACCAGGATCATGAACTTCAAGGGAGAAGAGGACGAAGCGCCGGTGCCGTTCGTACCGATCGTACCGATCAGCGACGCCATGGCGGTCGATAGATAGGTGTCGAGGCCGGGCACGACCTGGGCGATCGCCGACGCCGCGCTGGAGAAGTTCATGTTGGACGACCCCCAGGTATGGACGGTCGTGTCGAACGAGAAGACGTTGAACAGATAGGTGTTCTTCGCCAGCGTCGCATTGTTCTGGGTCGAGGTCTGCAGGCTGCTGACCAGTTGCTGCGCGGCCGAGGTCATCACGTCGAACCGCGTCGTGGCGCCGGCGGTGTGGGCGTTGGTCAGGCCGGTCTGGATGTCCGCCGACGTAGTCGAGTCGCCGACGTCGTGGCACGCGAAAGCGCAGGGCGGATTGTCGCCGCCCGCGAAGGCCGGACCCGGATCGTTGGGCTTGATCGCATTCCAGTTCGGATAGGTCGTGGTCGTGACGTTGGTCGTCGTGGTGACGTCGGTCGTCGTGGTGGTCGTCTTGCAGTTCTTGCCTTTGCTGTTGCAGGTCGTCGTCGTCGTCGTGACCGGAGTCGTCGTCGTGACCGGGGTCGTGACCGTCGTGCTGTAACCGGTCCAGTTTTCGATCGCCGTGACGTCGGCCGGGGTCGCGCCGACGATCATCGAGGCCGAGCTGTCCAGGACGATGTTCAGTTGCATGGTCGCGCCGAAGCCGATCACCGTCGTGGCGTTCACGCTCACGGTCGGAGCGCCATTGCCGCACATCGCCGGAAGGACGCCCGACATGGTGCAACTGGTCGGCGCGGAAGCCGCGAGCGTCACCGTATTGGTCGTCAGGGTGGATCCGTTCTCGGTGCAGTCGTTCTGCACCGGGGCGCAGACGTGGAAGTCGGTGATGGTGGGCTGCGTGGCCGCGGTGCAGACGCCCTTCAAGCAGAAATTGCTGACCAATGTGGTCTGGGCCAGGGTCTTCAACGCGCTCTCGGTCGTGTTGGGATTGGCCGCGGTGGCCGTCGCGACCGCCAGGGACGCCGCGTCGGCGGCGTCCTGAAGAGCGCTTTTCGAACCGACCGACATGGAGAAGTTGATCGCGCCCACGATCACCAGCAGCATCACCGGCAGGGTCAGCGCCAGCATCGGCGCGATGCCGCCGCGGCGGGTCCCCAGAAACGCGCGAACGCTCCTTTCCGGCTGGAGCAGCGTCTTGATGAGTCGAGCCATCCGCATCGGGGGCGCCCTGGGGTTCGAAGTTGCGATCGTTAACGAAGACCGAAAATTGGACCCCCGCTATTAACTCAGCAGAATTAGCGGAAATTGGGTGACGAAGCCTTTAATGAGCGTGGTTTTCACGCCGTAAACCATGACGGTCACGGCATAGACCAACACAAAACGACATTAATCAGTGGTTTATTTGATATATTACAGCTCAAACTGGACAATCCGCACAGCCGAAATGTTACTGGATGCGACTTGATCCCATGATGACGTTTGATCGCCGCCAGTGTCCGAGGTTTTCGCATTCTGGTAAACTGGACCGTCCCCACGGCGAGGCGAAGATCCCGCGCGGCGGACGGGCGTCCGATCCTTTCACATTGACCGGCCGCGGATCAGTGTGCGCCCGAACGGCCATTGGCATGGCCCTTGCCGTAAAGAGACCGACCTCGGAGGCGTGTGTACAAGTTCAGGTCGATGATACGCGTGGTGATCAATCGAATCCTAATGCTGGGCGGCCATGGTGAGGGCCGAGCTGGAGCCGCGATGATAGAGACCCTCCCCGTTCGGCCCCTCGACAGCGATCTGGTTATCGACGCCAAGGCCCTGGAGGGCTTCAACGCGTTCCAAGACCGGATCCTGGGTCGCAGCCAGATCGTCTGGGCCGAGCATTGCTCGGAATGCGCCTATCCCAAATGCTACGAGACCTGCGCCTTCTACACGCCGCGCCCGGACCTGCATTGCCGGCGCTTCGAGGCCGGAATCGAGCCGGTCCCGGCGGGCGGGCCAACGCGCTTGCATCGGATTCGCTTCCGCCGCTGGGGAAAACTGGAAGGCCGCGGCGCGACGGCGATCGCGCCATTGGCACAGGCGCGGCGGAATGATCATCGCGACGCGCGCATGGGCGGCGTGTTGGCCATGGCGCCGGCGCCCTATGCGCTCGGCGTGGGACTCGCGGCGCGCTGGAACCTCGCCAAGGAGGCCCGCGCCTCGCGGCCCGGCGTGCTGAAGCCCGAGGCTTTCGTGGTCGAGTGCTGGTCCGCCAACGGTCAGCGCCAACCCTTCACCCTGACCATCCTGAACGTCGGCGAGCATGCGGTGCAACTGTTCCAGGCGCCGTTCGAAGCCGGGCCGGACTACCAACGCCTGACCGTGCCGATCCGCAACATCGAGGGCCATGTCGATCTCGCCGCGCCCTTCCTGATCCAGATCGAACCGATCGGCGAGGCCGCCGGCCGCGACGTGGTGTTCGGAGTGTGCGACTTCGTCACGCTCAAGCCCGCTGAAACGGCGCCGGGCGACGCCGACGCCCGGCCCGTCAAGGTGGTGGTCTGGGACCTGGACGAAACCCTGTGGACCGGCGTCCTGGCCGAAGACGGCGCTCAGGGCGTGAAGGCGCGCCCGGAAACCGTGGCGGCGATCAGGGCGCTGGACGAACGCGGCGTCCTGCAGTCGATCGCCAGCAAGAACGACGCGTCCGAAGCCCTGGCCGCCCTGGCCGGGTTCGGCCTGACCGATTTTTTCCTGCATCCCCAGATCCACTGGAACCCCAAGAGCCAGTCGGTGGCCGATATCGCCGCCGCCCTGGATCTGGGCGTCGACAGCTTCGTGTTCGTCGACGATCAGCCGTTCGAGCGCGGCGAGGTGGCCGCCCGTCACCCTTCCGTCCGTTTGATGGCCCACACCGAAGTGGGGGGGATGCTGGACCATCCCTGGTTCGACCTGCCGGTGACGCCCGAGAGCCGCCAGCGCCGCGGCCTGTATCAGGCCGAGGCCACTCGCGCGGCCGCCTTCCAATCGACCGGGACGGACTACCTGGCGTTTCTGCGCGGCTGCGCGATCCGCGCCGATGTGCGCCCGCTGGACGGCGCCGACGCCGAGCGGGTCCATGAGCTGTCCCAGCGGACCAATCAGCTAAACTTCCGCGGCGCCAAATACGCCCGCGAGGACGTCCAGGCCATGCTGGCCGCGGATCCGGACAGCCTTCGCCTGACCGTGCGCTGCGCCGACCGGTTCGGCGACTACGGGCTGATCGGTTTCATCACCGTCGACCTGCGCCGGGGCGAGATCACCGACCTGTTCATGAGCTGCCGGGTCCAGCGCAAGCGCGTCGAACAGGCCGTGTTCGCCTGGATCGCCGCGCAGGCCATCGCGGCTCAGGCCATTAGCGGCGGCCGCCAGGCGCTGACGGTTCGCCACGTCCCGACCAAGCGGAACGGCGCCTCGCGCGCCATGCTGGAAGACCTCGGCTTTGCGGAGGCGGAGACCATTGGCGAGGCCCAGATCTGGCGCCGCGACCTGGCGCGCCCCTTCGACGACGCCGACATCGTGACGGTCGTCACCGCCAGCACACACGCCGAACCGGTCTGAGCGCTCCCATGAACCTTCTGCACCGCATCAACAACGTCGCCACCCGCAACATCCCGGTGAAGCTGATCCGCAGCCGTCTGGGCCGGCCGGTCGCCAGCATCACCTTCGACGATTTTCCGAAATCCGCCTGGCGCGCCGGCGGCCCGATTCTCGAGCGGCATGGCGCCAGGGCCACCTATTACGCGGCGGGGCGCTTCTGCGGCCAGACCGAGGACGGGATCGAGTACTATGACGCCAACGACCTGGTCGAGGTTCGCGACGCCGGCCACGAGATCGGCTGCCACACCTTCTCCCACCAGTACGGGACCGGGGTGAGGTCGCCGCTGCTGGACGCCGACACGGACCGCAACCAGAGCTTCATCGGCGACCATCTAGGCGACTATCCGCTCAGCAGCTTCGCCTATCCCTATGGCGACGTCTCGCCGCGCACCAAGCTCCTGTTCTCCAGCCGCTTCCCCACCAGCCGCGGCATTCGCCGGGGCGTCAATTCGGGCCTGATCGACCTGGCCCAGTTGAAGGCCATCGGCCTGGAGAAGAAGGCGTGGAACCCCGCCGCGATCGAACGGGCGGTGGGCCAGGCGGCGCGGCTCAACGCCTGGATCATTTTCTTCACCCATGACATCAGCGATGATCCGAGCCCTTTCGGCGCGACATCCGCAATGCTCGACCATGCGTTGGGATGCGTCCGCGCGGCGGGGATCGATATCCTGCCGGTCAAGCACGCCCTGGCCCGCGCGGTGTTTCAGTAGCCGGGCGAAAACACCGCTTTGCGCGGCCGGCGGCCTTTCCTCGCCAACGGATTTGGAACAGGTTGCCGGCGCCGGCTTTAAGCCATGAACCGACCGAATCCAGCTAGTGTGCGTTGCATCGAAAACCGGAGCTTAGCGCCATGACGGCAGAGGCTATCGTCATCGTCGGCGCGACCGGCGATCTGGCGCTGAGAATGCTGTTTCCCTCGCTGTACTTCCTCGACAGCGAAGGCCTGCTGGCCGAGGGCTTCAGGATCATCGGCGCGGCCCGGGCGCCGCTCAGCGACGAAGCGTTCGCCGACCGGGTCGAACAGGCGGTGCATGAACGCAGCGATGGCGCGTTCGAGGCCGGGGCCTGGCGCCGGTTCCGCGCACGCCTCTCGTACAGTCCCGTCGATGCGTCCGACGCCGGGTCCTTCAAGACCCTCGCCGAATCCCTGGGCGGGGCGCGGAACGTGATCTTCTACCTGTCCACCTCGCCCAATCTCTACGCGGCGATCAGTTCGCAGCTTTGCGAAGCCGGCCTGACCCAGGACGGCGCCCGCGTGGTGGTCGAAAAGCCGGTGGGCCACGACCTGCGGACCTGCAGCCTGATCAATGACGCGCTGGAGCAGGTATTCAGTGAACGGAACATTTTCCGGATCGACCACTATCTGGGCAAGGAGCCGGTCCAGAACCTGATCGCCCTGCGCTTCGCCAACACCCTGTTTGAACCGTTGTGGAACCATGTCTCGATCGAGCATGTGCAGATCACGGTGGGCGAGACCGTGGGCGTGGAGGGCCGCTGGTCCTATTACAATGATTACGGCGCCCTGCGCGACATGGTGCAGAACCATGTGCTGCAGCTCCTGTGCCTGGTCGCCATGGAGCCGCCGGCCAGCCTGGAGCCGGACTCGGTGCGCAACGAGAAGGTCAAGGTGCTGCGCTCGCTGCGCCCCATCACTGGCCGCGAGGTCGAGCGGCGGACCGTGCGCGGGCAATACCGCGCTGGCGTGGCCGATGGACGCTCGGCGTCCGGCTATCTGGACGAGGCCGGCGGCGGCCCCAGCGACACCGAGACCTTCGTCGCCCTGCAGGCCAATATCGACAATTGGCGCTGGGCCGGCGTGCCCTTCTATCTGCGCACCGGCAAGCGGCTGCCCAACAAGGCCTCGCAGATCGTGATCCAGTTCCGCGACGTGCCGCACTCGATCTTCGCCGGCGACGATCTGATGGCCAACCGGCTGACCATCCGACTGCAGCCCGAGGAAGAGATCTCGCTGTCGCTGATGAACAAGACCCCCAGCCTGGACGGCCTGCAACTGCGCCCGGTGGCCTTGAACCTCAGCCTGTCCGACGCCTTCAAACAGCAGGCCCCGCGCCGGCGCATCGCCTATGAGCGGCTGCTGCTGGAAGCGATCCGCGGCAACCAGACCCTGTTCGTGCGCCGCGACGAGGTCGAGGCCGCCTGGACCTGGATCGACGCCATCGCCGCCGGCTGGGAACACTATGCGCTGAAGCCGACCGGCTACGCCGCCGGCGCCTGGGGTCCGGCCGGCGCCTTCGCCCTGACCGAACGCAATGGCCATACCTGGTATGAGTGACATGCCCCAGGAGCATCGCCCCCACGAGCATAGGTTCGAGACCCGCGCCGCGCTGAATATCGCCCTGGCCGCCGAGATCGCCGCGTGGCTCGGCGAAGCGGTGGGCGCGCGCGGCGCGGCCAGTTTCGTCGCATCCGGCGGGACCACGCCCGGGCCGCTCTATGACCTCCTGTCCGAGACGGCCGTTCACTGGCGCGAGGTCGACGTGACTCTGGCCGACGAACGCTGGGTGGCGGCGGACGATCCGCGCAGCAATGAGCGCCTGATCCGCGAACGGCTGTTGCGCGATCTCGGCGCGGCGGCCCGGTTCACCCCGCTGAAGACGGCGCACGCCGAGCCTGAAGACGCGGAGGCGACGGTCAGCGCCGCCCTGGCCGCCCTGCCCCGGCCGTTCGACGTGATGCTGCTGGGCCTGGGCGAGAACGGCCACACCGCCTCGCTGTTTCCGCACGGCCAGGGGCTCGCCGCGGCGCTGGACCAGGCCGCGCCGGAACTGGCCCGCGCCATCCGCCCGGTCCCGCCGGACGATCCCGCTCCGCCGCGCCTCTCGATGACCCTGCGCGCGCTGCTGGACAGCCGCCGGATCGTGCTCTTCTTCACCGGCGCGGCTAAATGGGCGGCCTATCAGGACGCGCTCGGCGACGGCGACATTGCGGACGCGCCGGTCCGCGCCGTGCTGCGCCAGGCCAAGGTCCCGGTCCAGGTCTGGTGGGCGCCGTGAACACGCCGCCGTCCGCCGCCGCCCTGATGGCGGAGGGGCCGGTGATCGCGGTCCTGACCATCGAACGGGCCGCTGACGCGGTTCCCCTGGCCCGCGCCCTGGTCGCCGGCGGCGTGCGCGTGCTGGAAGTCACCCTGCGCACCGCCGAGGCCCTGACGGCGATCGAGGCCATCGTGGCCGAGGTCCCGGACGCGATCGTCGGCGCCGGAACCGTGTTGACCCCGGAAGACCTGGGCCGCGCCCAGCGCGCCGGCGCGCGCTTCGCGGTCAGTCCCGGCCTGACCGCGCGCTTGATCGAGGCCGCCGCCGACCAGCCCCTGCCCTTCCTGCCGGGCGTCGCGACCGCGTCCGAACTGATGCGCGGGCTGGACGCGGGCCTGGAGCATTTCAAATTCTTTCCCGCCGAGGCGGCGGGCGGGCCGGCCCTGCTGAAAGCCCTGCACGGCCCCTTCCCCCCAGCCCGGTTCTGCCCGACCGGCGGCGTCACCCCGGCCAACGCCAAGACCTATCTGGACCAGCCCAACGTGCTCTGCATCGGCGGCGGCTGGCTCGCCCCACCCAAGCTGATCGCGGCGAAGGGATGGGACCAGATCACAGCGTTGGCCAAGGAGGCTGGCGGTCTGGCGTCGGGGTGAGACACTCGGACAGTCAGCAACATTCCGACGAGCGGATGTTCGGAACGGCGGAGTTGGGGGGAAAGGTCGTCGTTCCTTTAGTCACCGAAACCGACGAACACGGTCGCATCGGCCACGGCCTTGCGTTCGGACACGACCGCGTTCGCGGGGAAGCTTTCATCCGGCCAGCCTAGCGCGATACTTTTCATGATGACCTGATCATCGGCTATTCCGGCGTGCTCGCGTACGACCGGCGACTGCATGATTCCCTGGCTGTTGATCACAGCGCCCAGACCGCGAGACCAGGCGGCGTTGACCAGAGCGGTCGTCACGGCGCCGCAGTCAAAGGGCGTGTCGTCGCTGCCGTCCAGCACGCGGTCATAGGTCACGATCACGCAGACGGGCGCGTCGAACTGACGAAAGCCGCGCATCACCCAGTCCTGGCGCATGTCCTTGTCATCGCGCGCGATCCCCATCGCGGAGAACAATTGCTTGGCGACGCCAACCTGCCTGTCGCGGTGTGGGCCAGCAAAAGCCTGACCCGTGCGGAACTCGCGTGATTGCGGCACGCCCGCCACCATCCGCTCGGTATTGCCGGCGCGAATCCGCTCCAGCGGTTCGCCGGTGATCACGTAGAAATTCCAGGGTTGGGTGTTCATCGACGATGGAGCGCGCATCGCCAAGCGGATAATCTCCTCGATCAGCGCCCTGGGAACGGGATCGGGCTTGTAGCCACGGATGCTTCGGCGGCCGAGGATGACATCGTCAAACTGCATGGAATGGCCCCAGAGATCGTTCGCGCGGTTTCAATCGGTAGGGATCTGTCAGCCTCCCTCCTTCGCGCTGATATCGGACCTTTGGATTATCCGACAAGGGCGGTTATTCATGGCCGCATCCTAACACCGAAGCGCGAAGCGTCTGCTTGGGGTTTTCCCCGTTGACCTTCCGCCCGTAAGCTGAACTCGCCGGCACGCGCGAACTTCCGCTTCGGCGCGCGCACCGAAGTCGAGGTCGCGCCGCGAAGCGGGCCTTCGATGGACTCCCGTGTCGACGCCAATCCACTCGTCGCTCTGCACATAGGCTTTAGCCGCATGGAGGCGTGGTTTGAGAGCCCTCCCCCTCGATGGGGGGAGGGTTGGGCGGGGGTGCGGACGCGATCGGTGACGAAGATGTCGCGTGAGACGCCTCCCGCGTTCTTCGCCCCAACCGGGTGCGTTCACCCCCAACCCTGCCCTTCCCCCATCAAGGGGGAAGGGTTTCATCTGAGAACGAATCCCAACCGTCAAATTATCGATACAGCGGGAATAGGAACGCGTGCGTCGGCAAGGCGTTAACCGCCGGCGACGCTGGGTCGTCGTGGTGGAGGCTTGGTCATGATCAAGTGGGCTTTGGTTTTCCTGGTGGTCGGGCTGATCGCCGGGCTTTTGGGTTTCACTGGCGTCGCCGGGGCGTCGTTCGCGGTGGCCAAGCTGTTGTTCTTTGTCGCGATCGCGATCTTCCTGGTGCTGCTGGTCCTGGGGATCACCATTTTCCGAAAGGCGGTCTAGCGTCGCGGCGGCCTCGAATCGGTTGCCTTTCGGCGCGCCTCGGGCTTAGCACCACGCGCATTCAGGCAAGGTGGCGCGCATGACCGAGGCTCGGCTGATCGACGGCAAGGCTTACGCGGCGAAGCTGCACCGGCGCGTGACCGAGGAGACCGCCGCCCTGGTCCGCGATCACGGCGTCAAGCCGGGCCTGGCCGTGGTGCTGGTCGGCGAGGACCCGGCCAGCCAAATCTATGTGAACAGCAAGGGCGAGCGGACCCTGGAAGCGGGCATGCACTCGCTGACCATCCGCCTGCCCGCCGAGACCCCCCAGGCCGCGCTCCTGGCCGAGGTCGCCAGGCTGAACGCCGACCCCGCCATCCACGGCATTCTGGTCCAGTTCCCCGTGCCGCCACAGATCGATCCGGCCGTGATCCAGTCGGCGATCGATCCCGACAAGGATGTGGACGGGCTCAGCCCCGTCAATGCCGGTCGCCTGGCGCTGGGCCTGCCGGCCCTGACCGCCTGCACGCCGGTTGGCTGCATGGTGCTGCTGCGCGAGACCCTGGGCGACCTGCGCGGCCGCACCGCGGTGGTGGTCGGGCGCTCCAACCTGGTCGGCAAGCCGATCGCCCAGTTGCTGCTGCAGGCCGACTGCACCGTGACCATGGCCCATTCGCGCACGGTCGACCTGCCGTCGGTGACGCGCCAGGCGGACATATTGGTCGCCGCGGCGGGTCGTCCGGAAATGGTGCGCGGCGATTGGATCAAGCCCGGAGCGGCCGTGATCGACGTCGGCATCAACCGCGTGCCCTCGCGCCGGCCCAAGGCCGCGGCGGCCGGCAAGACCATCGTGGTCGGCGACGTGGCGTTCGACGAAGCGATGGCGGTGGCCGGCGCCATCACCCCCGTGCCCGGCGGCGTCGGCCCGATGACCATCGCCTGCCTGCTGCTCAATACACTCACAGCGACACGGCGTCGCCTCGGTCTGCCGGAAGTGGTTTAACGACGGCGAACACCGATTAATCGAGACCGATCGCATCAATACAGCCTCACAATACAGTCGCGGCGACGGATTTTGATCCACATGACTGGCGGCCAACCTTCGGCCGAGAACAGTTGAACTTGTCAACTTGACCATGAACAATTGAAAAAGCATACCCCAAACAGGCGAGTGTGCTTGACTTGAAATGGCCCCGCCCCTCCTAACAGTTCCAGCATTCATATCTACACGCGGCCTCCCGCCGCCTCCAGGAAACGACGGTCATGGCCTTGAAGAAACTTCTGATCAGTGCGGCGTTCGGCTTCGGCATGATCGCCGCCGCGAGCGCCCAGGCCAGCACGGTCTTCGTCAGCGCCAAGGACGACATCTTCCTGGCCGGCATGACGACCGTTCCGGCGTTCCCCGCCGCGCAAACCCAGACCGCCGTTCCCGGCAACGGCGCCGGCCAATTGCCGGTGGGAGTCGCGGTGCACGGCGGCGAAGTGCTTGATCTGGTGGCGACGGGCCTCGCGGACTGCGGCGTCGGCTGCAACCCGGCCGGAAGCGGACCGGACGGCGATCCGGAGTTCGGCACGGGCAGCATCGCCGGCTACGGCAATGTCGGCGCCTATACCGGGACCAACAACGAAGGCTTCCAACTGCTGGGCGTCTATAACGCCGGCTCCACGCCCTGGACCCCGTTCGTGATCGGCTCGGGGGGCACGTTCGTGGTTCCGACCGGCGCCACCCGGCTCTATCTGGGCCTGCCGGACGGCTTCAGCTTCGCGGGCTTGCCCGGCACCTATAACGACAACACCGGCGGTTTCTCGGTCAGCGGCGTCCCCGAGCCCGCGACCTGGGCGATGATGCTGATGGGCGCCGGCATCATGGGCGCGGCGATGCGCTCGACGCGGCGCAAGGCGCGCGCCGCGATCGCGTAGGCCCCCGCCCTTGAAGCTTTGAAAGACCGCCTTCGGGCGGTCTTTTTGTTTGGTGCGCGGCTCAGGACGCCGGGGTCGCCGTCGGCTCGCCTTCGGCCTCGGTCCAGGTGACGATCTGGCCGATCGAGTCCCTGACGGCGTCGTCGTAGGCCCGCACGATCGCGCTGACCCGGTCGGCCTCGGCCGGCTTTTGCACGCTGAAGAGCCGCTCGGCGATGATGGAGCGATCGACCGCCTTGACCAGCAAGGCATGGACCTCGACGTTGATTGTCGGCGCGCCGCCCCCGGCGGGGTAGCGGGCTTCGAAGGTTTCGACGTCAAGCCGCAGATTGACGCCGCCCGATCCGAGTTCCCCCCTCGGAACCACCCGCGCCGGGCCGCCGGCGGCGTCGAAGGCCCGATCGACAGCCTGGTCGAACAACACCACCGCCGGCCCGACCCAGCGCGCGCCGCCAATATAGGCGGTCTGGGCGCCGGTGGCGGTCAGGATGGCGTCGGACTGGGCCTCGCGGGCGAACTGGAGCGGAGAACGCTGCAGGTTGAATGGCGCGCCGGCCGCGGGGGGAGCCTTGGCCGGCTCCAGCCCGAACCGGTAGAGCTGCACCGGCGTGGCCTTGGGGAAAATCGTGATGCAGCCGCTCAGGGCCAGGCTGCCGACGGCGGCGAGCGCGGCCGCGGCGATCAGGCGGGATCTCATCACGGCTTCACCTGCACTTCCTTGGCCGGCGTCTTGGACACCAGGGCTTGGGGGTTCTGTTCGATTTCCGAGACCAGCCGGTCGAGCGAATCCGCGGTGTTGCGCAGGGAAACGATCGCCGAGGTCAATTGCGGCAGGCCGGTGGTCGCGAAGGCCGTGGTCGGCCCATCCAGCCGCGCGACCATGCCGCGGGCCTGCTCGGTGGCTTCCTTGACCTGTTCGGCCGCGTCGGCGAGGTCATGCAGCGTCCGCTTGCCGTCGCCATTGACCAACTGGGTCGTGGAGTCGCTCAACTGGCGGATACTCTGGGAGGTCTCCTGGAGGCTGATCAAGGTCTTGTCGGCGTCGGCCAGCAACTGTTTCTCCTTGCGGACCTCGGTGGTCACGGCCTCGATATTGTCCAGGGTGGCGTTCACGTGCTTGATATTGTCGTCGGACAGCACCCGGTTGACCCGATTCAGGGCCTCGACGGTCGCGTTCAGCACCGTGCCGCTGCCCTCCAGCAGGTTGGACAGGGCGCTGGACCGGCTTTTCAGGATCGGCACCGCGCCGAACGGCACGGAATCCTTGAGCAGCGGCTGGCTGGTCGTGCCCGCGGTGATATCGACATAGCTGACGCCGGTGATGCCCTGGGGCTCCAAGGTGGCATAGCTGTCGGTGCGGATCGGCACGTCGGAGGTGATGCGCGCGCGGGCCACCACCTTGGCGGGGTCGGCCTTGTCCAGCGCGATCTTGACCACCTCGCCGACCTTGATGCCGTTGAAATGCACCTCGCCGCCTTCGGAGAGGCCGCGCACCGGGCCGGTGAACAAGATGTCGTAGAGATTGTAGTCCTTGTGGAACTGCAGCCGCGCCAGCCAGACGCCGAACACGATCAGCCCGATGAACAGCGCCAGCGAGGCGAAGCCCACCAGGGCGTAGTTGGCGTTTCTTTCCATCAGCGCGCTCCTCGCACGGACTTGACCTGCATGGCGGCGCGGCCGCGCGGTCCCTGGAAATAGTCCTTGATCCAGGGGTGGTCGGTTTTTTCGAGCTCGGCGATCGTGCCTATGGCGACCACCTTCTTGTCGGCGATCACCGCCACGCGGTCGCAGATGGCGTGCAGGCTGTCGAGGTCGTGGGTGATCATGAACACCGTCAGGCGCAGGCTCGCCGAGAGGTCGGCGATCAGTTCGTCGAACGCCGCCGCGGAGATCGGGTCCAGGCCGGAGGTGGGCTCGTCCAGAAACAACAGTTGGGGATCCAGCGCCAGGGCCCGGGCCAGCGAGGCGCGCTTGATCATGCCGCCGGAGAGTTCGGACGGTTTCAGCGCGCCGGCGTGCGGCGGCAGGCCGGCCATGGCGATCTTCAGCTCGGCCAGGGCCGAGATCATCGACTTGGCCAGGCGCGTATGCTCATGCATCGGCGCCTCGACATTCTCCTTGACGGTGAGGTTGGAGAACAGGGCGCCTTGCTGGAACAGCACGCCCCAACTGCGCTCGATCGCGTCCCATTTGGCGTGCGTGGCCCGGTCCAGATCCTGGCCGAAGATCTTGATCACCCCCGCCTCGGGCGTCTTCAGGCCGATCAGGGTGTTCAGCAGCACCGACTTGCCGGCGCCGGAGCCGCCGACCACGCCCAGCACCTCGCCGCGGCGCACGGTCAGGTCGAGGCCGTCATGGATCACCTGGTCCCCGAACGCCGAGACCAGCCCCTTCACCTCGATCGGTGGGGCGCGCTCGTCGAGTTGAGCCTCGAGCGCATGGTCGTTCATACGTTCAGCTTCATATAGACCATCGCGAACACCGCATCGATCAGGATGATCGAGAAGATCGAGTGCACCACCGCGGACGTGACCCGGCGTCCGAGCGATTCCACGTCGCCGCCGACCTCCATCCCTTGCCGGCAGCCGATGCCGGCGATCACCACCGCCATCACCGGCGCCTTGCTCATGCCGACCCAGAAATGCGTGGCGCCGACGCTTTCGACCATCCGCTGCAGGAAGAAGCTGGGGCTGATGTCCAGCACGATCCAACTGACCAGCATCCCTCCGGCCAGGCCCGCCAGCGTCGCGACGAAGGTCAGCAGGGGAATGGTGATCAGCATGGCCAGGAACCGCGGCAGCACCAGGGCCTCGAACGGATCGACGCCCATGATCCTCATCGCATCGATCTCCTGGTTCATCTTCATCGCGCCGATCTCGGCGGCGAAGCTGGAGGCGGAGCGGCCGGCCAGCAGGATCGCGGTGATCACGATGTTGAACTCGCGCATGACGGCGATGCCGATCAGTTCGACCGCGAACACCTGGGCCCCGAACTGGGCCAGTTCATCCGCGCCCAGGAACCCGACGACCGCGCCGATGAAGAAGGTGGTGACCGATACGATGGGAATGGCGTCCAGGCCGGTGCGTTCGGCCAGGTTGAAGATAGCGGGCCAGCGGATCCGCCGGGGATTGGCGATCACATGGGCCACGGCGGACAACAGATGACCGAAGAAGGCCACGGTCTGGTAGCCATCGTTCAGCAGGTCGATCAAGCCACGCCCGATCCGCACCAGCAGCTCGTAAAACGAGTGGGTGTGGCGATGCGGCACCGGCGCGGCGCGCGCGGCATGGGTCACCAGGGTCAGAAGTCGCGAGACGGCCGGCGAAGCGGAGATGTTCGCCGGCTCCACGCGGCCGCCGGCGGCGCGCACGATCGCATAGGCGCCGGCGGTGTCGCAGTGGCCGATGCCGGTCAGGTCCAACGCGATCTCGCGCACCTCGCGCAGGGCCTGACTCAGGCGCGGCCCGGCGTCGCCCAGGCTGACGGCCGTCCAATCACCGGTCAGCACGGCCCGGCCGCCCTGGTCGGATTGATCGACACTGAATTCGGCGGGGGTGTCGATCAAGGGCTGGCGGATCCGGTTTCAGCGACGGTCATGGCGGCGGCAACGCTCAATCCTAGCAGAGGTTGCGGATTTCCCGACCATGCGGTTCACCCAGGAATACTACAGGCGGACCATGACTGGAAATCGATCAGGTTTCCGACCCGCGACTTTTAAACGAGCCGCTAATTCGCCGTCCAGGACGGCTGGCCCACATCGCCCACCCGCGTCGAGCGCCCGTGCAGGCCGACTTCCCGGAACTGGTAGAGGATCGCCGCGGTCGGCGGGTTGATCCAGCGCCCGCTGGCGAACATCTTCAGGATCGGCGCGCCGTTCGGATTAGCCTCCGCTTTCGGCGAGTCCGGATGGTCCAGTTCGCTCAGCGGCAGACGCCACGCCTCGTGCACCTCGACGGGGTCCGGAATGATCGTCAGCGGCGCGTCGGACCAGAACACCACCGGGGTCACAACGTGGCCCGACAGGGTGACGAAATCGTCGAGCAGGCCCAATATCTGATCCGGCCGCAGCGCCACCCCCAACTCCTCGGCGGTCTCACGGATCGCGGCGGCGACAGCGTCCTCGCCCGGTTCGACATGGCCGCCGGGCAAGGCGAAATTGCCCGCGCCGCGGCGAAGCGTCAGGGCGCGGCGGGTCAGCACATAGGACGGTTCGCCCTGGTGCGGCGAGATCAGGACCGCGACGGCCGCGTGGCGCAGTTCGGGCGATACGATGGCGCGACGCTCGAACGCGGCCAGATGGGCGGCGATCTTGGCCTTGAGCGAGGTCATGGAGCCGCCGCCATCGCGCTAGTCGTCGCCATAGAGCGCGTCGTACGGGTCCTGCCCGCCGACCACCTGGTCGACCGTGATCGCCGGATAGCCGATCGAGCCCTTGGCGCTGGCCCGCCAGGCAGTGGTCACGAAGTCCCGCAGCGCCGACGCCCCCGCCGCCACCCGCCGCCGCGCGAAGGCCGCGCCGCGCGGATCGGCGTTGGCGAAGCCGCCGGCCTTCTGCAGCTCGAAATAGGGCTCCACGGTCGCGGCGGTCGCCGCCAGATATCGGGCCGTGCAGGCCTCGATCGGGTCCTCGCACGGATTGGGCGGGGTCATGGCGGCGCGGACCTGATCGGCGCTGACGTTGCGGCGCACATAGTCGCCCTCGAACGGCACGTGCACCTTCTCTTCGGTATAGCCGTTCGGGTTCGGATAGGGTCCCCAGCCGTTATAGTGGATGCTGACGTGCATCGGCTGGCTGGCGTCGCCCACATAGTGGGCCCAGACGCCGAGGTCGTTGATGGTCAATATCTCCCGCCGCGCCAGGTCGCGCTCCAGCCACGCCTTGCGCTGGGCGTCATGCTCGCGCGGGATCGCCGCGGTCAGGATGCGCCAATAGGTGAAATCCTTGGCCAACTGCTGCCAGCCGTCGATGATCGAATAGGGCAGATAGCCGGCGTGATAGGTCTCCGCGCCCGCCGCGCGCAGGGCGGCCTCATACTCGGCCCGGGTCGGCGGCAGGGCGTCCAGGGCCGGGCCGCCCAACACCTTGCCGGCGTCGTCGACATCGACGAAATGGCCTGGGTCGCGCATGCTGTCATGGGTCTTGCCCGAGCCGCGCCAGCGGTCCGGCTCGCGGGCCAGTTCGCCGATGTCCTGCACCGCCCGCGGCGCGCGGACAAAGGCCGGAACCTCGTCCGGCAGCGAGGCCGCGGCGATCTGGCCGATCAGACGATGGCCCGTGGCGCCCCAGGCCAGGGCCTGGGACGGCGGGACCAGGACGCAAAGCGCTCCGGCGACGGCGGCGGCGCGAGCAACAAACGCGGACATGGGGAACGCGGGCATGGGGAACGCGGGCATGGGGCTCCGATAAAGTCAGTCGGTGATGTTCAGGGCCGCCTCGACCCGCGCCACCCAGGCCTTCACCGCCGGATAGAGCGCCAGGTCGAACCCGCCCTCATGGGCCACGCGGGTATAGGCGACCAAAGCGACATCCGCGAGACTCAAGGCGCCGCCGACCAGGAAATCACGCCCGGCCAGACCGTCCTCCAGCCGCCGCAGCGCCCCATGGCCCCGCTCGACCAGACGCGGCTCGAGCTCCGCGACCGCCTTGCCCAGATAGGTCGCCTGGAACCGGGCGACGGCCACATAGGGTTCGTGGCTGTATTGTTCCCAGAACATCCACTCCATCATTCTGGCGCGGTCATAGGCGTCGGCGGGGATCAGGTCCGAGCCCTCGGCCAGATGGCCGATGATGGCGTTCGACTGGGCCAGGGCCCGGCCATCGCCGAACACCACAGCCGGAACCTGTCCGGCCGGATTCACCTTAAGGAAGTCCGGCGTTCGGCTCTCACCTTGGAGTATGTTCGTCTCGATCCACCGATACGGTATTCCCAGGTATTCGAGCGTCCATTTCACTTTCAGACAGTTGCCGGAGATCGAGTCTCCGTAGACTTGAATAGCCATGAAGACTTACCTCCGAATGAACCCGAAGACACCACAAGCATATCCACTTATCACGTTCAAAAATGATTCAAACCGGGGTTGACCTCCCGGCTCAGGTCTATACGACTTCACCCTACGACGAGAAACAACACAAGGCGCGCTGATGAAGCGTATCCTGGCATGCCTCGCCACCGCTTGCACGCTTGCGACCTCGGGGGCCTCAGCACAAGCACCAGCCACCCCAGACCCGATCGGCGACCTGATCGCCGGCGTGTCTGGCCCCTCTTCTGACTCCTCGGGTGACTGGAAACTGGTCGCCTCGCTCTACCACGGGGGCCGCGGCATGAACGGCCACGACTCCCTCGGCTGCCGGGTTTCGCCGATGCGCACCGTGGCGGCGGACCGGAACCTGGTCGCCAGCCACTCGATCATCTTCATCAAGGAAACCGTCGGCCTGCCGATGCCCGACGGCGGCGTGCATGACGGCTACTGGTACGTCTCCGACATCGGCGGCGCGATCCGAGGCCAGCGCATCGACCTGTTCACCGGCCATAACGCCGCGTCCATGCGCCCGCTGATGGCGCTCAACATGAAGTCCCTGACCGTCTCCAAGGTCGGCGATTTCACCGGCTGCCCGCCGATCGACGGCGGCGAAGGCCACCTGGCCGACCTGGCGCACTAGGGACGCTTCCCTCGATAGAACCCTTCCCCCTCGATGGGGGAAGGGCAGGGTCGGGGGTGAGCGCACGATGTCGGGGTGAAGAACGCGGGAGACGTCTCGCGCGATATCTTTGTCACCGATCGCGGGCGCCCCCCCACTCCAACCTCTCCTCCATCGAGGAGGAGAGGCTTTTAGAAGCCGCCTCGCCTCAGGTCTCGACGAAGGCGCGTTCGAGCACGAAATCGCCCGGCTTGGCGACCGAGCCTTCCTCGAAGCCGCGATCCAGCAGCATGGTCTTCAGGTCCGCCAGCACCGAAGGCCCGCCGCAGAGCATCAGCCGGTCGACGGCCGGGTCGATCACCGGCAGTCCGATGTCCTCGAACAGCTTGCCCGACTGGATCAGGTCGGTGATCCGGCCCTGGGTGACGAACGGCTCGCGGGTGACGGTCGGATAATAGATCAGCTTGGGCGCGACATATTCGCCGAGGTCCGGGTCGTTCGGCAGGTCGCGGCTCAGGAACTCGCGATAGTTCAGGTCGGCGACCTCGCGCACCGTGTGGGTCGTCACGATCTTTTCGTAGCGCTCATAAGTCTCCGGATCGCGCACCAGGCTCAGGAACGGCGCCAAGCCGGTGCCGGTCCCCAGGAAATAGAGGTTGCGGCCGGGGCGCAGGCCGTCGAGCACCAGGGTGCCGGTGGGCTTCTTGCCGACCAGGACCTCGTCGCCGACCTTGACGTTGCGCAGGCGCGAAGTCAGCGGGCCGTCGGCCACCTTGATCGAATAGAATTCCAGTTCGTCGGCATAGGGCGCGCTGGCGATCGAATAGGCCCGCAGCAAGGGGCGGCCATCGACCTCCAGGCCCAGCATTACGAACTGGCCGCTCTCGAAGCGCAGGCCCGGATCACGGGTGGTGCGCAGGGTGAACAGCGTGTCGGTCCAGTGATGAACATAGGTCACCCGTTCGACGTAGAAGGCGCCGCGGGCGGGCTTGGCCCCAGCGGCGACAGAGGGCGCGGGCGCGGCGACGGGAGCGTCTTGCATCAACAATTCCAGGTTTTTCGAATGGCGCGAGCCGGCTTCAGATATCGCCGCCTACTTCGAGAGTCGGCGTGGCGCGGGGCATATGTATTCCGCATTCGGTCTTTTGCGAACCCGCCCAGCGGCCGGCCCGTTCGTCCTGGCCCTCCTCCACCGGCTGGGTGCAGGGCCAGCAGCCGATCGAGGGATAGCCGAAGGCCACCAGCGGATGGGGCGGCAGGTCGTGCTCGGCCGCATAGGCCTCGACCTGGGCCTTGGACCAGTTGGCCAGCGGATTGAACTTGATCTGGCCATCGGCGCGTTCGACCACGCGCAGGCGCAACCGGTCGCCGCCCTGGAAGCGCTTGCGGCCGGTGATCCAGCCGCCAAAGCCGCCCAGCGCGCGATCCAGCGGCAACACCTTGCGGATATGGCAGCAGGCGTCGGTGTCGGTCTTCCAGAGGTCGGCCGAGGGATCGTGGATGGCGATGTCCTGGAACTGGGGCCGCAGGTCGCGCACCCCGGTCAGGCCCAGGCGGGCGGCCAGTTGCTTGCGATAGTCCAGGGTCTGGCCGAACAGCATCCCGGTATCCAGGAACATGATCGGCATGTCCGGCTTGATCTGGGCGACCATGTGCAACAGCACCGCCGACTCCGCGCCGAACGAGGAGACCAGGGCCAGGTTATCGCCGAGCTGATCGACCGCCGCGCGCAGGATCTCCTGAGGCTCGGCGTCGCGCAGCCGCGCGTTCAGGGCGTCGACCAGATCCATCTCCTCAGACCCTTCGTAGGCCATGGTTCGCTCCAAAACCGCCGGCGCGCTCGGCGAAAGCCGGAGCGCGATCGTCGGCGGCGCGCTGATAGACGTGACGGAAACGCCCAGCCGCCGCGGCCCATTGCTCCGGCGTCGAGCCGTCGGCGGGCTCGAAGGCGTCGAAGCCGCAGCGGACCATGAAGCCCGCCTGTTCGCGCAGGACGTCGCCCACCGCCCGGATCTCGCCGGCGAAGCCGTATCGGCCCCGTAGCAGCGCGGCCGAGCTATAGGCGCGGCCGTCGCCGAACTTAGGGAACGCCAGCGCCACTACCGCCAGCCGCGGCAGATCATAGGCGAGGTCGTCGACCGACTGGCCCGCCTCGATCCGCACGCCCACCTGGCGGGCCGGACCCAGCAAGGCGCCGGCTTCGCTCTGGAAGCGGGTGAAGGAGACGATCACATCGCCCGGCGGCGTGACATCGTCGTCCGGCGCCGCCGTGAAGCGGTCCTCCGCCAGGACGAACGCGTCCCCCTGAAGCCTAATGAGCTGCGACATAGACCGCGTCCTTGAAGGGTTGCAGACCGGTGCGGCGGTAGGTGTCGAGGAACCGCTCGCCGTCGCGTCGTTCACGCAGATAGACCTCGACCAGGTCGTCGACCGCGCTGGCCACCCGGTTCGCCGGCACGGCTGGGCCGAGTATCTTGCCGACCTCGGCGTCTTCGGCTCCCGATCCGCCCAGGGTGAGCTGATAGAATTCCTCGCCCTTCTTATCGACGCCCAGGATGCCGATATGGCCGACATGGTGGTGGCCGCAGGCGTTGATGCAGCCGGAGATCTTGATCTTCAGCTCACCGATCTTCTCGGCCAGTTCCGGCTCGGCGAAACGCTCCGCGATGGCCTGGGCGATCGGAATGGCGCGGGCGTTGGCCAGGGCGCAGTAGTCCAATCCCGGGCAGGCGATGATGTCGCTGATCAGGTTGATGTTCGGGCTGGCGAGGCCGACGGCGGCCAGGCCCGCGTGCAGCGCGGACAGGTCGTCCAGCTTCACGTGCGGCAGGACCAGGTTCTGCTCGTGCGTCACCCGCACATCGTCCGCCGAATAGCGCTCGGCCAGGGCGGCCAGGGCGTCCATCTGGTCGGCGGTGATGTCGCCTGGCGTCTCGCCGATAGCCTTCAACGAGATGTCGACGATCGCGTAGCCCGCGGTCTTGTGCGGATGGACATTGTTGCGCGCGAAGCGGGCCAAGGCCGGGCTCGCGGCCTTGGCGGCCTCGAACGCCGGGCTGACCGGCGGCAGGGTCTCCAGACCGCCAGGCGCGAAGAAGCCGCGGATCCGGGCCAGTTCAACGTCGGGCAGATCGACTTGGGCGCCGTCGATCAGCACCCATTCCGCCTCGACCTGGCGGGCGAATTCCTCGGCGCCGAGCTGGGCGACCAGGATCTTGATCCGCGCCTTGTTGTTGTTGTCGCGGCGACCGAGGCGGTTATAGACCCGCAGGACGGCTTCCAGATAAGACAGCAGCCGGCCGACCGGCAGGTGCTCGCGGATCGTCACGCCCATATAGGGGCTGCGGCCCAGCCCGCCGCCGACCATCACTTCGAACCCCAAGGAACCGTCCCGGCCACGACGCAGGGCCAAGCCGATGTCGTGGGTGCGCGCGGCCGTGCGGTCCTTGGCCGAGGCGGTGACCGCGATCTTGAACTTGCGCGGCAGCCAACTGAACTCGGGATGGAAGGTCGACCACTGGCGGATCGCTTCGGCCCAGACGCGCGGATCGTCGACTTCCTCGGCGGTCGCGCCGGCATAGGGGTCGGCGGTGACATTGCGGATGCAATTGCCGGAGGTCTGGATCGCGTGCAGTTCGGCCTCGGCCAGCGAGGCCAGGATGTCCGGCGCGTCACCCAGCTTGATCCAGTGGAACTGGATATTGGTGCGCGTGGTGATGTGGCCATAGCCCTTGTCATAGACGCGGGCGACCTGCGCCAACTTGCGCAGCTTCACCGCATTGAGCGCGCCATAGGGGATGGCGATCCGCAGCATATAGGCGTGCAGTTGCAGATAGAGGCCGTTCCTCAAGCGAAGCGGCTTGAACTGGTCTTCGTTCAACTCGCCGGCGAGCCGACGAGCGACCTGATGGCGGAACTCGCCGACCCGATCGGCGATGATTTCGCTGTCGATCACATCATACTGGTACATCGACGAGCCTCACTTACGCTTGATCAGGTTGATGCGGCCGCCGGAGTGAGCCGAACCCGACGCCTGGGCGATCACCTCGATATCCGCGCCGCCCTCGGCCTGCTTGCCGTGTTGGAGAATATTGGTCGGCCCCAGCGCCCGCAGCCGCTCACGATAGACCACCGGCGCATAGCCGCCGCCGGTCTCGGAGATCTCGATCAGATAAGGCTCGACCACGACGGTGGTCTGGTTCTTGGCGTGCGCCTCGGCCTGGCCGCCCGTGTCGTCACCCTCGAAACGCTCGGCCTCGCCGAAACGTTCGACCCAGCGGCCATGGGCCCAGAACACCACTTCGCCATCGATCAGCCGGTTCGCGGTCAGGACGTTCACAACGCGGCTCCGGTTGGCTTGCGGGGTTCGACGGCGGCCTCGAACGGCGAGATCGAGGTCACGTCCGCCAGGGCCGCGACCTCTCCCACCACCAGCAATGCCGGGCCTTCCAGCCCCTTCACCGCATCGCCGAGTTCGCCCAGGGTGGTGAGCAGGCGGCGCTCGCGCGGCAGGCTGGCGTTCTCCACCACCGCCACCGGCGTTCCGGCGGCCCGGCCGGCCGCGATCAGCCGCTGGGCGATCCGCCCGGCCGTCGACAGGCCCATATACACCGCCACGGTATGGTTCGGTCGCGCCAGCAACGCCCAGTCCAGGTCCGGTTCGGCGCCCTTGGCCGCATGGCCGGTCACAAAGGTCACCGCCTGGGCCAGGCCGCGATGGGTCAGCGGCGCGCCGGCGCCGGCGGCGGCGGCCAAGGCCGCGGTGACGCCCGGAACCGCATGGGCCTCGACCCCGGCGGCGCGGCAGAATTCCAGCTCCTCGCCGCCGCGCCCGAACAGGAACGGATCGCCGCCCTTCAGCCGCACGACCCGCAGGCCCTCACGGGCCAGGCCGACCAGCAGGGCGTTGATGTCGTCCTGGGGCAGGGTGTGATGGGATTTGCGCTTGCCGACATCGATCAGGCGCGCGCCCGGGCGGGCCAGATCCAGGATCGGCTGGGGCGTCAGGCGGTCATGCACGACGACATCGGCGCCCTCGAGCAACCGCAGCGCCTTGATCGTCAGAAGTTCTGGATCACCCGGTCCGGCGCCGACCAGCCAGACCACGCCCTTGGCCGCGACGCCCTTGGACTGGCCATTCAGCACCACCAATCGATTTGGGCGTTGGCGCGCGCCGCGCGACATGGCGATATCCCTGATGAAAACGCGGAGCGGGCCTTATCGCCCAGCGCCGCCCTGATGATCAACGCCGAGAACGAGGGAGACGACGTCGATGGTTGCAAATTGGGTGTCATGGCGCCACTTCGCAACCAAAGACTTCTGCCGGGCGGTTCAGGAAAACTGATGGATCAAAGACGACGATTGCCGCCGCTCAACGCCTTGCGCGCGTTCGAAGCCGCGGCCAGGCACCTGAACTTCAGCCGGGCCGCCGACGAACTGTCGGTGACCCCGGGCGCCGTGAGCCAGCAGATCCAGAACCTGGAGGACTATATCGGCGTCGCCCTGTTCAAGCGCACGCCCAAGGGCCTGCTTCTGACCGACCCGGCCCAGATCGCCCTGCCCGCCCTGCGCGAGGCCTTCGACCGGCTGGTAGAGGCCGCCTCGATGCTGACCGCGGCCGTCGATGGCCGGAGGCTGACCGTCACCGTGGCCCCTTCGTTCGCCGCCAAGTGGCTGGTGCCCCGGCTGGGCCGATTCGAGGCGCTGCATCCCCAGGTCGACGTCTGGATCTCGGCCGGCATGGAGCTGACCGATTTCAACAGCGGCGAGGTGGACCTGGCGATTCGCTATGGCAGCGGCCGCTATCCGGGCCTGGAAGTCACGCGGCTGATGCAGGAGACGGTGATCGCGGTGGCGAGCCCCGAATTGATCGAGCGGCAGCCGCTGAACGATCTGCCCGACCTTTCGCGCCACGTGCTGCTGCACGACGGATCGCCGGACGCCGACGAATCCTGCCCCGACTGGACCATGTGGCTGGCGGCGCGGGGCGTCCGGGGCGTCGATGGGTCGCGCGGGCCGCGTTTCAACCAGTCCAGCCTGGTGATCGAGGCCGCGATCGGCGGGCGCGGCGTGGCCCTGGCCAAACGCGCCCTGGCCCAGGCCGACCTGGACGCCGGCCGGCTGGTCGCGCCGTTCCAGATCGCCACGGCGGTGGACTTCGCCTATTACCTGGTCCATCCGAAGGCCAAGGGCCGCCTGCCCCAGGTCAAGGCGTTCAGCACGTGGCTGACGGCCGAGGCCGAGGCGCATGAGGCCGCCCTTCGCACCATCGACAACGGCGCCGGGATCTGAACGCGAATGACCACCAATCCTCTCGCCGCGCGCCTGCTGGCGGCCGTCGAGACACGCCCGGCGCCCAGCGGCTGCACGACCATGGCGGAGGTCCGCCTAGGCGTCGACGCCCTGGACCGCGCGCTGGTGACGCTGCTGACCGAGCGGCAGGGCTATATGGACGCCGCCGCGCGCATCAAGCCGGCGCGGACAGCCGTGCGGGACGAGGCGCGGATCGAGGACGTGGTGGCCAAGGTCAAGGCCGCCGCCCGCGCCGCCGGGCTGTCCGAAGCCATCGCCGAGCCGGTCTGGCGCCTGCTGATCGAACGCTGCATCGCCTATGAGTTCGAGGTCTGGGACCGGGCGCGGACGTAAGGGAGCTGGCCCACGACCGCGCGTCCTTCGACACGGCTGCCACGCAGCCTACTCAGGATGACGAAAATTGTGGAATTCCAATGGCTTCGTCATGCTGAGTAGCGCCTGACTTGAACTAATTCGCGGCCCACAATCTTCGACAGGCTCGGTATGACGCGGAGCGGCGGGCTGCGGCAAACCTCGTCAAGCAGCGCCTGCAAAGCGCGTGTCGAAGCACGTAACGCCGTCTCCGTTCCTTAAGGCTTCGGCGCCGTCCCGCTCATATCCATCCCGGCCATGCTGTCGCCCTCCCCGCCGCCAACCTCCAGCATCGGCGCCGGATGGCTCAACCTTGCCCCGGAAGCGGCCGGGATCTCGACCCAGCGGGCCTCGCCCTGGACGCACGTCTGGATGGCCGGGAAATAGAGCTTGCCCGGCTCGGCGGGCAGCTTGGCCATGAAGCCGAAGGCGTCGAATTCGTCGTCCGGCAAGGGACCGCCGCGCCAGGTGATCGCCTTGATCCGCTCGGTGACCGGCTTGCCGCCTTCGCCCGGTCTGGGCGGCGACAGCGGCGCGCGTTCGATCTCGACGGTCCAGCCGGGCTTGGGCTGCGGTTTCACGACGAGCAGCGTTTCTGGAAACTCGACCCGAAGCGCGGTGGTGGCCGAACCGGCGCAGCCATGCCCGACGCGGAAAGCCGAGACGAAATAGGCGTTCGGCGAGGCTTTCGTATCCGCCAGCGTGACGTGCGCGAGGGCCGGCGCGGCGGCGAATAAGGTGGCGCAGCCGACAGCGAAAATCGTTTTCATGATCAATCCTTTAGAAGGCATAGCTTAGTTTTCCCGACACCGTCCGCCGCGGGAACGGGTGGAACAGGAAATAGGCCCGGTCGGTCAGGTTATCGACGCCCAGTTCAGCGGCCCAACGGCGGTCGATCTGGTAGCGGGCATGGGCGTCGAGCACGAAATAGGCGGCGAACCCCTGGAAGGTGTTCGCGAACGAGTCGCTGTTGTCGATCGTGCCGAACGACCGGTCACTATAGCGCGCCGCCAGGGTCAGCGCCCAGGCCGGCGCGGGCCGGAAGGTCGCGACCGCCCCGGCCCGCAGGCGCGGCAACTGGGGCAATTGCTTGCCGACCGCCGTATCGCCCGGGATGGTCGAGGCGAAACCGGAGTCGGACAGGATCCTGGAATCGACGAAGGTGATCCAGCCGGACAGCTCCAGCCCCTTGATCAGCACGTTGTTCTGGTCGGCCACCGCCTCGACCCCCAGATTGCGCACCCGGCTGACATTCTGGGTGAAGCTGGCCAGCACCGTGGGCGCCGCGGGCGAGACCACGCCGGCCTGGGAAATCAGCGCGTCGCTGATCCACTCGCCGAACAGCGAGACGCGCGCCCGCCCGCCGGACCAGTTCCGCTCCGCCGCCAGTTCCGCCGAGGCGGCGTCCTCCGGCTTCAGGTCGGGGTTGGGAACCGACAACGCCGCGCCGGTGGTGACCGACTGATAGAGTTCCGTCACCGTCGGGAAGCGATACGCCTTGCCGAACGACGCCGTGAACCGCCAGTCGGCGGTCGGGGTGAAGGCGAGCACGGCCTTGGGCGAGAACCGGTCGGCCGACAGGTCGGGCTGGCGCGCGGCCAGCGCCGGACGGGCCGAGAAATTCAACCCGTCGAAGGCGCGCCAATCCTCGAAGCGGCCGCCCAGGGTCAGTTTCAGCGCCGAGGTCAGGCCGATCTGGTCCTGCGCCCACAAGGCCTCGGTCTCGGTCTTGCCGGCGCCGATGGTCGCGACCGAACTGGCCGGGCCGTTGATCCAGTCGGCGGCGTTGTACTTCGGGTTGGCCAGCCTGAAGCCGTCCTGGTGCGCGCCGAAGCTGACGATGTTCGTCCCGTCCGCGCCCTGGGGCCGCCAGATCGCCTTCAGGTCCAGCGTCTCCCAGCCGGTCCCGTCAAACGAGGTGATCGTGCCCGCGCCGCCCGCGCCGCCGGCTGGAAAGGCCAGCGAGGGGCCGCGTTGATGGTCCGTCAGGTAATTGTAGACGGTGGCGATGGCGGTCCAGTCGAACGTTCCGCCGCTGTGCGAGCCGATCGAAAGGCTCTGCAGGATATGGTCTTCGATCAGGTCGTAGCGGTCATTGGAAAAGGCGCTGGCCGGGACGCTGTAGGTCTGGCCCGCGATGTTCAGGACGCCCGAATAGACCGGTTTACCCGCGGCGTTGCGCAAATAGGTCTGGACGCCGGCGATGTCGCTATTCTGGAAGAAGCCGAAACCGTAGGCGACGTTGATGGTCGGCGTCAGGTCATAGGCCAGCTTCAGCGTGGCGTTGTCCTCGGTCTGGTGCTCCCGTGCGCCCGCCCCCAGGATCCGGATCGGCGAGCCCGTGCGGGTATCGCCGGCAAAGCCGCCGGTCACCGGGATCGCGGCGGCGGACGCCTTGGTCGGCGCGGCGGTGACATAGAGCAGCGGCTCGGCTTCGCTGTCGATGTGATCCGCGCTGAGCCAGAACGAGAACCGGCCGATCCGGTCGCCCAGCGTGAAACTGGCCCGTCCGGTCGGGAAGGTCCCATGGGTTCCAAATTGCCCAAAGTCCTGCCAGGCCCCCTCTACACTCGCCGAGCCTTGGAGATGGTCGGGCGTGCGGGTGGTGATCTGGACCACCTCGCCGATCGAATTGCCGGGAAAGGCCGCCGAGAACGGGCCGTAGAGGATGTCGATCCGCTGGACTTCTTCCGGCGAGATCATCCCCCAGCGTGGCGAGGCGTTGGTGTTGTTGTTGCCGATCAGGGCCGAAAGCAAGACGCCGTCGGCATAGACCAGGCTGCGCGCGCTCGACCCCACGCCCGAGGTGCGGGTCGTGATCGGATCCTGGGTGTCGCCGATATGGCGCTGGCGGATGAAGATGTCCGGCAGGTATTTGAGTTCATCCTCCACCGTCGAGGCGTTGACGGTCGCCTGGATCTGGGCGGCGTCGATCCCTTCGGTGGTGTTTTGCGGCTGTTCGATGATGTCGGGGGAACGCTGGCCGGTCACCACGACCTCGTCGATCGGCGTGCCCGCGCGGGCCGCGGACGCGCCGACCACGGCGCACAGGGCGAGCGCGCTGGCGCTCGCGAATGATTGATATCGCATGGATAGTCCCAATGATCGTGAGCCGCGCGCACGCGGCGAGAGGCGCGGGCGCTCAGGCCCGCGCGATCGGCGCGATGATCAGAGGATGATGGGAGGCGCTTGCGAGGGTGGCGGCGGCGCGGCCAGGCCGCGCCCCGGCGCCAAACCTACGCCGCGGTGATCGGGCGCGATCACCCGCCAATAGACCGCCCCGCCGATCGGGGCCGCCAGGGCGGTCTGGAGCGCGATCGACTGGCCCGCGAAGGCGCAGGGCGCGTCGGGCTTGGCTTTATTCTCGCCCTTGTCGTCCGCGCGATGGGTGACCACCGGGCCGTGGCCGGTGCAGATCACCAGCGGGAAGCCGGCGCCCGAGCCGGGAGCGGCCACCATGAAACCGGTCGGGACGGCGACCTTGACCACGAGCGCCAACAGCGCCAGCGCGAGGAACGCGGCGTTGCGAGGGAGCCGGGACAGGGTCCGAGAGCGGTTCACGAGACGCTTGATAACTGGGTTCGGCCCCGGTGCGAAGGGCCGCCGCGCGGACATCAGGCCGAAGGCGCGCGCAGCGATCTCAGCGCCTGTTCGTGGGCGTAGGCGGCGATGTCGGCCAGGGCGGCGTCCAAGGCGTCGCGCACGCGTTCCAGGCGCAAGGTCCGCTCGACCGAGCCCATGCCCGAGGCTTCTTCCGCCTCCGCGCAGACCTCGGCCAGTTCCGTCGCCCCGACGCCCAGGGCCGCGCCCTTCATGGTGTGGGCCCCATCGCGCCAGGCGTCTCCCGGCGCGGCGGGGTCCATCAGCCGCATCCAGAGCGAGGCCTGTTCGCGAAACAGGGCCAACACCTCGTCGATCACCGCCTGGTCATGGGCGGCGTAGGTCTCCAGGTAAGAAAAATCGACCGCTCCGGTCAGGTCCCGCCTGGCCATGCCTCGCCTCGTCTGAATCGCTGGTTTCGCGAGGTAGTAGAACCCGCCCCACCAGGCTTGTCGCGCGGCTTCCAACCCGGCGGCGCGAAAAAGCCGTTCTGATCGAAGCGCGTTCAGCGCTTGTCGTCGGCTGGGACCCGCTGGCGGCTTGCCCGTGCGCGAGTCATGCTGATCACCGGACCGACAAGGGCGTGAGAATCGGCATGGCCCTGGAATCGGTTTCAGCCTGGGCGACGCGGCGGCGGCCGCAGTTGCGGCTGGCGTTGCGCATCACCCTGGCCAGCCTCGCCACCTTCGCGGTCGGCCGCCTGCTGGGTCTGGCCCAGGCCTATTGGGCCGTGCTGACCGCCGTGATCGTGACCCAGGCCAGCATCGGCGGCTCGCTGAAGGCCTCGCGCGACCGGTTCATCGGTTCGCTGGGCGGCGCCGCGTGGGGCGTGGCGGTGTCGCTGAGCCTGCCGCACACCGGGATCTGGTGGCTGGCCGCGGCCCTGACCGTGGCGGTCGGGCCGCTGGCGGTCATCACCGCGATCAACCCCGCCTATCGGATCGCGTCGGTGACGGCCATCATCATCCTCCTGACCCCCACCAGCCAGTCGGCCGGCCCGCTCGCGGCGGCCATCAGCCGGCTCCTGGAGATCGGCCTCGGCAGCGTGATCGCCCTGGCGGTGACGCTGACCGTGCTGCCGGAGCGCGCCCACGGGATCGTCTCGCGCGCCGCCGCGATGGCGCTGGAGGCCATGAGCGCCCTGTCGACGCTGCTGAGCGCCGACCCGCGCGACGAGACCGCGGTGGCCAATCTGCACCAGAAGGTCCGCAAGGCCATCATCACCGCCGAGGCGGCGGCGGACGAAGCGGCGCGGGAGCGCCAGGTCAGCCTGTCCGGCCCCGCCGATCCGGAACCGCTCTGCCGGACGCTGCGCCGGCTGCACAATGACCTGATCATGATCGGCCGCGCCAGCCAGGCGCGTTTGGGCGCGCCGGTGGGCCCCTTGCTGGCCGGCCCCGCCACGGATGCGACGGCCGCCATCGCCCGATGGCTGAGCTCGGTCGGCCAGGCCGTCGCCGCGCGGCGCGGCGCGCCCGGCCTCGACGAGATCGAACAGGCCATGACCGGATATGCGACGGCGGTCGCGGACCTGCGCCGGGGCGGCCTGACCCGCGACCTGCCCGACGACGCGGTCGGGCGGATTTTCGGCCTCAGCTTCGCCCTGGAGCAGTTGGCTTCGCACCTCCGCGACCTGGCCGAGCGCACCGACGAATTGGCGGGTTCGCCGAGCCCTTAAGAGCTATCGCTTCAAGTTGAATCAATAGCGCTCTATTATCTCTTTGTTTTTACGCATTTTCTTCACGCGAACCGGTTTCCGCTTCGCTCGTAAATGCTCTAAGGATGCGCCGACGCGGCGAGGCTCACCGACAGGATCCCATGGTCGGGGCCCTTGCGGACCACGATGTCGGCCAAGGCGCGGGCGCCCGAGATGTGCTGGCGGAGATTCGGCAGGTTGACCCCGGTCCAGACCGTCCGCGCCATGCCCGCCGCCTGATCACGATCGAGGCTCCGGAACCGGGCGTAGAAAGAGGCGGGATCGTGTTCGGCGGCGGCCCACAGGCCGAGGAACCGGTCCACGAACCAAGCCTCGATATCGGCCTCCTCGGCGTCCAGATAGATCAGCGCATCCAGCAGGCGCGCCACGCCGCCGTCGTGGTCGATATCCAGGCCGAGGCCTTCGATGATCAGGATGTCGGGCCGATCGATCCGCCGGGCCAACGCCGGATCGACGTCATAGATCACATGCGAATAGCCTGGAACCTCGATCGGGCCGTGGCGCGCGTCCGCCAGCGCCCGACGAAGCGCGTCCGTGTCGTAGCTTTCCGGAAAGCCCTTGCGCGCGGTGAGGCCCAGGTCGTCCAAGGCCTGGTTGGAATGCAGGAAGCCGTCCGTACCGATCAGCTCGACCGACGGGCGGTCCGGCCACGCCAGGAGCCGGTCGCGCAGCGCCGCGGACAGCGTGCTTTTGCCCGAAGCCACCGCGCCGGTCACGCCGATGAAGAAACTGCCGTCCACCGGCCGAAGCCCCATCAGCGCCCGTTCGATCCCCGACGGACCCTGACCTGGGTCGGGCGTCTCCGAGCCCTGACTTGCTTCAGCCATGGAAGCCGCCCTTATCCTAGCGTAGCGGTTGGGTTGAGGGGCGGGAAAACCGCCTGAACCATTGTCTCATACATGAAAATCCGGGACCATCGTGCTTCCGCGAACATTGGGTCGCGGACCCAAACTGCGGCGACGATCGGCCAAATTGTCGCAGACGCGTTCAACTCTACGGTTCGCGAACCGCCTCGGCGAACATTTGACCTATGCCATTAAGAACAAAATTTGATGCGTCAGGGGCCGAGCCGGACACATGATTGTCTGTTGAGGGAGGCAATGGCTTCAACAGAATCAACAGTTTCGACGAATGACTCGGCTGACGGTTGAGCGGTGCATTTCGGCTTCACACGGCCAAATCACACTCAGCGTAACTTTGTTACGCAAAATAATATCGGACTGCGCACTAGATAGGCGAATCAATTAGATATATGCCGCGCGCCTAATTAAATCACAACACCGGAGATAACCATGGCCGAAGCCGAGAATCAGCAAGCCACGCTGATTGAACTGACCACCCACATCGCGTCCGCCTATGTTGGCAACAACAGTGTCGCCGCGGCTGACCTGCCGGGCCTGATCCGGAACATCCACACCGCTCTGTCGGGCGTGGAAAAGCCAGTCGAAGCGCCGGTCGAAGTCAAGACGCCGGCGGTATCGATCAAAAAATCACTGAGTGACGATTACCTGATCTGTCTTGAAGACGGCCGTAAGTTCAAGTCTTTGAAGCGGCATCTGCGTACGAAATACAATATGTCGCCCGATGACTATCGCGCGAAGTGGAATCTGCCGCGCAACTATCCCATGGTCGCGCCCGCCTATGCCGCCGCGCGGTCCAATCTGGCCAAGCAGATGGGCCTGGGCCAAGGCGGACGCCAAGCCGCGGCCGCCAAGCCGGTCAAGGCCGCGCCCAAGCCGCGCGTCAAAGCTTCCTGAACGCTCCCGCGCCAGTGCGGGAGCGGGATAAGAATAAAGCGCGAAGCGGTTTTCCGACCGCATCGCGCTCTAAACGTTCCGAATCGCGACGCGCTGGCGCCGCCTATCAGCCCTTGAAGGTCATCGCCCCTTGAAGACGGCGGGCCGCTTTTCCAGAAAAGCGGCCACGCCCTCGGCGAAATCCTCCGTAAGGCCCGCCGTACGCTGCGACATCCGTTCGCGGTGCAACTGATCGGCCCATTCGGCATCCAGCGACAGGTTCATGATCTGGCGGATCAGGCCCAGCGAGGCCGGTCCGGCGGCCAGTTCGTGCGCGAGGGCCAGGGCCGTGGGCATCAGTTCCGCGTCAGGGACACAGCGGTTGATCAGGCCCCACTCCAGCGCCTTGGCGGACGGCACGCGCTCGCCAAGCAGGGCCATTTCCATGGCCCGCGCCTTGCCGATCAGACGCGGCAGCAAATAGGTCGATCCGCCATCGGGCACCAGGCCGATCCGCCGAAAGGCCTGCAGGAAATAGGCGCTCTCCGCGGCGACGATCAGATCGCCCAGAAGCGCGAGCGAGCACCCCACCCCCGCCGCCGCGCCGTTCACCGCCGTGACCAGGGGAACCGGCATGTCGCGAATGAGACTGACCAGCGGGTTATAGACCGCCTCCAGCGTCGCGCCCGAATCCGCCTCCTCACCGGCGGGCCGGTTGGGGCCGATGCCCGCCGCGAGGTTGGCGCCGGAACAGAAGCCGCGCCCCTCCCCGGTCAGGACAACCGCCCGCGCCGGATTTTGGCCCGATGTCGCCTGCCGGAGCGCGTGGGTCAGTTCCCCGGCCGTATCGACGCCGGCCGCGTTCATGGTCGCCGGGTCGCTGAGCGTAATGATCGTGACGGCTCCGTCGGCCGACACCTTCAGTTTCTTGTAATCCATGATGTTCCTCCGTTCATGCCCCAAGGGGCCGACATGCCTTGACGTTCGTCAAGCGGTCGAGGGGCGCCTATTTCAACATGGCCTGGATGGTCGCGACGATATGCGGCCACGCCTCCGAACGGGGATCGATCAGCTCGAAATGGCCGGCGCGGGGCAGCGTGGCGGCGCGCACGGCATCGCCAGCCGCACGGGCCTTGGCGGCGTAGCCGTCGCCGAACCGCGCCGGCACGATCGGGTCGAGCGCGCCCGAGATGATCGCCTGCGGCGTACGAATCGGCAGCATCGCGGCCGGCGAGGTGTCGGCATAGACGGCCCGTCCTCGCCGCCCCGCGGCGTCCACGAGCTGATCGACGGTGTCGGGCTCGCCGCAAGCGCCCGGACCGCTGGCGCGGTAGGCGGCCAGATCATCGATGCCGGCCAGGGTGACCACGCCCGAAACCGGCAAGGGATCGGGACTGAACAGCCGGTCCTGTTTCGGAATCCCACGCCGCGCCGCGACCCAGAGCGCCAGATGGCCTCCGGCCGAATGCCCGACCAGCACCACATGGCGCAGGTCGAGCGCCTCGGCCCGCGCGATGACGCGCAGATAGTCGACGGCCCGACCCGCATCCTGGAAGGTCCCGGGATAACCACCGCCCGGCCCTCCGACCCGGCGATATTCGATGTTCCAGACCGCGATCCCGCGCCCCCGCAGATCGTCGGCGATATAGGCCATCAGCTCGACGCCAGGCAGGCTGGCCTGCCAGCAGCCGCCATGGATCATCACGACGACGGGATGCGGCCCCTTCGATCGCGGCAGCCAGAGTTGGCCGAACCGCCGCGAGTCGGCCCCGTAGGCGATCACCTTGGTCGGAGCCGGCCGCGGCCGCGCCAGGAGGTCCGCGAACGAGATCGGCGCCGCCCGCGCGATCCGCGCCGACATGATCGCGAGCGCGATCGTAAACCATATTAACAAGGTCCGCTTCAGGACGCCCATACGGCTCCGTCGAGGCCGATCCCCGCTGGACCCAAGCTTGACCACTGGGAAAGTGGCGGCGTGGATTTTCGACCACACCCCGTCGGCGTTGCCAGCGCCGCTCGGGAACCGATCATGCTTCGAAGGGTTCAACTCACGGCTCCGCTTTTTGGCTCTGTCCTGGCGTGGGAGGCCGGGGCGAGCGGTCCGTTTGCGATTAAACAGGGCGCTCGACCGTCCGCCGGGAACGATGAAGAGGAATTATGAAATGACAACCTTGCGCCGCGAGTTCTTGGGGCTCGCAATGTCGGTTACGGCCGCCGCATCTATTGGATTCGCGGGCGTGGCCCATGCCGACCACCGCGAAGAACTTACCGCCGACGCCCTGCGGTCGCTGCAGCAACTCGAGGACACCAATCACCGCGCCCGCTTCCTGGCCCGCCACGCCAGGGCCATCCTGGTCTTCCCCTCGATCCTCAAGGCCGGCTTCATCTTCGGCGGCGAGACCGGCAACGGCGTCCTGCTGGTCCACGGCCACGCCGATGGCTTTTACAACATGACCGGCGGCTCCTGGGGCCTGCAGTTGGGCGGCCAGGACTTCGCCTATGCGCTCTACTTCATGACCGACGGGGCGCTGGAATACCTGCGGCGTTCCGACGGCTGGTCCGCCGGCACCGGCCCCAGCATCGTCGTGGTCAACCAGGGCGCGGGCGCCGAGGCTAATTCCACCACCATCACCCACGACGTCTACGCCTTTCCCTATGGTCAGAAGGGCCTGATGGCCGACCTGACCCTGCAAGGAACCAAGATCACCCGGATCCACCCGAAATAGGATCGGCGTCGGAGCCGGCGCGGCGCCTATTCCGCCGCGGCGCGCTGGCTTCGGCTCTGGCGGATCATCTGGATCTGGCCGCGCTCTTCGATTTCGAGCGCGGCGTCGAAGCCAGGGACCTCCAGGGTCGCATCGAAGGTCCGCTTCGAGATGCGCAAGGCGTCCGGAGCGGCTTTCAGCATGTCCTCGACAAGAGCGGCGGCGTGGCCTTCGAGCGCATCATCGGCGACCACCGCGGAAACCAGGCCGGTGCGCAACGCCTCCGCGGCGTTCATCGGCCGCCCGGTCAGCAGCATCTCGCGGGCTTTCGACACGCCGATCGTGCGCTGCAGGCGCCAACTGACGCCCAGTTCGCTGCCGGACAGGCCGATCCTGATGAAGGCGGGATGGAAGACGGCGCTCTCACCGGCCAGGATGATGTCCGAGGCCAGGGCGATCGCCAGGCCCCCGCCCGCCGCCGCGCCGCGCACCAATGTAACGATCGGTTGAGGACAGGCGCGCATCGCCTTCATGAGATCGCGCAACACCCAATCCCCATCCGGCCCGTCGTTGAGACGATCCGGTTGATCGCGGGCCTTCAGGTCGGCCCCGGAGCAGAAGGCCCGGCCCGCGCCAGCCAGGACGATGACCCGGGTCTCCGCATCCCGTCGCTTGCTCTCGAAATATCCGACCAAAGCGTCCGTCAGCGGCTGGTTCAGGGCGTTGAGCCGCTCCGGCCGATTGAGCGTCGCATGCTCCACCGAACCCTTTTTCTCGATCTTCAGGCTCTGGTCTTCGTTCATCGGTCCCCTCTCGCTTTAAGCGCACCTTGCCGACGAGAGCCGGTCAAGTCGACCGGGAATTACCGACGTTAATCGTGAATTCGTGTTTGTGGTCTAGCTTCGGCTCAATGGACCGGCGGGGGCGCGGCTTGCGAGCATCATCCATGTCTGGGCGTGGCGATATTAGAGCAATCCGCTCCGAAGAACGTCGCTATGTTTCCAGCCGGTCCTCTGGACATCTGGAGGTGGACTCCACTTACCTTGGCCATGACCTGTGCGGCCGTTCGTCGCAATTTTACCCCGCTTAGCTTGATCTCAACCCTAAAGCCCGCATAAGCCGCTCGCCAACGAAGGGGCGTGGTTAACTCGCCGGCGCGGGGCGCGGCTACAAAGAGGTATCGATGACACCAGCGCGCCGCCAATTTCTCGGCTACGGGCTTGCCAGCGCCGCCGCGGCGGCGACCATCCCGCCCCTGGCGAACGCCCTCTACCCGAAGGTCCGCGAGGTCGACCTGCCGCCCGCGGATCTGCGCGACGCCCTGCCGCCGACCCCGCCCGCACCCCTGGCGACGAAGAAACCGGCGATCGAGATCAGGCGAGCCTTCGTCCACAACCTGCATACCGGCGACGTGATGGACACGGTCTATTACGAGAACGGCGCCTATGTGCCCGACGCCCTGCACGCGGCGATGCGGGTGCTGCGCGACTGGCGCAGCGGCGAGGAACACTTCATGGACCCGCGCCTGTTCGACCTGATGCACAAGCTGCGTCAGAAGATCGAGGTGCGCGGGCCGTTCCAGATCGTCTCCGGCTACCGCTCGGCCAAGACCAACGCGATGATGCGCCTGCGCAGCCACGAGGTGGCGGAGCACAGCCAGCACATCCTGGGCAAGGCCGTCGATATCGGCTTGGAAGGCGTCGACCTCGGCCGTCTTCACCAAGCGGCGCTGTCGCTGCGCGCCGGCGGCGTCGGCTACTATCCCAAGTCCGGCTTCGTCCATGTGGATGTCGGCCCGGTTCGGCAATGGGAAGAAGCCTAGAGCGGGATGAGGAAAAGCGCGAAGCGGTTTTCCGCCCGCATCCCGCTCTAAACATTTAGAATCTAGGCCCTCGCTTGCGCGGCGAATGCGGATGCGACATCCCTGACGTTTCCCAACCGTCATAAAAACGTGATACCGCTGCCCCTCCCCAGGGGTCTCGGCCCGCCGACGGAACCATGATGACGCCATGTACGATGTGACGATTGAAGTCTCCGGCAAGGAGCACACAGGCAAGACTTCGGTCATCGCGGCGCTGGCCACTCATCTGGAGGCGCTCGGGGTGAAAGTGATCCTGCAGCGCGTCGATCCTCAGCTTGACGAAAAACTGACCCTGAATGAGCAGGTTCTGGAGCGGCTGAAAGAGACCACCGTGTTCATTCGGGAAATGCAGACCAGGGTCTGACCCGCCGACCGCCCCTGATTTGACGGACGGGCGGGGTGGTGAGCGCTATCGCTTCAAGCCGAATCGATAGCGCTCTATTATCTCTTTGTTTTTACGCATTTTCTTCACGCGAGCCGGTTTCCACTTCGCTCGAAAATGCTTTAGCGTGCGGGGCGATGGGCGCATGACGCGCGCCAGGGCCCTCGTGAGCAGCCATCATGAAGATCGAGCGGCTGGCGCCGGTTCTGACCACGCTGAAGCCCAGCAACCACCCCTATCTGAATGGGGCCTGGACGCCGCTGCATGAGGAAGTCGACGCCTCCGACCTCGAGGTGATCGAGGGCGCGATCCCGACGGACATCGACGGCGTCTATCTGCGCAATACCGAGAACCAGGTGCACCAGCCGCTCGGCCGCTTCCATCCGTTCGACGGCGACGGGATGGTGCACCGGATCTATTTCCACGGCGGCCGCGCCTCGTACCGCAACCGCTTCATCCGCACTCGCTGCTTCATCGCCGAGCAGGAAGCCGGCGGCTCGCTGTGGGGCGGGCTGGCCGATCCCGTCACCCTGGCCCGCCGGCCCGGCTTCGGCGCCCACGGCGCGCTGAAGGACGCCTCCAGCACCGATATCGTGGTCCATGCCGGCCGGGCGCTGTCGACCTTCTACCAGTGCGGGGAAGGCTATCGGCTGGACCCGCTGACGCTGGAGACGCTCGGCGTGGAATCCTGGACGCCGATCGACGGCATATCGGCCCATCCGAAGGTCGACGAGCACACCGGCGAACTGCTGTTCTTCAACTATTCCAAGCACGCGCCCTATCTGCACCTGGGCGAGGTCGGCGCCGACAACCGGCTGATCCGCTACACGCCGGTGCCGCTGCCCGGCCCGCGCCTGCCGCACGACATGGCCTTCACGGAGAACTACGCGATCCTGAACGACTTGCCGGTGTTCTGGGACGCCAGGCTCCTGGAGCGCAACGTCCACGCCGTTCGGCTGCATGAGGGCCTGCCCTCGCGCTTCGCCCTGGTTCCACGCCACCATAGGGGCGGCGAGATCCGCTGGTTCGAGGCCTCGCCGACCTATGTGCTGCATTGGCTGAACGCCTATGAGGACGGCGACGAGGTGATCCTGGACGGCTACTTCCAGGAAGACCCGATCCCGCCGCCGCGCGCCGACGCCCCGCCGGGGTTCGAGCATATGATGGCCTATCTCGACGAGGCCAGCTTCCGGCCCAAGCTGCACCGCTGGCGTTTCAACCTCACGGACGGGACCACGCGCGAGGCGCGGCTCGACGAGCGGATCATGGAATTCGGCACGATCAACGGCCGCTTCGCCGGGCGCGAATATCGCTACGGCTATTCGACCGTCGCCGAGCCGGGCTGGTTCCTGTTCACCGGCTTCGTCAAGAACGACCTCCTGACCGGGCAGAGCACGCAGCATGTCCTGCCCAAGGGCGTCTATGCCAGCGAGGCGCCGTTCGCGCCGCGGACCGGCGCCGTGGACGAGGACGACGGCTATCTGGTCAGCTTCCTCACCGACGAGAACACCGGCCGCTCGGAATGCATCCTGCTGGACGCCAAACGGATCGAAGCCGGCCCGGTCTGCCGCATCGCCCTGCCCCACAAACTGTGCAGCGGGACGCACGCGTGCTGGGCGGCGCGGGAGCGGTTGGGGGGATAGGCGCGTGCTTCGACACGCGCCCTTTGGGCGCGACTCAGCATGACGAATAGTTTATGATTCCAATAACTTCGTCATCCTGAGTAGCCGGCGTGTCGAAGCACGCACCCTGCCCGCCCCTATGCCCGCTTCGGCGGCCAGGGAATGAAGGACGAGGTCCGCGCGACATAGGCCTCGTAGTCCGGCCGTTGTTTGCGCATGTGGCCTTCGACCGTCGGCACGCCGCTCCCGCGGGTCAGGAGGAAGGTCAGGAGGGCGGGCGCCGGCAGGGACCAGACGCCCAGCGGGCTTTCGCAGGCGACCAGGTAAAGGCCCCAGCCGACGCAGGCATCGCCGAAATAGTTGGGGTGGCGGGTGAAGCGCCAGAGGCCGGTGTCCAGAACCTTGCCCTTGTTGTCCGGATTGGCCTTGAAGCGGACCAGTTGCCAGTCGCCCACCGACTCGAAGACGATCCCCAGCACCGCCAGCGTCGCGCCGACCATGGCCAAGGGGCCGATCGCGCCGGAGACCTTGCCGAACTGGCCAAGCTGGCTGGGCAGGCAGACCACGAACTGCAAGGGCGCCTGCAGGCCGAAGACCAGCAGCAGCGAGGCGGTGGCGAAACCCCAGCCGCGCTCCTCCTTGGCCGCCGCCAGCATGGTGACATAGCGCCGGTCCGCCCCGTGCTGGCGCCAGCGCCAGAACAGATAGCCGCCGAGCCGCAGTCCCCAGACGGTGCAAAGCCCGACCAGCAGCAGCCGGCGCGGGCTAGGCTGGGCGCTCTGCAGAAAGCTGACCCAGGCCAGCACCACCATGCCGACCGGCCACCAACTGTCGATGAAGCTGACATCGCGCACCTTCAGGCTGACCAGCCAAAGGCCGATGATGCAGATCGCGATGATCAGCGCATTGACGGCCAAGAACCCGACCAAAGCCATCCGTGTCTCCCCCGAGGACGCGGCGGCGACCTTTGCTGGAAAACCCCTCGGCGTCCAGCGGGCGGCCGACTAACGCGCCATGTCGATGACCTGCAATTGGCTGAACTCCATCAGCCCTTCTTCACCGAGTTCGACGCCCAGCCCGGACTGCTTGGCGCCGCCAAAGGGGATGTGGGGCGCCAGGTCGCTGTGTTTGTTGATCCAGACCGTGCCGGATTCCATCCGTTCGGCCAGCGCATAGGCCTGGTCCAGGTCCGACGACCAGATCGAGCCGCCCAGGCCGTAGTCGGACGCGTTGGCGCGGGCCAGGGCGTCTTCCGGGTCGGAGAACTTGATCACCGGCAGCACGGGGCCGAACTGTTCCTCGTCGACCAGCCGGGTCCCGTCGGTAATGTCGCGCACGATGGTCGGGCGGATGAAATAGCCAGGCCCGTCGACCGCCTGGCCGCCGGCGATGATGGCGCCGTGCTGGCGGGCGTCCTCGATCAGTTCCTTGACCCGATCATACTGCATCTTGTTCTGCAGCGGGCCGAACTGGGTGCCCTGCTCCAGGCCGTCGCCGATCACGGCCGCCTCGGCCAGCGTCGCCAGTTCCTCGCACATGGCGTCATAGATGCTCTCGTGGACATAGAGCCGCTTCATCGCGATACAGACCTGGCCGCTGTTCTGGAACGCGCCCCGGAAGATTTTCGGCGCCGCGGTCTTGGGATCGACGTCGCCCAATACGATGCCGGCGTCGTTGCCGCCGAGCTCCAGCGTGATCCGCTTCAGCATGGCCGCCGCGCCCGCCATTACCTTGGACCCGGTGGCGGTCGAGCCGGTGAAGGAGATCTTCCGCACGTCCGGATGGGCGGTCAGGTCGCCGCCGAGATCGTTGGCGTCGGTGATCACGTTCAGGACGCCCGCGGGCAACAGGTCCTTGATCAGTTCCGCCAGGCGCAGGGTCGACAGAGGGGTGGTCGCCGCCGGCTTCAGGACCACGGTGTTGCCCGACAGCAGGGCGGCCGGGACCTTGAAGGCCATCAGGATCAGCGGGAAGTTCCAGGGCGTGATCGCGCCGATCACGCCGAGGGGCCGGCGGTGCGTCTCGACCTTGCGGCCCTCGCTGTCCTCGATCACCTTCACGGGCAAGTCGAGCGAGGTGAAATAGCGGAAGAAGGCCGAGGCGCCATAGACCTCGCCGGTCGCATCGCCGATCGGCTTGCCCTGCTCCTGGGTCAGCAGCCGGGCCAGTTCGCCGGCATGGGCCTGGATCATGTCGGCGATCGCGGTCAGCGCCCTCTTGCGCTCGGCGACCGGGGTCTTGCTCCAGGCCGGGAACGCCGCCTTGGCGGCCGCGACCGCGCGGTCGAGCTGGGGCTTCGAGGCTCGAGGGCAACTGGCGAACGCCTCGCCCGTGGCCGGGTTGATGACGTCCATGGACATCTCGCCATCTTCGAGCTGTCCGCCGATCAGGAGTTTCAACTGGGTCATGGCGCGTCCTCACCAGGGTTTTGTTGGCGCCTAACCTGATCGCGCCGGCCCTCGGGGACAAGGCCGTCCTAGCGGAAGGCGGCGCGAAAGTTCCTAGCCGTTCGCGGGTTCATCGCCGATCAGCCGGCCGAGGTTCACCCGAACCGCGTCGTAGCATTCGCAGACCATGGCCTCCATCCGCGCCCGGTCGAGGAGATGAATGGAGCCCCTGCCTTGCCGGATCAGGCCAGCCTCGGCCAAATCGCGCAAGGCTTCGGTGACCGTCGTGCGCTGCACGCCCAGCATGGTGGCCAGGAACTGCTGGGTCAGTTGGATCTCTTCGCGCGCGGTTCGGTCGTGCGACATCAACAGCCATCGGCACAGGCGCTGGGCGAGGTCGTGCAGCGCGTTGCAGGCCACGGACTGATGCGCCTGGGCCAGGTTGGCCTGGGTGTGTCGAAGCAAAAGCCGCCGCATGGCCACGCTCTCGTCGGCGCGCCGCCGCAGCCGGGCGGCCGACAAGCGCAGCGCGACGCCGGGGATCTGCGTGAAAGTCCGACTGATGGCCGGCGCGTCGCCCAGGGCGTTCAGCGCCCCCACGACGCTTTCATAGCCGACCGTGTCGCTTTCCACGGTTCGCCCGTCGGCCATCACCGTGACCACCGACAACACCGCGGTGTTGGGGAAATAGACCCAATCGACGGGGTATCCGGGCTCGTAAAGGATGTCGCCCGAGCCCAGAGAAACGAACTCAAGATGGGGTTCCAGCGCTTGGCGATCGTCCCGCCGCAGCCCCGCCAGAACCAGGTTGCGGACATCCAGGACGTCCGGCGCCATGCTCTTGTCCATGGCCACGATGCTCCCTGTAGTGAAGATCCGGATCGCGCAACCGCTACGGCGGCGTTCAGGATGCATAGCGCACAGCCGAGCTTTTCGTTCACCGCGGCGATCCTGATCGGGCGCGAGCTCCCGTGTCGGCCAACCGACAGTCGCGCCAGCGCGCAGGGCTTAGGGTCGCCTGATGGGAGAGTCCCGCGGCGGGCTCGCCTGATTGTTTCCTCAAAGTCGCATCCGGGTTCGGCGTGAAAACCTATTTCCTTTACCTGCGGGACGACCGCTACACGGTGCCGACCCTCGATATGATCAATGCCCGCGACGACGACCGGGCGATCACGGCGGCGGTCGGCCGACTGGCCTACTCGCCGCATTATCAGAGCGTCGAGGTTTGGGAGGACGACAGGCTGGTGGCGCGGCTGGACCGCTCCGACATCGATCCGGAGACGACCTGAGCGCGCCGCCCGCCTCTAATGCCGGCATGGCGGCGCGGATCCGCGCCCCACGGTTGTTCCTCAAGGCCGACAGTCCGAAGAAGGAGATCTTCCTCTATATCAATTCGCCCGGCGGGGCGCCGACGGCTAACCCATTTCCCGCGGCGCCAGCCGCCCGTCGCGTAGGGCGAACACCCGGTCCATGTAGCGCGCCAGTTCCATGTTGTGGGTGGCGATCAGGATGGCGACCCCGGCTTGGCGGGCGAAGCCGAACAGGTTCTGGAACACGGCGTTGGAGGTGGCCGGGTCGAGATTGCCGGTTGGCTCGTCGGCCAGCACCACGCGCGGCTGGTTGGCGAAGGCCCGGGCGATCGCCACGCGCTGTTGCTCGCCGCCCGAGAGCTGGCCCGGCTGGTGGTTGACCCGGTCGGCCAGGCCCAGTTCATCCAGAAGGACCTTGGCGCGCGCGCGGGCCACGCCGCGCGAGGCCCCGCCGATCATCTGCGGCAAGGCGACATTGTCGAGGGCGCTGAATTCGGCCAGCAGGTGGTGGAACTGGTAGACGAAGCCGATCAGGCCCAGCCGCACCCGGGTGCGGGCCCGATCGCCCATCTTGGAGCAGTCGCGGCCCGCCACGATGATCCGGCCGGCGGTCGGTCGCTCCAAGAGGCCGGCGGCGTGCAGCATGCTGGACTTGCCCGAGCCCGACGGGCCGATCAGCCCGACCACCTCGCCAGGAAACAGGTCCAGATCGACGCCCTTCAGCACCTCCAGCCTGCGCTCGCCGGTCTGGTAGCTGCGCGCGACGCCGCGCAGGCTCAGCACCGGTTCATTCATAGCGCAGCGCCTCGACCGGATCGACGCGCGAGGCCTGGAGCGCCGGCGGCAGGGTGGCGACGAAGGACATCAGCAACGAGAAGAAGGTGACGAAACCGACCTCGGCCCAGTCCAGCTTGGCCGGGATGTGGGAGAGAAAATAGATGCTGGCGTTGAACACGTCCTGGCCCGTCACCCACTGCACGAAGCCCTGGATCTGCTGGATGTATGCGCAGAAGAGGACGCCGAGCAGCAGGCCGGCCAGGGTTCCCGCCACGCCGATCAGCGCGCCGGACATGAAGAAGATGCGCAGGATCGCCCCGCGTCCCGCGCCCATGGTGCGCAGGATGGCGATGTCGCCGCCCTTGTTCTTCACCAGCATGATCAGGCCGGAGATGATGTTCATCGCCGCGATGGCCACGATCAGCATCAGGATCAGCCGCATGGTGGTGCGTTCGACCTCCAAGGCGCCGAAAAACGCCTGGTTCTGGTCGCGCCAGTCGCTGACGATCGCGCCCGGCCCCGCCGCCTGGGTGACGGCCGGCCGCAGCGCGCCGGCCTTGTCCGGGTCGTCGATCTTGATCTCGATCTTGTCCACGGCCTGGTCGCGGCCGAAGAACAGTTGGGCCTGGCTCAGCGGCATATAGATATAGGCCTCGTCGAACTGGCTCATGCCGACGCTGAAGATCCCGCCCACCGTATAGGTCTTGCTGAGCGGAGCGGCGCCGAAGGCGGTGGCCGAGGCCGATGGCGAGGTCAGGGTCAGGCTGTCGCCCGGCTCGACCCCCATCGAAGCCGCCAGCCGATCGCCGACCAGGATCAGGTCGCCGCCATACTCGCCGTCGCCGAAACCCTGCAGCGAGCCGCGCTTGATATTGCCGGAAATGAACTTGCTGGCCCTGACATCGGCCGGCGAGACGCCGCGCACCACCGCGCCGGAGGTCTGCTGGCGGCCCTGGACCAGCGCCTCGGCCTCGACCATCGGGGTGACCTGAACCACGCCCGGCACGGTGCGCAAACGGGCGATCAAGGCGTCGCGATCGGGGCCGCCGTCCAGCACCGGCCCGGTGACATAGAGGTGGCCGTTGAAGCCCAGGATGCGTGACAGCAGTTCGGTGCGGAAACCGTTCATCACCGACATCACGATAATCAGCACCGCCACCGCCAGCATCACCCCGACGAAGGAGATGATCGAGATGACGGCGACGCCGCCGTTCTTGCGCTTGGCGCGCAGATAGCGGCCCGCCAGCGCGCGCTCCCACGCCCCGAACGGCGCGGCGGGGACGGTTTCAGCGGTCATGGGCGTGTTCCGATCAAACAACCGGTGGTGACGGATATTTGCTGAGGTCGCCGCCGAACTGGACAGCCGTGGGGGACAAGCCCGGCC
>DATAYD010000003.1:0-13708 GCA_036272715.1 Caulobacteraceae bacterium | reverse complement strand
GCCGGCCTGGTGCGCGGCCTGTGCGCCAGCGTGGTGGCGCGGGTGCGGCCCACCCGTGCGGCGCTGGATGCGGTGCAGGGCTGCGGGTTGGGCGGCGTCGCCGTCGAAGCGTCCCGGCTCGGCCTCGGCAGTCCCGAGCCGGCCGCGCGGCTGAACGCTTTCGCCGCCGCCACCCGCGATATCGGCGCGGATCGGATGGTCCACGACCTGCCCACGGCGAGCCTGGTCGACCTGGCCGCCGTCGCGGGGTTCAGCCACGCCTCGGTGGCCGAGGGGGACGATGAAGGTTGATTGCGTGGCCGGCGCGGGACGCTAAGGTCCGCGCCTGACCGCCGTTTGAGACGCCGCCCCTGGAATCGTCACAAGACCCGCTGCTGGCGATCGCTGGCCTGAGCGTCGACTTCGTCCTGCACGATGGTCTGGTCGAGGCCGTGCGGGAGGTTTCGCTCGACGTCGCGCCCGGCGAATGCCTGGGCGTGGTCGGCGAAAGCGGCTCGGGCAAGAGCCAGACCTTCATGGCCGCCATGGGCCTCCTGCCTGGCGCCGGCCGCGCGCGGGGCTCGATCCGGTTCCATAACCAGGAGCTGCTGGGCCTGAGACCCTCCGCGATCAACCGGTGGCGCGGCTCGCGGATGACCATGATCTTCCAGGATCCGCTCACCGCCCTGACCCCGCACATGCGCGTGGGCGAGCAGATCGCCGAACCGCTGCGTCGTCACCTGAAACTCCCGGCCGCCGAGGCGCGGGACCGCGCGGCGGACTGGCTGGAGCGGGTGCGGATCCCGGAGCCGGGCCGGCGGCTGCGACAATATCCGCATGAACTGTCCGGCGGGATGCGCCAGCGGGTGATGATCGCCATGGCGATGGCCTGCGGGCCGGAGCTGCTGATCGCCGACGAGCCGACCACGGCGCTGGACGCCACGGTCCAGGCCGAGATCCTCGACCTGATGGCCGAGCTGAGGGACCAGTCCGGCGCGGCCATGGTGCTGATCACCCACGATATGGGCGTGATCGCCCGCCAGGCGGACCGGGTCTGTGTGATGCGGGCGGGGCGCGTCGTCGAGTCGGGGCCGGTCGGCCAAGTCTTCGCTTCCCCAGCCACCGACTATGCGCGCGCGCTGCTGTCGGCCGTCCCGCGCCTGGACCGGCCGGGCCGCGGCGGCCGTCCCGAAATCTCGCCGGTCGCGGAGGGCGCGGAGACCGTGGTCGAGGCGCGCGATATCCGGGTCAGGTTCCCGCTCGCCCAAGGCGCGCTCATCCAAGGTCTGTTCGCGCCGCATCGGACGCTCCTGGCGGTCGACGGCGTCAGCCTGAGCGTCCGCCGGGGCGAGACCCTGGGCGTGGTGGGTGAAAGCGGCAGCGGCAAGTCGACCCTGGCCCGGGCGATCCTGCGGCTCATGCCTCGCGCCGAGGGCGCGGTGGCCGTCCTCGGTCGCGGGCTGGATCTGGGCGATGCCCGGGCGGTGCGCGCCGCGCGGCGGGACATGCAGGTGGTGTTCCAGGATCCTTTGGCCAGCCTGGACCCCCGCATGACGATCGGCGCGTCCATCGTCGAGCCCTTGCGCGCCTTCCATCCAGGGATGAGCCGCGATCGCCGGGACGCCGAATGCCGCGCGATGATGGGCCGGACGGGCCTTGGCCAGGAGCTGATCAATCGCTACCCGCATGAGCTGTCCGGCGGCCAGAACCAACGGGTCGGCATCGCCAGGGCGATGATCCTGAAACCACGCCTGGTGATCTGCGACGAGGCGGTTTCGGCGCTGGATGTCTCGATCCGCGCCCAGGTCATCGACCTCCTGATCGACCTTCAGAAAGACCTCGGCCTGGCGATGATCTTCATCAGCCACGATCTGGCCGTGGTGCGGGAGATCAGCCATCGGGTAATGGTGCTCTATCGCGGCCGTGTGATGGAAATGGCCGGTTGTGAAGCCTTGTTCGCCGACCCGCGCCACCCCTATACGCGCCGCCTGCTGTCCGCCGCGCTGATCCCCGATCCCTCGCTCGGACGAAGCCGGCCGCCGCGCGCCGACGATCCGATCCCGTTCCCCGAAGGCGCCGAATTGATCGAGGCGGCGCCGGACCATTTCGTCGCGGCCTTCGACCCCGGCCCAGCCTGATAACGATTCGCGCGAGTCATTCTCGCTAGGTTTTGATCCCACCCCGGCTATTTTGCGCTCATGTCGATCGCCAGTTCCGGCCTCAGCCTCGAGCAGACCACGGTCCTGACCCGCCGGATCACCCGGCTGTCGGTCGCGACGGCCTTGGTGCTGAGCGCGGTGAAACTGGCGGCCTGGTGGTTCAGCGGCTCGGTGGCCATGCTGGCCTCGCTGGCCGATTCCGGCCTGGACGTGCTGGCCGCGCTGGCCGCCTATTTCGCCGTGCGCTACGCCGCCGCGCCGCCGGACCGGGAGCACCGTTTCGGTCACGGCAAGGCCGAGGCCTTCGCCAGCCTGGTCCAGGCCGGGCTGGTGTTCGCCTCGGCGGCCCTGGTCGGCCGGGAGGCGGTCGAGCGGATCCTGCACCCTCAGCCGGTCGGCTATCCGCTCTGGAGCCTGGCGGTCATGGCGCTTTCGATCGCCATGACCGGAGCGTTGATCTGGGGGCAGAACCGAGTCCTACAACAGGCCAAGTCCGTCGCGGTGGCCGGCGACCGGTTGCACTACATGGCCGACCTGATCTCGAACCTGACCGCTTTCGCCGGCATCGGCGTCAGCGCGCTATTCGCCAGCCCGCTGCCGGATGCGATCGGCGGCTTGGCGGTGAGCGGGCTGCTGGTCTGGGGCGCGATCAGCGTCTTCCGCGCCTCGACGCTGGAGCTGATGGATCACGAACTGGACGAGGAATCCCGCCAGAGGATCGTCGTCCTGGTCAAGGCCGACCCGAAGGTCCGCGATGTTCACCAGCTTCGCACCCGAGCTTCCGGCCCCTATATCCACGTTCAGATGCACGCCGAACTCGACCCCGCCATGACCCTGGTCGAGGCGCACAAGGTGATGGTGGCGGCCGAGCAACGGGTTCTGGACGCCTTCCCCACCGCCGACATCATCATCCACCCGGATCCGCGCGGCCAGGCCGAGCCGCATGGCGGCGCCTTCGCTGAAAACCACGAAATCGAGGCCATGGAAGCCACTGGCGGGGCTTGAGCGCGAACGCGGTAAACGCGACCTTAAGAGGCTGGAGCGTTTGGTGCGCTGATGCTTTCCGAATAACGGGAGCTGTGGACTTTCCTTAACGGCAGAACGCCACCATGAATGTCGAGCGCACGCTACATCATTTTCCCCTGGATCCGGCGTCGCGACAGGTGCGCCTGGCCCTGGGTGAAAAACGGCTGCCGTTCGTCGATGTCCAGGAGCGCTATTGGGAGCGGCGTGAGGGTTTCCTGGCGCTCAATCCCTCCGGCGTGACGCCAGTACTGGTCGAGCAGACCGCCTCCAAACAGGTCGCGGTCTGTGAGAGCCGGGCCATATTGGAGCATCTGGAGGAGGCCGCGCCCGAACCCGACCTCCTGGGCCGCGATCCGGCCGAGCGCGCCGAGACCCGCCGGCTGCTGCAGTGGTTCGATCGCAAATTCGATTTCGAGGTCAATGGCCTGCTGCTGCACGAGAAGATGGAGAAGCGGCTGCTGCGCCTGGGCGCGCCGGACCTCGCCAATATGCGCGCCGGCCGTGAGGCGCTGCGGATCCATCTGGCTTATCTGGAGGAACTGCTCCAGGCCCGCGACTGGCTGAACGGGCGGCGGCTCAGCCTGGCCGACTTCGCCGGCGCCGCGCACCTCTCGGTGATCGATTATTTCGGCGACATTCCCTGGCCGGATTTTCCAGGGGTGCGCACCTGGTACATGAAGCTGAAGTCGCGGCCGTGCTTCCGGCCCCTGCTGTCCGACCGCTGGCCGGGCCTGGTCCCCGCCGGCCACTATGACGATCTCGACTTCTGAGGCGATCGAGGATCGGATCCGCGCCGAGGCGCAACGGCTGGGCTTCGACGCCTGCGGGTTCGCCGCCGTCGATCAGCCCTGGCCGGCGTCCGGGCGCCTGGCCGAATTCGTGGAGGCGGGTCGGCATGGGTCCATGGACTGGCTGGCCGAGACCGTCGCCCGCCGCCGCCACCCACGGGCGATGTGGCCCGGCGCGCGCTCGGCCATTGTCCTTGGGCTGAACTATGGCCCGGGCCAGGATCCGCTGGCGGTGCTGGCGCGGCGCGGCCTGGGCGCTATTTCGGTCTACGCCCAGGGAGACGACTATCACGACCTGATCAAGAAGCGCCTGAAGACGTTGGCGCACTGGCTGGTCGCCCAGACCGGGTGCGAACTGAAGGTGTTCGTCGACACCGCGCCCTTGATGGAAAAACCCCTGGCCCAGAGCGCCGGCGTGGGCTGGCAGGGCAAGCACACCAATCTGGTCTCGCGGGATTTCGGCTCGTGGCTGTTCCTCGGCGCGATCCTGACCGACCTCGTCCTGGCGCCGGGCGCCGCGCAGGCGGATCACTGCGGCGCCTGCCGCGCTTGCCTGGACATCTGCCCGACCCAGGCTTTTCCAGCGCCCTACCAGCTCGATGCGCGGCGCTGCATCTCCTACCTGACCATAGAACACGCCGGTCCCGTTCCGCTCGAGTTCCGCGCCGCCATGGGCAATCGCATCTATGGCTGCGACGACTGCCTGGCGGTCTGTCCATGGAACAAGTTCGCGGAGGAGGCTCGGGAAAGCGCCTTCCACGCCCGTGAGACGCTGCGAGCGCCAGCTCTGGCGGACCTGGCGGCGCTGGATGACGCCGGCTTTCGCGCCCTGTTCGCCAAGAGCCCGGTCAAACGCATTGGCCGCGACCGCTTCGTCCGCAATGTGCTCTACGCGGTCGGCAATTCAGGCGACCAGGGCCTGGCCGAAGTGGCCCGCGCGCGCCTGGAGGACGCCTCCGAGGTCGTGCGGGACGCGGCGCGGTGGGCCCTGGATCAGCTCCTCAGCCCTCCGACGACAGCGCCTCGACCAGCCGCGCCATGAAGGCCGCCCCGCGCTGCATCTGGGAGATCTCGACATATTCGTCCGGCTGGTGCGCCTGGTCGATCGAGCCAGGGCCGCAGATCACCACCGAATAGCCGGCTTCCTGGAACTGGCCGGCCTCGGCCGCATAGGGCACGGCGCGGGTCGGGCCATTATCGCCGGCCAGGCGCCGGGCGAAGGCCTCGGCCGCGCCGCCGGCTTCCAGCGCGAAGGCCGGCGTGCGGGACCGGCGCTCGACCACGACGCCGGTCCCGTCGAACCGCGCCTTCATCTCCGCGTCCAGCGCCTCGGCCTCGGCGAAGAAGCCGGCCAGGAATTCATGGGGATCGATGCCCGGCGGGGTGCGCAGGTCGAACACGAACACGCATTCGCGAGCCAGGATGTTCAGCGCCGTCCCGCCATTGATCAGGCCGATGGTCAGGGTCGGCCATTTTGGCGTGAACGGCGAGTTCGGATCGGCGTCGCGTTCCAGTCGCTCGGCCAGGGCCGACAGCGAGGTCATCAGGCGCACGGCGGCCATGTTGGCCGAGACGCCCAGGTGGGTCTGGCTGGAATGGGCTTCCTTGCCGGTGACGATCACGCGGAAGGCGGCGATGCCCTTATGGGCGCTGACCGCCTCCATGCCGGTGGGCTCGCCCACGATCACGGCGCTGGGCCGGGGCACGCTGGCGGCGATCTCGGCGATCAGGTCCGGCGCGCCCAGGCAGCCGATCTCCTCGTCATAGGAAAAGGCCAGGTGGATCGGGCGCCTGATCCGGCCGGCGGCGAAATCGGGCGCGGCGGCCAAGGCCAGCGCCAGGAAGCCCTTCATGTCGCAGGCGCCGCGCCCATAGAGCCTGTCGCCCTTGGGGGTCAGGATCCACGGATCGGAGGTCCAGGGCTGGCCATCCACCGGTACGACATCGGTATGACCGGAGAGCACGACCCCGCCCTCGACCGCGGGGCCGATGCTGGCCAGGAGATTGGCCTTGGAGCCGTCGGCGTTGGCGATCCGGCGCGAGGATACGCCGAGGCCGTTCAGGAGGGCCTCGACATGGGCGATCAGGGCCAGGTTGGAGCCGCGCGAGGTGGTGTCGAAGGCCACCAGCCGGGCCAATTCCTCGATGGCGCGGGCGGCGAGGGTTTCTGCGTTCATCATGGGACACGCTAACCTGTCCGCGCGCGGCGCCCAAGGGCGTGGCTAGGATTAGGGACCTGAAGCGCCTAACTGCCTTACAAACCATCGGGAGCGCCGCCAATGATCACCCTGTACACCTGGACCACGCCCAACGGCCGCAAGGCTTCGATCATGCTGGAGGAGGTGGGCCTGGCCTATGAGGTCAAGCCGGTGAACATCGGCAAGGACGAGCAGTTCTCCGAGGCATTCCTCAAGGTGGGGCCGAACAACAAGATCCCGGCGATCGTCGACCATGACGCGCCCGGCGGCCCGCTGTCGGTGTTCGAGAGCGGGGCGATCCTGGTTTATCTGGCGGAGAAGACCGGAAAGCTGCTGCCGGCCAGCGGGCCTGCCCGCTACAAGACCCTGGAATGGACCTTTTGGCAGGTCGGCGGTCTCGGCCCGATGCTGGGCCAGCTCGGCTTTTTCGTCATGCGTTCCAAGGACAAGCCGCCCGAAGCGATCGAGCGCTTCACGACCGAGGCGGCGCGCCTGTTCGGCGTGATGGAGAAACGGCTGACGGAAGTCCCCTACCTGGCCGGTGACGATTACTCGATCGCCGATATCGCCTGCTACAGTTGGACCCTGGCCGCCTCGACCTTGCTCAAGCGCGCCGCGCCGGAGGCCTTTGGCCACCATCCCGGCATCGAACGCTGGCTGAAGACGGTGGGCGAACGGCCCGCGGTGATCCGGGGCTCGGCGATCCCGGCGGCGTGAGCGCCTTTTGTCCACCATGGCCTGCCCGTCGTGCCGGCCATCCACCACGCGGGCGCGTCCTCTTGCCCGTGTCGGGGAGGATTTAAGTCTTCGGCTGGATCGACAGCAGTTCGATCTCGAAGGTCAGCACGGCGTTGGGGCCAATGTCCGGCGGCACGCCCCTTTCGCCATAGGCGAGCTGGGCGGGGATATAGACCTTCCACTTGGAGCCCACGGGCATCTTTTGCAGGATCTCCGCCCAGCCCTTGATGACCCCGCCGACGGGGAAGCTGCTAGGCTGGCCGCGCTTGTAGGAGCTGTCGAACTCCGTGCCGTCCAGCAACGTCCCGCGGTAGTTGCACAGCACCATGTCGTCCGCCTTGGGCTTCGGTCCGACACCGTCGGTCAAGACTTCGTACTCGACGCCGCTGGGCAGGGTGGTGACCCCTGGCTTGGCCGCATTGGTCTTCAGGAAGGCCTCGCCCTCGGCCTTGTTGGTCTCAGCGGCCTTGGCCATCTTCTCCGCGTGTTCGGCCTGCACGCTGACCTGTAGTTCGGTCAGCGTCTGACGCACCTGCTCTTCGGTCAATTGCGGTTGAGCGCCGGCCAGGACGTCCCGGATGCCCATGGCGATCATCGCCGGGTCCACGGAAACCCCGTCGTGCTTCAGTCCCGCGCCGATGTTGAGGCCGATGGCGTAGCTCGCCCGGGCCTTGGGATCCTTCAGCGCGTCCGGCAAGGGCGCGGCGGCGGGGGACGCCGAGGGCGTCGCGGCCGGCTTGACCCCCTGGGCGCCGGCCGACAGAGCCAGCGCGGCGACGGAAACGAACGAAAGCAAAAAAGCGGTGGTTCGCATGGGGCGCTCGAAGTGACGGAGGGCTGCTGATAGGCCGACGGTGGAACGGGGCGCAATCTTTTTCGCGCTCCTCACGTCGGCCAGGTCTCCGGACTCATGGCCAGGGCTTCACCGGCGAAATGCAGGCCGCCACAGATCAAGATGTGCGGCGCGGGTCCGGACCTGGCCAGGATGCGGTCGAGGGCGCCCTCGAGGCTGGGCGCGGTCTCGGCGTCGAGGCCCGCCTCCCGCGCCGAAGCGGCCAGGACCTCGGGCGGGGCGGCATTGGCCGAGTCGAAGGTCGTGGTCAGGACCTGGGGCCGAAGATCGGTGAAGGGCGAGAAGAAGCCGTGCGCGTCCTTGCGGGCGAACATGCCGACGATCATCGCCACGGGTCTCGGATCGCGCGCGACCAGCCGCCGGACCGCCTGGGCCAGGGCGCGGCCGGCGTGCGGGTTGTGGCCGCCGTCCAGCCACAGGTCTCCGCCGCGCTCGGCGACCCGCGCCGCCAGCGGCCCGGCGTTCAGGCGCTGGAACCGCGCCGGCCAGACGGCCTTTGAAATTCCGCCCAGCGCGGCTTCGTCGATGCGCGGGTCGCCCAGCCGCAGCGCCGCGGCGACCGCCAGGCCGGCGTTCTCGAACTGGTGGGCGCCGAACAGGGCCGGGGCGGGCAGGTCGTAGAGCGCGTCTTCCATCTGCACGCGCAGGCGGCCCTGGTCCTCGAAGGCCTCGAAATCCCGGCCCATGGCCAGCAGCGGCGCGCCGACCGCCTCGGCCTCGGCCTCGATCACGCCAAAGGCCTCCTCGATCTGGCGCGCGATCACGCAAGGCCGTCCGGCCCGCATGACGCCCGCTTTTTCCCAGGCGATCTTGCTCAACTCCGGCCCGAGCATCTCCAGGTGGTCATAATCGACCGGGGTGATCACGGTGACGGCGGGGCTCTGGAAGACATTGGTGGCGTCGAACCGGCCGCCCAGGCCCACCTCGATGACGCAGAGGTCGGCCGGGACCTCGGCGAAGGCCTGCAGGGCGATCACGGTGGTCAGCTCGAAGAAACTGATCGGTTCGCCGGCGTTGACCGCTTCGACCCGGTCGATCAGGTCGGACAGTTCGTCCTCGGTGATCAGGACGCCGGCCCGGCGGATGCGCTCGACGAAGCGGACCAGATGCGGCGAACTCAGGACGTGGACCTTCAGGCCGGCGGCCTCGCCGATGGCGCGCAGGTAAGCGACCGTCGAGCCTTTGCCGTTGGTGCCCGCGACGTGGATCACCGGCGGGAGGCGGTCCTGGGGCCGGCCAAGCGCCTCCAGGAGGCGCTCCACGCGGCCGGTGGTCAGGTCGATCAGGCTGGGATGCAGGGCGCGCAGCCGCGCCACCAGTACGTCCTGGGCGCGCAAGGGATCATACATCGGGCGGACCTCGACGGCTCGGAGGTTTGCCTATGGCTTGGATTTCAGGCGGCGGGAAGGCGAGAGCGTCCCGTCATCAGGATATCGAGGATCGAACCCAGGACGTCCGGAAGCGCCTTGCGGGGAACCACCCGGTCGACCATGCCGCGTTCGACCAGGTATTCCGCGCGCTGATAGCCCGGCGGCAGGGTTTCCTTGATCGGATTGACCCGGGCGCCGGTGAAGGCGATCAGGGCGCCCGGCTCGGCCAGGTGAACGTCGCCCAGCATGCCGTAGGAGGCGGTCACGCCGCCGGTGGTCGGATCGGTCAGCACCACGATATAGGGCAGGCGCGCGCGCTTCAGGTCCTGGATCGACAAGGTGGTGCGGGCCATCTGCATCAGGGACAGCGTCCCTTCCTGCATCCGCGCGCCGCCAGAGGCGGTGAAGGCCACCAGCGGAACGTCCCGTTTAACCGCCTCCGCGGCGGCCGCGATGAAGGCTTCGCCGGCGGCCGCGCCCAGGGTGCCGCCCATGAAGGCGAAATCCTGGACCAGGGCCACGGCGGGATTGCCCTTGATCTGGCCGGCGGCGACCGAGATCGCCTCGCGCTCGCCGGTGGTCTTGCGCGCCGCGGCCAGGCCGTCGCGATAGGATTTGCCGACGGTGAAATGCAGCGGATCGTCGGAGGTGTTCGGGACGGCGATCTTCTCATGGACGCCGCCGTCGAAGGTGTAGGCGAAACGCAGCTTAGGGCCGATCCGCATGTGCCGCCCCGCCGGGGTGACCCAAAGCGCGGCCTCGAGATCCGGGCGATAGATCATCTCGCCAGTGTCCGGGCACTTGACCCACAGGTTTTCCGGGGTCTCCCGGCGGTTCACCAGATTGCGGACGCCAGGTGCGATCTTGGCCAGCCAGCCGACCCGTTCACGCGCCGGGCGGTCGGCCGAGGCGCCGTCGTCGCCGTCGATATCCATGTCCTGTCCCCAGGCTGGAATCCGCGCTTCCGCCATGTTCAGGCCTCGACCGCCGAGGGATGGGTTCGCGCGGTCCGCACAGCCTGGGCCAGGGCGGCGGCGGCGGCCAGCACTTTCGGCGCGGGCGGTTCGCCGGCGGCCAGGGCCGCCGCGATATCGTCGACCAGGACCGAACCCACGACCACCGCGTCGGCGACCCGGGCCACGGCGGCGGCGGTCTCCGGCGTCTTGACGCCGAAACCGACGGCGGTCGGCAGGCCGGTGGCGCGTCGCACCCGCTCCACCGCTGGGGCGACGGCCGCGGCGTCCGCGTCCTTGACCCCGGTCACGCCGGCCACGGAGATATAATAAATGAAGCCGGAGGTGCGCCGGGCGATCAGCTTTAGCCGGGCGTCATCGGTGGTCGGGGTGGCGAAGCGCACCAGGGCGACGCCGGCCGCGTCCAGGGCGTCCGCCAGCGGCCCTTCTTCCTCGGGCGGGCAGTCGACCGCGATCAGCCCATCGACGCCAGCCGCCGCGGCATCCGCGGCGAAACGTTCGAAGCCATGGGTCAACAGTGGGTTGAGATAGCCCATCAGGATGATCGGCGTCGCCGCGTCATGCTCCCGGAAACGGCGCGCCAGGGCCAGGGTTCCGTTCAGCGAGCCGCCGGCGGCCAGCGCGCGCAGCGCGGCGCGCTGGATCGGCGGGCCTTCGGCCATGGGATCGGAGAAGGGGAAGCCGAGTTCGATCAGATCGGCGCCGGCGGCCGGAAGGCCCTTCAGGATCTCGAAGGCCGTCTCTGGGTCGGGGTCGCCGGCCATTACATAGGCGACGAAGGCCGCGCGGCCCTCGTCCTTCAGGGCGGCGAACCGCGCCTCGATCCGCGCCGCGCTCAAGACCGGCGCTCCAGATAGGCCGCGACGCTGTCCAGGTCCTTGTCGCCGCGTCCAGAGAGGTTCAGCACGATGATCCCATCCTTGCCGACCATTTCGGCGATCTCGGGCAACCGGGCCAGGGCGTGGGAGGATTCCAGCGCCGGAATGATCCCCTCCAGCCGGGTCAGGCGTTGCAGCGCCGCGACCGCTTCGTCGTCGGTGGCCGACAGATAGCTCGCGCGGCCGACATCGTGCAGCCAGGCGTGCTCCGGGCCGATTCCCGGATAGTCCAGGCCGGCCGAGATCGAGTGGGCTTCCAGGATCTGGCCCTCGCGGTCCTGGATCAGATAGGTCTTGTTGCCGTGCAGGACGCCGGGACGGCCGCCATTGATCGCCGCGGCGTGACGGTTGGAGGCCAGACCTTCGCCGGCGGCCTCGACGCCGAAGATCCTGACGCCCTCGTCTTCCAGGAACGGATGGAACAGGCCCATGGCGTTGGAGCCGCCGCCGACGCACGCGACCACCGCGTCCGGCAGCCGGCCCTCCAGCGCCAGGATCTGTTCGCGCGCCTCAATGCCGATCACTCGCTGGAAATCGCGCACCATCACCGGATAGGGATGCGGACCGGCGACCGAGCCGATCAGGTAATAGGTGTCGTGCACGTTGGTCACCCAGTCGCGCATCGCCTCGTTCATCGCGTCCTTCAGGGTCGATGCGCCGCTGGTCACGGGACGAACCTCCGCGCCCAGCATGTTCATCCGCAGCACGTTGGGCGCCTGCCGCTCTACGTCCACGGCGCCCATATAGACCACGCAGGGCAGCCCGAAACGGGCGCAGACCGTGGCGGTGGCCACGCCGTGCTGGCCCGCGCCGGTCTCGGCGATGATCCGGGTCTTGCCCATCCGTTGGGCCAGCAGGATCTGGCCCATGCAGTTGTTGATCTTGTGCGAGCCGGTGTGGTTCAGTTCCTCGCGCTTCAGATAGACCTTGGCGCCGACATGGTCGCTGAGGCGGGCGGCGAAATAGAGCGGGCTCGGCCGACCGACATAGGCTTCGAGATAACCGGCGAGTTCGGCCTGGAAGCCGGCGTCCGCCTTGGCGGCCGCATAGGCCTCCCCCAGGTGCAGCACCAGCGGCATCAGCGTCTCGGCGACATAACGGCCGCCATAGTCGCCGAACCGGCCCGCCGCGTCGGGATAGGCGCTGTAGTCGTTGGTATTCGCTGGAAGGGTCAAGGCGCCGCCGGGTGAATCGAACTTAAGGGAACATCGACTTGAAGGATGGGGCCTTGCGCTACGCCCGCCGCGCCGCGTCGAGAAAGGCCGAAATCAGGCGGGGGTCCTTTAGCCCCGCCCCGCGCTCCACGCCAGAGGAAACGTCCACCATCGGCGCGCCCGAGAGCCGCACGGCTTCGGCGAGGTTCCAGGGATCGAGGCCGCCGGCCAGGAACCAGGGCCGCTCGAAGCGGCGGCCGGACATCAGGCTCCAGTCGAAAGCCGCGCCGAGGCCCCCCGGTCGGTCGGCGTCCTTGGGCGGCTTGGCGTCGAACATCAGGTGCTCGACCAGACCGTCGAAGGCCTGGGCGGCGGCCAGGTCGGCGCCCTCGGAGACCGGCAGGACCTTGATCAGCCCGGCGCCCGTGCGTTCGGCGATCTCGGCGGCGCGGCGCGGCGTTTCGTGACCGTGCAACTGGATCAGGTCGGGACGAAGGGCGGCCGTGATACGGTCCAGGTCCGCATCGCTCGGATCGACGGTCACGACGACCACCTTGGCGCGGCCGCGCGCCCGCGCGGCCAGCCGCGCGGCGGCGGCGGGATCGATACTGCGCGGGCTCCTGTCGAAGAACATGAAGCCGATGAAGGCCGCGCCGCCGTCCAGGGCCGCGTCCACCGTCTCGGGCGTCGATAGACCGCAGATCTTGGTGAGGAGCATGGGAGGCCGTGAACGGAGTGGGTGGCGGATTTAGCGCTCTGGCCAGCCGAACGCCAGGGTCCGTGACGCTTGGGCGCGCCGCCGCGACCCTTCGCGGGCCGCGCGCACCCGATCCAGGTGGGCGATCAGCGTTGAGGCTATCCCGCCTCAGCGGGCCTTCAGCAGGTCCCGGATCTCGGTCAGCAGGGCTTCGCTTGGCGTCGGCGCGGGTGGGGCGGACGGCGCCGCGGCCTCTTCGCGCTTCAAGGTGTTGATCGCCTTGACGATCAGGAAGATCACGACCGCCACGATCAGGAACTGGATCACGGTGTTGATGAAAGCGCCGTAGGCGATCGCCACCTCGGCGTGCTTGGTCGCCTCGTCGGCGGGCTTCAACACCCACTTCAGCGCGCTGAAGTCGATTCCGCCGGTAATCAGGCCGATCGGCGGCATGATCACCTGATCGACCAGGCTTTTGACGATGGCGCCGAAAGCCGCGCCGATGATCACCCCGACCGCCAGATCGACGACGTTGCCACGGGCGATGAATTCGCGGAATTCCTTGAACATCGGGCGCTCCTATTCGGAATCGGCGTTCAACCGCTCACGCAGTTCCTTGCCGCTCTTGAAGAAAGGGACGTGCTTGGCCTTGACCGAAACGGCTTCGCCGGTGCGGGGGTTGCGGCCAGCCCGCGCCGGGCGCGAGCGGACCGAAAAAGCGCCAAAGCCGCGAAGTTCGACCCGGCCGCCGCTTTCCAGGGCGCCGGTCATCCGATCCAGGATGACGGCCACCACCCGCTCGACGTCGCGATGCGTCAGATGCGGATTCTCGCTCGCGAGCTTGGCGATGAGCTCCGACTTGATCATGCTTAACCCCAAGGTCCCCTACGTACT
>DATAYD010000002.1:0-10614 GCA_036272715.1 Caulobacteraceae bacterium | reverse complement strand
CGTGTTCGTTGAGGAGAGTGTTGAGGAAGCGCTGGCAAGCGCTTCCAAACATTATGGTCGCACGGTCGAGCTGACGCGCGACGAGGACGTCCTCGACACTTGGTTCTCCTCGGCGCTTTGGCCGTTCACGACGCTGGGCTGGCCACGTGAGACCGAGGACCTGAAGCGGTTCTATCCGACCCATACCCTGGCCACGGGTTTCGACATCATCTTCTTCTGGGTCGCCCGGATGATGATGATGGGCCTGCACTTCACCGGCGAAGCGCCGTTCAAGCGCGTCTTCATCAACGCCCTGGTCCTCGACGAGAAGGGCCAGAAGATGTCGAAGACCAAGGGCAATGTGATCGATCCGCTGGACCTGGTCGACGTCTATGGCGCCGACGCCGTCCGCTTCACCCTGACGGCCATGACCGGCCAGGCGCGCTCGATCAAGCTGTCGAAGCAACGCATTGAAGGCTATCGCAATTTCGGCACCAAGCTCTGGAACGCCGCGCGTTTCTGCCAGATGAACGAGTGCCAGCGGACCCTGGATTTCGACCCCGCCGCGATGCGCCTGACCCTCAACCGCTGGATCCGCGGCGAGGCGGCCAAGACGGTGCGGGCGGTGACCGAGGGATTTGAGGCCTGCGCCTTCGACGACGCGGCCGGCGCCCTCTATCGTTTCATCTGGAACGTCTTCTGCGACTGGTACCTGGAGCTGGCCAAGCCGATCCTGAATGGCGCCGACGAGGCGGCCACCGCCGAGACCCGCGCCACCGCCGCCTGGGTGCTCGACCTGTGCCTGAAACTGCTGCACCCGGTCAGCCCGTTCATCACCGAGGAACTGTGGGACAAGCTGTCGGAGTTCGGCGCGCCCCGCCCAGGCATGCTGATCACCACGGCCTGGCCCGAAGCGCCGTCCGGCTGGGTCGACGCGGAGGCCGAGGCCGAGATCGGCTGGCTGATCGACCTGGTCAGCGAGGTTCGCTCGATCCGCGCCGAGATGAACGTGCCGCCGTCCGCGCGGGCGCCCTTGACGCTGTCCGGCGCCGGAGCCGCCATGAGGTTGTGGCTGGAGCGGCACCGCGACCTGATCCTCACCTTGGCCCGCCTCAGCGCCGTCCGCGAGGGCGACGCGCCCCCCGGCGCGGCGCCGTTCGTGATCGATGAGGCGACCGCCTTCCTGTCGATCGCCGAATTCATCGACGTGGCGGCCGAGCGCGCGCGATTGGTCAAGGAGATCGGCGCCTTGGCGACCGAGATCGACCGCACGGCCAAGAAACTGGCCAACCCTGACTTCGTCGCTCGCGCGCCTGACGAAGTGGTGGAAGAGAACCGCGAACGTCTTGCCGCGGCGGAGGCCGCAAAGGCCAAGCTCGAGGCGGCGTTGGCGCGGCTGAAAGGGATGGGGTGAGACGGTATATCGGCTCGGTTTGAGTCGAAAGATTTCACCACCAAGCTCACCAAGGACACCAAGCTACAGTGCGAGCCGCCTGACGCCGTGTCTAAATAAGGTCACGTTGAAATTCATGAGAAATCCCAGGTGATGGCCTGAGAGTTTCAGGTAGGTCAAAATTTGCGCCTCATGGTGGCGCGTCAAACTGTCGATCGCTTTGACCTCGATGGCAATCGAGTCCTCGACAACAATATCGAGGCGATACCCAGCATCAAATGTTGCGCCCTTATATTTGATCGGGAGTATAGCTTGACGCTTCAATGCGAGGCGGTGTTCATATGCCGACTCCAGCAAGCCGAGTCCCATTGCCCGATGCACGACAGTCCCGCATCCACGACCGCGCGAGCAAATTGATCCACGGCTCCAGAGGCCTCTTGGTGAACTTGGTGCTCTTGGTGGTTCAAGACCGACCTCGCCATAAATGCTGTCGTCGGCAAGCTTGGCTATAATCCACCAGCGCAATCGTCGCATGGGCAATCGCCTGCACAGACGTTGCAACGGGTTTGCATCCGCCGCCGCCTTATGCTTGCTCGTTTGCCGAACAAATCGAGCGGTTCAAGCCGCCGTCAGTTTTCGGAGAGGTCGTCCATGACCGACGCCGTCGCCAAGCTTGCGTGGCCCGCCATGTCCATAGCCCAGGCCCATGCCCTGCTGACCGCGCCGGGAACGCCGCTGGAGATCGAGGAGATCGAGATTCGCGGCGTTCCGACCCGGGTCTGGAAAAACGCGCCGGCCAGCCTGCGCGACGTGGTCTTGGGCGCGCGGGCGCATGGCGACAAGGTGTTCCTGGTTTATGAGGAGGAGCGCGCCACCTTCGAGGCCTTCTTCCGCGCCGTCTCGGTATTCGCGCACGAACTCCAGGCCCAAGGCGTCGAAAAGGGCGACCGGGTCGCGCTGATCATGCGCAACCTGCCCGAATGGCCGGTGGCGTTCTATGCCGGCTGCGCCGTGGGCGCGATTGTCACGCCCTTGAACGCCTGGTGGACCGGGCCCGAGCTGGAATACGGCCTGACCGATTCGGGGGCCAAGGTGGCCATCATGGACGCCGAGCGCCTGGCCCGTCTGGCCGAGCACCTGCCGAACTGCCCGGACCTGAAAACGGTCTATGTCAGCCGCTCCACCGAAGAGATCAGCCACCCCGCCATGGTGAAACTGGAGTCGGTGATCGGCGCGACCGACGCCTGGGCCAGCCTGCCGGACCGGCCGCCGCCCGAACTCGAAATTCTCCCCGAAGACGACGCGACGATCTTCTACACCTCCGGCACCACCGGCAAGCCCAAGGGCGCCCTGGCCACCCAGCGCAACATCGTCTCCAACATCATGGCCGCCGCCTGCGCCGGGGCGCGGGTCTTCCTGCGCCGCGGCGAGGCGCCGCCGGCGCCGGATCCAGACGCGCCGCAACGCTCGACCCTGCTGTCCGTCCCGTTCTTCCACGGCACCGGCTGTTTCGCCGTGCTCAATCCCAGCCTCGCCGCCGGCGCCAAGCTGGTCATGATGCACCGCTGGGACGTGGTGCGGGCCTTCCAACTGATCGAGCGGGAGCGGATCAATAGCGCCGGCGGCGTGCCGACCATCGCCTGGCAACTGATCGAGCATCCGGAGCGCAAGAACTACGACCTGTCCTCGCTGGAATCCGTCGCCTATGGCGGCGCGCCCTCGGCGCCGGAACTGGTGCGCAAGATCATCGAGGTCTTCCCCAGGTCCCAGCCCACCAATGGCTGGGGCATGACCGAGACCTCGGCCACCGCCACCACCCATAGCGCGGAGGACTATCAGCATCGCCCCGATAGCTGCGGCCCGGCCGTGCCGGTCACCGATCTGAAGATCATGAGTGTCGACGGCGCCCACGAACTGCCGATCGGCGATATCGGCGAACTGTGGTGCAAGGGCCCGCAGGTGGTGAAGGGTTATTGGAACAAACCAGAGGCCACCGCCCAGACCTTTATCGACGGCTGGATCAAGACTGGCGACCTGGCGCGGCTCGATGCGGAGGGCTTCTGCTATATCGTCGACCGGGCCAAGGACATGTTGATCCGTGGCGGCGAGAACATCTACTGCATTGAGGTCGAGAACGTCCTCTATGACCATCCGGCGATCATGGACGCGGCCCTGGTCGGCATTCCGCATCGCACCCTGGGCGAGGAGCCGGGCGCGGTGGTCACCCTGAAGCCGGGCGCGGAAGCCACCGAACAGGAACTGCGCGCCTTCGTCGCCGAGCGCCTGGCGGCCTTCAAGGTCCCGGTGAAGATCGTGTTCTGGCCGCAAACCCTGCCGCGCAACGCCAATGGCAAGATCATGAAGAACGAACTGAAGAAGGTGTTCATCGAGGGGTGACGCCTTAGGAACCCTTCCCCCTCGATGGGGGAAGGGCAGGGTTGGGGGTGAGCGCACGCGGCTGGGGCGAAGAACGCGGGAGGCGTCTCACGTGGTCTTTTCGTCAGCGCCGGCGGCCGCACCCCCACTCCAACCTCTCCCCCATCGAGGGGGAGAGGCTTAGATGGAGACTCCGATGCCCAACCGCCGCGCCGATGTGGTTCTGGTCGAGCGCGGCCTGTTCGAAAGCCGGGCCAAGGCGCGCGCGGCGATCGAGGCTGGCGGGGTGGTCGCGGACGGGGCGCCGGTGCTGCGCGCGGCCCAGCCGATCGCCGATGACGCCGAAATCACCGCGCGGCCCGCGCACCCTTGGGTCGGGCGCGGCGGACTGAAGCTGGACCACGCGCTCGCCCTCTGGCCCTTGGCGGTGAAAGGGGCCGTGGCGCTCGATGTCGGCGCCTCGACCGGCGGCTTCACCGAGGTCTGCCTGGCGCGCGGCGCGGCGCGGGTGTTCGCGGTGGACGTGGGGCGGGACCAGTTGCATCCGAGCCTGCGCGGCGACCCGCGCGTGGTCGATCTTTCCGGAACCGATGCGCGTGACCTTTCGCCGGCCCTGATCCCCGCGCCGCCGTCCCTGGTCGTCTGCGACGCCAGCTTCATCGGCCTGGCCAAGGTGTTGCCCGTACCGCTCGCCCTGGCCGCGCCTGGGGCCGAACTGGTCGCCCTGGTCAAGCCGCAGTTCGAGGTCGGCCCCGACCGGGTCGGCAAGGGCGGCGCGGTCCGCGACGACGCCGTGCGCGCCGGGGCCTTGCGGGCCGTGGTCGCCTGGCTGGAGGGCCAGGGCTGGCGCGTCCGCGCCACGGCCGACAGCCCGATCCTGGGCGGCGAGGGCGCGCGAGAATACCTGCTCTGGGCGGCCAAACCCACGTCGTGACGGAGGCCAACCGTTCACAAAGGAGGCCAAGGGTCCTATGCAACCCCTGGCGCGCCAGTCGGCGGCGCTTCCGTTGAAAAGGCGCTCGTCATCACACGTCCCGCGGACAGTCAGATCGCCCCGACCTCGGTTCACGAACTGGAGATCGAAAGCGTCGGCGCCCAAGGCGACGGCGTGACGGGCGACGGCGTCACGGGCGCCCACGTCTATGTCCCCTTGACCTTGCCCGGCGAGACGGTGCGCGCGGACGTGCACGGCGACCGGGGCGAGGTTCTGGAAATTCTTACCGCCAGTTCGGACCGCATAGAGCCGGCCTGCCCGCATTTCGGCGATTGCGGCGGCTGCGCGGCGCAGCACTGGGCGGCCGAACCCTATCTCGCCTGGAAAGCCGAGCAGATCCGCCTGGCCCTCGGCCGCGAACGGATCGAAACCGAGATCCTGGCCCCGTTCGCCGCGCCACCGGGCGCGCGCCGGCGCCTGGCCCTGCACGCGCGCCGGGAGGGCGGTCGGGTGCGGCTGGGCTTCAAGGCGCGGCGGTCCTGGCGGCTGGTCGATATCGAGGCCTGCACGATCGCCGAGCCGAACCTGGTGGCGGCGCTGCCGGCCCTGCGCGCCCTGGCCGGCCCATTTCTGGAGCACCCCAAGTCCGCGCCCACCTTGCACGTCACCTGGACCCTGTCGGGCCTGGACGTCGATGTGACCGGGGTCGAGCGTCGCAGCGGCGGGCTTTCCGCGGACGCCCGCATGCGCGCCGCCGAGGCCGCGTCGGCGGCCGACATCGCCCGCGTCACCCTGGCCGGCGAGATGGTCTATCAGGCGCGCCAGCCGACCGTGCGGCTCGGCCCCGCCCACGTCGCCCTGCCGCCGGGCGCGTTCCTGCAGGCGGTGGCGGGCGCGGAGGCCGCCATGGCCGATTTCGCGGTGGACGCCATTTCCGGGGCGACGCGGGTCGCGGACCTGTTCTGCGGCGTCGGCGCCTTCACCTTCCGGCTGGCCGCCAAGGCTTCGGTCCATGCGGCGGATGTTTCCGTCCCGGCGATCAAGGCGCTGGCGGCGGCGACGGGAACCGCGCCGGGCCTGAAAGCCATCACCAGCGAGGCCCGCGACCTTGGCCGCCGGCCGCTGCTGGCCATCGAGATGAAGAAGCTGGACGCGGTGGTGTTCGACCCGCCCCGCGCCGGCGCCTTGGAACAATCCCAGGAGATCGCCCGCTCCGGGATCGGCTTGGCCGTCGCGGTGTCTTGCAACCCCGCGACCTTCGCCCGCGACGCCCGCATCCTGACCGACGCGGGGTTCGTGCTGCGGGCGGTCAAGCCGGTGGACCAGTTCCTGTGGTCGCCGCATGTCGAGCTGGTCGGCGTGTTTCGACGATGATCGCGCGGCTCCCGGTCCTGGCGGTGGTGCTCTGCGCGCTCGGGCTGAGCGGCTGCCTGACCCTGCCGCGCACGTCCTTCACCGCCCAGGACCAGGCGCTGGCGACCGTCTCGGGTTTCGATCATATCCGTTACGCCCAGGACGACCCGGCCCTGACGACCATGCTCACCACGATGGTCAGGCCCGACGGCCGTGGCGAGGTCAATGTCCTGGCCCTGTCCGGCGGCGGCGCCAACGGCGCCTATGGGGCGGGGTTGCTGTATGGCTGGACCAAGGCTGGCGGGCGTCCGCGGTTCCAGATCGTCACCGGGGTCAGCACCGGGGCGTTGATGGCGCCGTTCGCCTTCCTGGGTTCATCGACCGACGAGGAGCTGCGCGAGGCCTATACCGGCCTCCAGGCCCAGAGCGTCCTGAAGGTGCGCGGCGCCTACGGCCTGTTCACGCCGGGGCTCTACAGCAAGGCCCCGCTGGAACAACTGGTCGGCGCCTATGTGACCGATGGGGTGATCAGCGCCGTCGCCGCCGAACACGCCAAGGGCCGCCGGCTGATGGTGGCGACCACCGATCTCGACACCGAGCAGCTCGTGGTCTGGGACATGGGCGCCATCGCCTCGCGCGGCGGGCCGAAGGCGCGCGAGCTCTTCATCAAGGTGCTGGTCGCCTCGGCCTGCATACCGGGCGTCTATGCGCCGACCATGATCGACGTGCGCGGCGGCGGCCGGAAGTTCGAGGAAATGCATATCGACGGCCAGGCCGAAGGCGCGTTCTTCGCGGTGCCGGAGACCCTGCTCCTGATGAAGCGGCTGCCCAGCGAGCCGTTCAAGGTCCATCTCTATGTCGTGGTCAACGGCCAGCTCGACAACACCTTCGCCGAGACGCCGCGCGCCACGGTGCCGATCCTGGCGCGGGCGATGGAGACGGCGAACAAGGCTTCGATCCGCGCGGTGGTGACCACCACCTTCGAATTCTGCTTCCGGCGCGGCTGCTCGGTGAAGCTGGCGGCGCTGTCGCCGAACGCGGTCGACAACCCGCTGGACTTCAGCGCGGCCCATCTGCGGAGCCTGTTCGACGCTGGAACGGCCGCGATCCAGGCCGGAACCGCCTGGCGGGATTCACCGAGCGAGCCATCGGCGCCTACTCCGCGCGCGCCTTGACCCGTTAACCCTTTAACCGTCATGGCCGGGCTTGCTCCACGGCTGTCCGGTTCGGCGGCAGGCCCGGCAAATATTCGTCACCGCCGGGCTTGTCCCAGCCACCCATAGACTCGAACAGCGGGCGTGCTTCCCGAACCGGGCCGCCTGGAACGATCGCGACTATGGGCCACCGGGACAAGCCCGGTGGTGACGGACAAGGGAACCCCCCCACGGGGCCGGCCAAAGGCCGGTGAGGAACTACCATCCAACCGTCTTGGCCGGGCTTGTCCCGGCAGCCTATAAACTCAGGCGGCGCCGGCCGATCGCCGAAGCCCGTTCGGCGGGGATTGGGTCTATGGGCCACTGGGCTTGTCCCGGTAGCCTATGGACTCGAACCCGACCGCGGTCGCACCGACTTCCACTTGAATCGCTTGTGTTTATGGGCCGCCGGGACAAGCCCGGCGGTGACGGAAAATAATTGCGATCCCCTCAAAACAGCTCCAACTGCCGACTGTCCCGCGGCGGTTTCCTGAACTTCGTCACATCCAGCGCCAGGCTGGCGCGGTCGATGTCCAGGCCGAACTTGCGGCGGGCCAGGCGCATGCGCTGGGACAGCATCTCGGCGATCGGCCCTTCGCCGCGCATACGCTTGCCCCATTCGGGATCGTAGTCCTTGCCGCCGCGCATCTGGCGCATCAGCGAAATGACCCGGTCGGCGCGGTCCGGCTGTTCGGCCGCCAGCCACGCCTTGAACAGGTCCTTGATCTCCAACGGCAGGCGCAGGACCGTGAAATAGGCCGAGACCGCGCCGGCCTCGGCCGCGCGCTCCAGCACCGCCTCCATTTCATGGTCGTTCAGGCCCGGAATCGCCGGCGCGAACCCGACCAGGGCCGGAATCCCCGCCTGGCTCAGCAGCCGGATCGCCTCGATCCGCCGCTCGGGCGTCGAGGCGCGGGGCTCCATGGCGCGGGCCAGCTTGCGGTCCAGGCTGGTCACCGAAACCGCGACGCAGGCCAGTTTCTCCGCCGCCATCGGCGCCAGGATGTCGATGTCGCGGGCGACCAGGGCGTTCTTGGTGGTGATCGCCACCGGGTGCTTGTAGCGGGCCAGCACCGTCAGGATCTGACGGGTGATTTGCAGCTTGCGTTCGATTGGCTGGTAGGGGTCGGTATTGGCGCCGAGCTGGATCCGCGCCGCCTGGTAGCCGCGCTTGCCGAGTTCTTTTTCCAGCAGCGCCGCCGCGTCGGGCTTGAAGAACAGCTTGGTTTCGAAATCGAGGCCCGGCGACAGGCCCAGATAGGCGTGGGTGGGCCGGGCAAAGCAATAGATGCAGCCGTGCTCGCAGCCGCGATAGGGATTGATCGAGCGGTCGAAGCCGATGTCGGGGCTGTCGTTGCGGCTGATGATCACCCGCGCCTTCTCGGGCGTCAGCGTCGTTTCGACCCGGCCTGGCAGGGGATCCTCACCCCAGCCATCGTCGACCGTATCGCGGGCCAGCGCCTCGAACCGGCCGGAAGCATTGGAACGCGACGCGCGGCCACGCGCGGTGACGGGGTTGGCGGACATGGGAGGAGGATAGGGATGTTTTCAGAACAAATCAAGAACATTGCTTGACTCGATTTCCACGCCCCGCTTGATGCATGAATGATCTCCGCCGTTATCGTGACTCTGAACGACGCCCAGCGCCTGACCGCGACCCTGGCCGCGCTGGCGCCGGCGGCGATCGACGGGTTCGTGCGGGAGGTGATCGTCGCTGACGGGGGATCAGCGGACGAGACATTGGAGGTCGCCGAGGACGCGGGCGCGGGTGTCGTCACAACCGGATTCGCGGCGGCGATCACGGCGGCGCGGCAGCCGTGGCTGCTGATCCTCGCGCCGGGGAGCCGGCCCGAGGTTGGATGGGAGCGCGCGGCGCAGGCGCATATGCGGGATTATCCAGATAAAGGCGGCTGGTTCGATCTGGCGCTGCCGGAACCGGGCGCGGCCGCGCGTTTGGGCGAGGTGGCGGCGCAGTGGGAGAGCGCGGCGTTCGGGCGGCTACGGACGGCTCATGGCCTGCTGATTTGTAATCGGCAGGTCGAAAAATTCGCGCCGATCGCGAGTCATGAGGACCTGATCCGCCGGGTTGGACGAGCGCGGATACGGCGGATCGGAGCACGAGCCTTGATAGACAGGGGTTGATGGCCGAACACCAATGCGTCCTTCGACACGGCCGCCGCGCAGCCTACTCAGGATGACGAATATTGTGGAATTCCAATAGGTTCGTCATGCTGAGCCTGTCGAAGCACGCACCCGGCCTCACCCCGGCCTTTCCGGCCGGTCCAGCCGTTCCGTCAGGGTCAGCAGGTCCGCCCAGGCGCGCTTCTTGGCGGCCGGCTGGCGCAGCAGGAACGCCGGGTGCAGGGTCGGCATGGCGGGCACGGACTGGGTCTCGTCGGCGGAGCGCCAGTCGAACCAGCGGCCGCGCAGGCTCAATATACCCTCCGGCCTGTGCAGCAGCGCCTTGGCCGAGGCGCCGCCGGCCAGGAGCAGGAAGCGCGGGTTCACCAGGGCGATGGCGCGCTCCAGGAACGGCGAGCAGGCCAGTTGCTCGGCCGGGGAGGGGGTGCGGTTGCCGGATGGCCGCCAATAGACCGTGTTGGTGATGAAGACCCGGCCTTCCAGCCCGGCCGCCGCCAGCATCTTGTCCAGCAGCTTGCCGGCCCGGCCGACGAAGGGCGCGCCCTGCTGGTCCTCCTCCGCGCCCGGCGCCTCGCCGATCACCATCACCGGCGCGTCCGGCGCGCCGCGGGCGAAGACGGCCTGGCGCGCGCCCTCGAACTTGAGGCCGCAGCCGTCGAAGCCGGCGATGGCGGCGGCGAGTTCGGTCAGGTCCTTGGCTTCGGCCGCGAGCCGCCGCGCTTCGGCCAGCGGGGCGGCGATGTCAGGGCCGGCGGCGGCCGGGGTTCCCAGGGGCGGCGCCTGGGTGATCGGCGTGACGGTGGCCGAGGCGCGGGCCGGGCGGGACCGCTCGGCGAGCCGGTCGACCGGGGCGTCCTCGAACGCCGCATCCACCCCGGCGTCGGCCCAGAACGCCAAAAAGCTCTCGAGCGCGCGCGCCTCCGCGCTGGAGCGCGCGTTTGGGGATTGTCCTTGACCGGGCATGGGTCACATTCGGATAAGTCCGCGAAGGATTCAATGACCGGCGCCGGATCAAGGGCGTGGACTGAAGAGGGGATCGGGGCGATGAGCGAAGACGTCGAACGCGAGGCGATGGAATATGACGTGGTCATCGTCGGCGCCGGCCCCGCCGGCCTGGCCGCCGCCATCCGCCTGAAACAACTGGCCGCCGAACGCGGCGGCGACGTCTCCGTCGCGGTGCTGGAGAAGGGATCGGAGGTCGGCGCCCACATCCTGTCCGGCGCGGTGATCGACCCCCGCGGCCT
>DATAYD010000001.1:0-24056 GCA_036272715.1 Caulobacteraceae bacterium | reverse complement strand
CCTGAATTACTGGTGGACCTTCGGGGGGATCCTATCGATCTGCCTGATGATCCAGATCATCACCGGCGTCGTGCTGGCCATGCACTATGTGCCGGCGTTCAGCTCGACCACCAACGCGGCGTTCAACAGCGTCGAGCGCATCATGCGCGACGTGAACTACGGGTGGCTGATCCGCTACGTCCACGCCAACGGCGCGTCGATGTTCTTCCTGGCGGTCTACGTCCACATGTTCCGCGGTCTCTACTACGGGTCCTACAAGGCCCCGCGTGAGATGATCTGGCTGCTCGGCTGCGTGATCTTCCTGTTGATGATGGCCACGGCCTTCATGGGCTATGTGCTGCCTTGGGGCCAGATGAGCTTCTGGGGCGCCACCGTCATCACCAACATCGTCGGATCGCTGCCGGTCATCGGCCCGGCGATCACCACCTGGCTCTGGGGTGGCTTCGCCGTGGGCGACCCGACCCTGAACCGTTTCTTCTCGCTGCACTATCTGTTGCCGTTCGTGATCGCGGGCGTGGTGGTGCTGCACATCTGGGCGCTGCACGTGCCGGGGAACAACAACCCGCTCGGCGTGAACGTGAAGAGCAAGGCCGACACGGTGCCGTTCCATCCCTACTACACGGTCAAGGATGGCTTCGCGATCGTGCTGTTCGTGATCCTGTTCGCCACCTTCGTGTTCTTCAACCCGGACGGCCTGGGCCATCCGGACAACTACACCCCGGCCAATCCGCTGGTGACGCCCGCGCATATCGTGCCCGAATGGTACTTCCTGCCGTTCTACGCCCTGCTTCGCGCGGTGCCGAACAAGCTCGGCGGCGTCATCGCCATGTTCGGCAGCATCGGCATGCTGTTCATCCTGCCGTGGCTCGACACCTCCAAGGTGCGTTCGATGCGCTACCGGCCCCAGGCGAAGCTCTATTTCCTCGGCTTCGTCGTCGCCTGCCTGATCCTCGGCGTCTGCGGCGGTCACGAACCGGACGACGTCTGGCTGCCGAGCCTCGCGGGCTTCAACCTCTTCGACTCCGATCTGTTCAGTTACACCTGGGTGGCTCGCGTCTTCGGCCTCTACTACTTCGCCTATTTCCTGATCATCACGCCGTTGTTGGGCCTGTTCGAACAGCCCTCGCCAGTGCCGGAGTCGATCTCCACGCCGGTGCTGTCCCATTCCGCCTCGGCGCCCGCCGCCGCGGCCGCGTCGCCTGAAAAGAGGGGTTGAGCCTGATGCTGCGCAAAGCGCTCGTTATCGCGGCGGTATTGGGCTTCGCCGGGCTTCAGCCCGCCCAGGCCAAGACCTCACAGGCCGAGCTCAAGGACATGCACTGGAGTTTCGAAGGGCCGTTCGGGCGCTTCGACCAGGAGCAGCTACAACGCGGCTACAAGGTCTATCACGACGTCTGCTCATCCTGCCATTCGATGAAGCTGATGGCGTACCGCAACCTGGGCCAGCCGGGCGGGCCGTTTTTCGATCCCAAATATCCGAATCCGAACGATAATCCGTACGTCAAAACCCTGGTGAAGGACTTCCAGGTTCCGGACATCGACTCCGACACGGGCGACGTGGTCAAGCGTCCGGCGATCGCCGCCGACACCTTCGTTTCGCCCTACCCGAACGACGCCGCCGCGGCGGCGTCCAACGGCGGCAAGGCGCCCCCGGACCTGTCGCTGATGATCAAGGCGCGCGAAGAAGGACCGCGTTATGTCTATTCGATCCTGACCGGCTATGCACCGCCGCCCGCGGGCCTCAAGGTGGCGCCGGGCAAGTATTACAATCCCTACTATCCCGGCGATGTCAGCGGCATGTGGACCGGCGCCGCCGACAAGGTCCCGCCGGGCGGCCTGATCGGCATGCCCTTTCAACTGACCCCCAACCGCGTCACCTTCGATGACGGCGTGCACGCCACGACCGACCAGGAAGCCAAGGACGTGGTCGCCTTCCTGGCCTGGGCCGCCGAGCCGCATCAGGAAGAGCGGAAGAAGATGGGCTTTTCGGTGCTGATCTACCTCCTGATCTTCGCCGGGGTTGTCTATGCCAGCTACCGCACCATCTGGCGCAACATCGAGCATTAGGGCGGCGAACGACCTTTCGGTCCTGGACGCGGGGAAACCGGCTCCAGGGCCAGGATCCGCCGGCAGAAGTCCAGTCGCAGGTCGAACCGGGACCAGATCGGCTCGCCGATCGCGCCCGCCCCGTCGGCGTCCTCCGGGCGCTTGATCGCGGCGAGGTTCTCGAACAGCCGATCGCCGAATGACAAGGCCCGCAGGCGGTTGTTCGGCGTGGTGACGGATCCGCCGGCGAGCATGGCCGGCGCCGGTGATCCGGTGTCGATGCGGAAGGCGCCGGCCACACTGATCGTTCCATCCGAAGCCGCGGCTCGAACAAACGGAACCCCGCCCCTGATCTCGATCGGCAGGCCGCGCCTGGAGCCGGGGCGCGATGGCGACAGGTTCAGCCGACAGGGCGACATGCGCACCTCCAGCACCTGGCCGACCAGGATGTCGGCGCCCAGCACGCCGGCGATAGGCGTCGGAAAAGCCCGGGTGCGATCGTCCAGCGCGATGACCCGCATGGGGACGGCGGGGAAAGTCCGGCCGGCCACATGGATGTCGGCCATTGTCGCCGCATCGCCGATATCGACCTCGCTGGCCTGGGTCGCGTCCAACTGGCTGTGCGCCGCGCCCGTGTCCAGGATGAAGACGCCATTGACCCCCGCCGCCACAGCCGGGACCAGCAGCACGCCGTTCTGGACCCAACAGACGCTCCGCCCGGCCTCGGCGCGCGCCGCTGAAAGCATGAAAACGAGGCTTGCCAGGGCGAGCGACGAGCGCGCGGCGCTCATGAGCCTTTCCGGCCCGGTCCTGGCGTAGCCAAGCCTCGCGGCTTCGGCGATAAGGCGCGGGAAGGAGACCCTATGAACCTGATCGACGCCATCCGCACGATTCCCGACTACCCGAAGACCGGGATCATGTTCCGCGACATCACCACGCTTCTGGGCGATGCGCGCGCTTTCCGCCGCACCGTGGACGAACTGGTCCAGCCCTTCGCCGGGCGCAAGGTGGACAAGGTGGCGGGGATCGAGGCGCGGGGCTTCATCCTGGGCGGTGCGGTGGCGCATCAACTGTCGGCGGGTTTCGTGCCGTTGCGCAAAAAGGGCAAGCTCCCGCACCAGACCATCGCGGTCGACTATGCCCTGGAATATGGCGTCGACACCATCGAGATGCATCAGGACGCGTTCCGGCCCGGTGAGACGGTGATGCTGGTCGACGACCTGATCGCCACGGGCGGCACCGCGATCGCCGCGGTGGAGCTGTTGCGGCGCGGCGGCGCGGAGGTGATCGGCGCGGCCTTCGTCGTCGACCTGCCTGACCTGGGCGGGGCCGCCAAACTGGCCGCCATGGGCGTTCCGGTGTCGACCCTGATCGGCTTTTCGGGGCACTGAGCCGCCGGCGTTTGGCCGTCAGTTTCCTTCGCGAACGCCGCTGGCCCTCTGGAATAGCTGCAGTGTCCGAAGCCTCGCCAGGCGCGCGCTGTCCGGGTCATGGTCGGCCCGGCGGTCGGAGACGAAGCCGTGGCCGGCCTCATAGAGATAAACCGGCACGTCCGGATGGGCGGCTTGGATCGTCTCCACCACCTCGGGCGGGATGGTCGGGTCGGTCTTGCCGAAATGCAGGATGGTCGGGCATTTCGGCGTCTCGTCCAGCAGTTCGGGGATACGCCGGCCATAGAAGCTGGAGGCCGAGGCGAGGCCCTCGCACCGGCACGCGGCCAGCCAGGTCGCTGTCCCGCCCCAGCAGAAGCCGGTGACGTGTACGGGCGGCTCCAGGGCCGCGATGGCGGCCTGGAGGTCGCCGGCGACCGCGTCCCAGGCCGCGGCCTGGGAATAGGGCACGCCCTTGGCCACGGCCTCGGCGTCGTAGCCGGCGGCGAAGCCGCGCTCCTGACGGTCATAGAACGATGGCGCGATCACCTCATAGCCGCCGTCCGCGAAGCTGTCGCAGAGTTCCCTGATGTGATCGGTGACCCCGAAGATCTCCTGGATCAACACCACCCCGCCCTGACGCGCATCGGTCGGGGCGACACGATAGGCGTCCAGCGTGAAGCCGTCGAAGGCGCTGACCAGTTGAATCCTGGCGCCGCGCCCGCTCACAGCGCGCCGTTCCGCTCGAACAGTTCCAGGGTCCTCTTCCGGGCCAAGGCTGCGTCGTCGGCGTCGGAATCAGGGCGGCCGTCATTGTTGAAACCGTGGCCGGAGTTCTCGTAGATGTAGACAGACACGTTCGGCTGGGCGGCGTTGATGGTCGCCTTGACTTCGTCGGCCGGGATGTGGCCGTCCTTGCGGCCGAAATGGCAAATGGTCGGGCATTTGGGCGTCAGGTCCGCCGCGCCGGCCACCCCGCCGCCATAGTAGCTCGACGCCGCGGCGATACCCTCCAGCCGGCCGGCGGCCTGCCAGGTCATGGCGCCGCCATAGCAATAGCCGACCACGAACACCGGCCCCTTGGGTTTCAGGAAGGCGACGCAGGCCGCCAGATCGGCCAGGGCGTCGTCCGGCTTGGCTGCCCGCATGGCGGCGAAGGCCTCGGCCATTCCGGCGTCGTCGTGGCCGACATCCAGGCCGGGCTTGACCCGGTCGTACATCGAAGGCGCGATCGCCTCGAAGCCGAGCCCGGCCCAGCGCTCGACGTCGGCGCGGACATATTGGTCGATGCCGAAGATTTCCTGGATCACGATCACGCCGCCCCGGCGTCGGCCTTGCGGCTCGGCGCGATAGGCGCCGAATTCAAACCCGTCGGCGGCGGTGGATTTCAGCTTGATCATCTCGGCCATGCGTAACGCTCCCTGGAATTCAGGAGTCCACTAGCCAAGGCAAGCGCCAGAGGCAACGCATCTGGAACCCTTCCCCCCCGCCAACGGGAAGGGTTCTTTCATCACGCCGGCGGACTCTCCAGGTTCTCGAACAGGCGCTGTAGCACATCGATGAAGGCCAGCATCTCCTTGTCCGAGATGTCGTGGAAGGCGTGGCGGAAGATAAGGCTGGCCTGGCCGCGCACCTGCTCCATCGCCGCGGAGCCGGACGGGGTCAGGCGCACCTCGGTCACCCGGGCGTCGCTGGGCCTGGGACTGCACGAAACCAGCCCCTCGACCTGCATCCGCTGAACGATCCGGGTCATGGTCGAGAGCTTGATCACCGCCAGTTCCGCGATCATGCTGACACTGGCCGGATCGTGCTCATGCAGGATCATCAGCACGCGCCAACGCGGAACGTCCATCCGCACCCGCCTGAGCGTCGCGCCCATGGCCAGCACATAGCGCCCGCTGACCCGTGAGAGCCAATAGAAGGGCGAATAATCCAATTCGAAGCTTGGATCGGCCGGATCGGCGCGGCGCCGCGCCACGGTTTTGGTCTCGGAAGCAGGCGCGTTCACCACCACCCCGCGAACCGAATCATTACTCGACTAATCATGTAATCGCCCCCTCATTCCCTCGTCCAAGGCCAACCGCCGCCGAGAGCCTGTCCATCCTCGTCGGACTGATCGGCCGGGGCGGCGTCAAGGTCGTCGACCTCACCCAGCCGCTCGACGAATCGACCCCCGTGATCAGCCTTCCGCCCGAAGTGGGCAAGAACTCTCCGACGTTTTCCAAGACCGCCGTTTCGAATTTCGATGCTGATGGGCCTGGTCGGGCCTGGTGCGCTCTTTCGATGGGCGAACATTGCGGCGCTCATTTCGACTCGCCCAACCACTGGCGACGGAGGGATGAGCCCCGGTGGACCCGTTCCGGTTCGGCCTACCAGAACCGGGCCGGACTCAAGCCCTGTTCGGAGACCCCGAACGCCGCGTGATGACCCGGTACCGGCTGGCGCAGGATCAGGGCCGCGGCCGTCTCGGACAAGGCCGGGCAGGTCTGGATGCCCGCGCCCCCCTGGCCGACCAGCCAGAAGAAGCCCGGGTGCTCCGGGTCGTAGCCCGCGACCGGTTGACTGTCGGGGGCGAAGGTCCTGAGTCCCGCCCAGGTGCGCAGCGGCCGGCGCAGCGGGAGGGTCACCGCCTGTTCGAACCGGTGCAGCGCCTCGGCGACGTCCAGATCGTCGGCCCAGGCGTCGCAGGGCGGCGAGGGCGTCTGGTCCATGGCCGAGACCAGCAGCCGCCCGGCGTCCGGCTTGAAATAGAGCGCATTGTCGGCGTCGACGCCCATCGGCCAGGAATCGACCGCATGGCTTTCGGCCGCCATCACCGCGATGGTGCGCCGCCTGGGCTCCAGGCCCAGCGGCCTCACCCCGGCCACACGCGCGGCCTCATCGCCCCAGGCGCCGGCCGCATCGACCAGCACCGCCGCCGAGATTTCGGCCTCGCCCGCCTGGATCCGCCATCGCGCGCCGTTCCAATCGGCGGCCTTGAGTTCGGCGGAGACCAGCAGCGTTCCGCCCGCGGCGCGCAGGCGGCGCAGCCAGCCCTGGTGCAGCGCGTCGACATCCATGTCGAAGGCGTCCTCGTCCAGCACCGCACCGGCGGCGTTCTCGGGCCGCAGGATCGGCAGCCGGCTCAGAATCTCGTCCCGCTCCATCCAGCGCCCGTCGCCGCCATGGGATCGCAGGTCCCGCTGCAATTGGCGCAGGGCTTCGAACTGATCGACGCGACCGAACTGGACCACGTCGCGCCGCCGGATCAGCGGCTGATCCGAAAAGCCCGCCGGCGGCGCCTCGAAAAAGGCGCGGCTGGCCCGGGTCAGCGGCTGCACCTGGGCGCCGATCAGGGTCTCGGTGAAGATCGCCACCGACCGGCCGGTGGTGTGCATCCCCGGATGCGCCTCCCGCTCGATCAGCACCACCGAGCGCTCGCCCGCCAGCCGGCCGGCGACCGAGGCCCCGGCGATTCCCGCGCCCACGACGCAGACGTCACATTCGATCATCCAACTCGCCTTCGCACCCGCCACTTCCTATCGCCGGCCAGGCCACGGGGCTAGGTCCGGCGAGGGGACAGGACGAAGGACGCAATCCCCAGGTCCTCCACCATCGGCGCGCGCCACGAACTGGCGGAGGGGCGTCGTCGCCGCTGTGACGCGGCAAGACAGCCCCTTCCGCCAGTTCGCGACAGCTCTCCCGAAGGCGGAGCAGCTAGCGCGCGGGCTTCGACACGCGCCGTTCCCGCGACCGGCTCAGGCCGCCAGCATCTTTTCCAACCGGCCGCGGATGATCGCGTCGGCCTCGCTCATGATGCCATCGATCAATGCCTTGCAGGTCGGGATATCGCGGATCAGGCCGGCGACCATGCCGCAGGACCAGGCGCCCGCGTCCATCCGGCCTTCGACCATGACCTTCGGATAGACCCCCGCCACCTCGGGGACGATGTCCTCGAACTTGATCGCCGCGCCCAGCGACTTTTCCTTTTCCAGCAACCGCTCGACCCCTTCATTGAGCAGCACCCGCTCGGTATTGCGCAGCGGCCGCATGATCAGGCGCGTGTCCAGTTCGGACGCCGCGAGCAGCGCCTGTTTCACGTTCTCATGGATCGGCGCTTCCTGGGTGGCCATGAACCGGGTGCCCATGTTCATGCCCTCGGCGCCCAGGGCCATGGCCGCCACCAGCGAGCGCGCGTCGGCCATGCCGCCGGAGGCCACGAACGGTATCTTCAGCTCCTCGGCGGCGCGCGGCAGCAGGATGAAATTGGGCACGTCGTCCTCGCCCGGGTGGCCGCCGCACTCGAACCCGTCGACGCTGATGGCGTCGCAACCGACCGCCTCGGCCTTCAGCGAGTGGCGCACCGAGGTGCATTTGTGGATCACCTTGATCCCGGCCTCCTTCAAGGCGGGCATATATTTCTGGGGGTTGTTGCCGGCGGTCTCGACGATCTTCACCCCGCCGTCGATGATCGCCTTCACATAGCCCGGATAGTCCGGCGGATTGACCGAGGGCAGGAAGGTCAGGTTCACCCCGAACGGCTTGTCGGTCATCTCCCGGCAGCGCGCGATCTCGTTGGCCAGCTTTTGCGGGGTGTTCTGGGTCAGGCCGGTGATGATCCCCAGCCCGCCGGCGTTGGACACCGCCGAAGCCAGTTCGGCCAGGCCGACGAAATGCATGCCGCCCTGGATGATCGGATGCTCGATGCCGAACAGTTCGGTGATGCGGGTTTTCATAGGTGGGTTTCTCCGGTCTGGTTTCGCCGCCAAGCTAGGCTGAAGCCAAGCGTCGTCGTCAATGGGCTACCGGAATTGCACATCTGGAAAAGCGGCGCCAACCTCGAAATCCTCCTCCGTCGCTTCGCGACCGCTTCCCCGGCGGGGAGGCGGTCGAGCCAAGCGCCCCTTCGCGTCACGCCGCGCCCAGGGACCGGAGCGCGGCGATCAGCGCGTTGGCGTCGTCCGGCGGAACCAGGGTCAGGCCCGGCCGGGGATCGAGGCCGCAGGCCGTGCTGGCGATCACCGGAACGCCCGCGGCCAGGGCGGCCAGCAGGGCGCGCGGCTGATCCTCCACCAGGGCGGGCTGGACCACGGCGTCGACCGGCTCCAGGCCCGACGGCGCCAGGATGCGCGCCCCGCGCCAGAAATCCCCGCCTTCCAAGTCGCGGCCCAGGGCCACGACTTCCAGATCCAGCGCGATCGCCGCCTCGCGAACGGCGAAGGCGCCCTTGCGCGCCGCGGTCGGCCCCGGAAAGCCGATCCGCCGGACCGGGCCCGTTCGGCGCGGCCCCGCCGGCGGCGAATCCCAGGCGAGCTTGATCGATCGGCCGGGGAACAGGGCGGCGATCTCGGCGTGGGGCGTGACAATCCCGTCGGCCCGCGCCAGAGCCTCCGTCTCGGCCTCGACCAGGCCGGTCGGCGCGCGGAAATCCGCGAGGCTCGCGCGATCGGGATGCAGGATCGCGGCTGCGTCCAGACGCGCGTGGAGCGCGGCCATGGGCAGGCGGCTCATCAGGACCGTCACCTCGCGTCCGCCCAATCGGCCAGTACGCCAGAGATGCGGCAGGTAGGACTGGGCGACCACGACCGAGGCGACATCCGGGGTAAGCCGCCGGCCAAGACGCTCCGCCAGCCAGCCGACCGCCTCCAGCTCGGCGCGCCGCCGCGCCGGTCCTTGTTGGCGGCCGGCCAAGCGCAGCACCAAAGCCCGGCGCAGCGCCGCCGCCGGGGCCTCGTCGACGCGTTCGAAGCCTTCGCCGCCCCAGGCGTATCGTAGCACGCCGAGCTTGGCTCCATCGAGCGGCCGCCCCAGGCGATCCCCGTCCTGTCGTAGATCCTTGACATAGGCGCGGAACTCCGGCCACGCCTCGTCGACTAGGAAAACCCGCGGACCCGCTTCAGACCCGGCCGCGAAATCCGCCGGCCGATGCAGGAAGCAGTCGGTCTCGTCACAGGACCCGCAGTCCCGCGCGGCCGGCCCCGGTGACCCGGCGGACTGATCTTCGACGTCGATCACGCGCGGCGCGGCCGCTTCGACGCGCGCCGACAGCAGGACGGCGAGCTGTCCACGATCCAGGCGCACCGACAGGCGCAGGTCCCGGTCGGCGGCGAAGCGCAGATCGACATAGTTCCATGCCACCGTGGCGTCTCGGCCGCTCGCGGCGACGGAGCCGGGCACGATGCGCGAATGGGGATGCCGTTCGACGATCCGGCACCCGGCGCGCAGCGCCGCCTCATGGAGGGCGTTGGAAAGCTGGCAGAGCCCGCCCCCGACCGCCGAGACCATGCACCCCTCCCGCAGCATCCGGCCCCGTGCGAAGCCTCGGGCGCGAATCGGCGGCCCGACTTGCCGCCAGAAGCTGAACACCGCGCCGGCGGGCAGGATCAGTCCGTCCAGGGCGCGGGCGGCGACGCGCAGGTTCTGAACCTTGCCCTGTTGCTGCGTCCGCTCGGCCAGGGCCGGATCGGACCACAGCGGCGTGACCGAGACGCCGGCTGGAACCGCGAAACCGCTCGCCTCGCCGCGAACCAGGCGGGACGGTCCCTTCACCATGTCCAGCATCGCCCGGCGCGCGCGCAGCACGGCGGCTTTCGCGGCGAAGGCCAGCCCGGACAGCCGGGTCGGCGGCGCCCAGGCTCGGGCCGGCAAGGCGTGGAGCCTCATGGCGCGCGCCTGAACGCCGGCGTGTTTGGGCGCCGGCGCGTCCGGCGCCGCCATGCCGCCTCCAGAGCGCTTGGCTGCCTTCATGAAAAGTCAGGCTCGGATCCCGAAGCCGGAGCTTAGCGGTTGGGCCGAAATGAGGAACCGGTTTTTCGCCCGCGTGATTTAAGCGCCCTTCCTTCGATGACCTCCGTCGATCAAGCGAACAGCTTGTTGGCGATCTCGGCCACGTGCCGGCCTTGGAAGCGGGCGCCTTCCAACTCGTTCTCGGTGGGCTGGCGGCTGCCGTCGCCCGCCGCGATGGTGGTGGCGCCATAGGGCGTGCCGCCGGTGACCTCGTCCAGCTTGGCCAGCCCCGTGAAGCTATAGGGCAGCCCCACGATCACCATGCCGAAATGCATCAGGTTGGTGATAGTGGAGAACAGCGTGACCTCCTGACCGCCATGCTGGCTGGCCGTCGAGGTGAAGGCCGAACCGACCTTGCCGTTCAGCACGCCCCGCGCCCAGAGGCCGCCGGCCTGGTCGAGGAAGGCGGCCATTTGCGAGGCCATCCGGCCGAACCGGGTCGGGGACCCTATGATGATCGCATCATACTGTTCCAGATCGGCGACGCTGGCGACGGGCGCGCCCTGATCCAGCTTGAAGTGCGCGGCCTTGGCCACGCTTTCCGGCGCGGTCTCGGGCACGCGCTTGATATCGACCATGGCGCCGGTCTCCCGCGCGCCAGCGGCCACGGCCTCGGCCATCTGCTCGATATGACCGTAGGTGGAATAGTACAGAACCAGGACCTTGCTCATGGAACTCTCCTTGGGTGAAAGCGGTGATGATATCGCGCGGCCGGTCAGGCCGCGTCGACCAGGACGATTTCGGCGTCTTCCAGGGCTGTGACCCTCAGCGTCTCGACCTGGCGGATCGCCGCGCCGTCGCGGGCATTGAGCCGGACGCCGTTGACCTCGATTGCGCCCGCCGCCGGCGCCATATAGCCGTGCCGTTCGACGCCGAGCGGGTATTCGGCGGTCTCGCCGGCCTTCAGCGTGGCGCCCACGACCCGCGCGTCGGTGCGAATCGGCAGGGCGTCGACATCACTGTCGAAGCCGGAAGCCAGGGTCACGAAGCGGCCGGAACGGTCGGACTTCGGGAAAGGCCGCGCGCCCCAGGACGGCGGTTGGCCGTGGCGATCGGGCAGGATCCAGATCTGGAACAGCGTGGTCGGCGTGTCTTCCAGATTATATTCGCTGTGCGTCACGCCCGTGCCCGCCGACATCACCTGGACGTCGCCGGCCTCGGTGCGGCCGACATTGCCCAGGCTGTCCTTGTGGGTGATGGCGCCCTCGCGGACATAGGTGATGATTTCCATGTCGGCGTGGGGATGGGTCGGAAAGCCGGAGTGGGGCGCTATCGTGTCGTCGTTCCAGACGCGCAGCGATCCCCAGTGCATCCGAGCCGGCTCGTGGTAGCCGGCGAAGGAAAAATGATGCTTGGCGTCGAGCCAACCGTGATTGGCGCCGCCCAAGCTTTCGAAGGGTCGAACCTCGATCATGTGAATGCTCCTCGTCCGGGTCGCTTGTCCCGGGCCGAACGTTGAAATAGACCCGGCTCGCCCATAAGAAAATTGCAACGATCGAAAACCAGTGTTTCTATAACTTACATGAATGACCTGCCCGACCTGGAAGCCTGGGCCATCTTCGCCAAGGTGGTCGAGACCGGCTCTTTCGCTGGCGCCGCCGAGGCGCTGCGCCTGTCCAATCCGACCGTCTCCAAGGCGGTGACGCGGCTCGAGCGCCGGTTGGGCGCGCCGCTGCTGCACCGGACCTCGCGGCGCCTGTCCTTGACCGAGACCGGACGCGGAGTGCTGGACCGCGCGGGGCGAATCCTGGCCGAGGGCGAGGCCGCGGAGGCGGAGGCCCAGGCCCAGGCGATCGCGCCGCGCGGCCTGGTCCGCCTGGCCGCGCCCATGTCCTTTGGAATCGCCCACCTGGCGCCCGTGCTGCCCGCCTTCCTGGAGCGCTATCCGGATGTCAGCCTCGACCTCAATCTCAGCGACGCCCAGGTCGACCTGGTGGCCGAGGGTTACGACGTCGCGCTGAGGATCGCGGTGCTGGCCGATTCCTCGCTGCGCGCGCGCCGGCTCTGCGCGGTGCGCCGGCCCCTGGTGGCCGCCCCGGCCTATCTGGACCGGACCGGCCGACCGGCCCATCCGCGGGAGTTGGCTAGCCACCAAGCCCTGATCTACACCAACACGCCCTCGCCAGAGACTTGGCGCTTCCGGCACCAGACGCTGGGCGACTACCAGGTCCCGGTGCGCGGACATTTGCGCGCCAACAATGGCGACGCCCTGCTGCCCGCGGCCCTGGCCGGGCGCGGCGTGGTCCTCCTCCCGGACTTCATGGTCTGGCGCGATGTCGCCGAGGGCCGGCTGGAGCAGGTGCTGCCCGACTGGGAACCGGCGCCGGCGGCGATCAATCTGGTCACGCCACCCGGCGCCCTGCGCCCGGCGCGGGTCAGCGTGCTTCTGGACTATCTGGCCGAGCGGTTCGCCGCCGCACCCTGGGCCACATGAACGCCTGGGCGAGGACATCGTCGGCTTGGATTTCGACGACCGGCCATCTTGCCACACACCGGCGCCCAACCCGCGCTTCCGGTCGGCGTGGCTCTTCGTCTAGAGACGGCTGACAACGAGTCGGGGATTGGCATGGCGAGACGCGCGGCGCCGCGAGCGGGCGGAAAACCAGGCGGGCAGATGGCGCTCAAAGCCGCGGGCCTGCGGCAGATCCACACCTATATCGGCGCCTTCATCGCGCCCAGCGTGCTGTTCTTCGCGGCCACCGGCGCGCTGCAACTGTTCAGCCTCCACGAGGCGCACGGGGACTATAAGCCGCCCGTGCTGTTCGAGAAGCTGGGCGCGCTGCACAAGGACCAGGCGTTCGCCGCCGAGTCCGACCATCACGACGGGCCGCCGCCATCGGCGCACGGCGCCAAGGCGGCCCCGGCCGACGACGACGACCACGACCACCCGCCGGCGACGCCGCCCCGCGCCTGGGCGCTGAAGTGGCTGTTCCTCACCGTCGCCATCGGCCTGATCGTCTCGACCGTCCTGGGCGTCTGGATGGCCATCACCCTCAGCCGTCGCAAGGCCGTGGTCTGGACGCTGCTGATCCTCGGCGCGGCGCTGCCCATTCTGATCCTCGTTCTCTGAGCCCACGCGGAACCAGGGCGGCGGCCCAGGCTTTGAAGGAGGATCGGCGAAGGCCGGGCCGGATGGGCCCGGCGGAGAGGGGATATTGCAGGCCCATACCCCCTTGAGCGGCGATGTGATCGAGACCGATGCGCCGGCCAGGCTCGACCGGCTGCCGTGGCTCGGTTTCCATGTCCTGGTGATGGGTGCGCTGGGCGGGACCTGGATTCTCGACGGGCTGGAAGTGACCATGGTCGGCTCGCTTTCCGGCGCGATTTCCGACCGCGCCTCGCTCGGGCTTTCCGGCGCGGCCATCGGCCTGACCGCCAGCGCCTATCTGGCCGGCGCGGTGGTCGGCGCGCTGTTCTTCGGCGCCCTGACGGACCGGTTCGGCCGCAAGCCGCTGTTCGCCGTCACCCTCGGCGTCTATATCGCCGCGACCTTGGCCACGGGCCTGGCCTGGAATTTCTGGTCCTTCGCCCTGTTCCGGTTTTTGACCGGCGCCGGCATTGGCGGCGAATACGCCGCGATCAATTCGGCGGTCCAGGAATTCATCCCCGCCCGGTTCCGCGGCCGCGCGGACCTGGCGATCAACGGCAGTTGGTGGATCGGCGGCGCGATCGGCGCGGCCGGCGCGATCGTGGTCCTGGATCCGCATCTGTTTTCGCCGAACATCGGCTGGCGGTTCGCCTTCATCACCGGCGGCCTGTTCGGCCTGGTCATCCTGTTCCTGCGCCGGTTCGTGCCGGAAAGCCCGCGCTGGCTGATGACCCACGGCCGCGTCGCCGAGGCCGAGCAGGTGGTGGACGGCATCGAATCCGGGGCGCATCGCCCGTCGCCGTCCGAGCCGCCGCCCAAGCTGCGTCTGGCCGCGATCCACAAGCTGACCCTGGCGGTGGTCGCCCGGATGCTGCTGGTCCAGTATCCGAAGCGCTTCGCGCTCGGCCTGACCCTGATGGCGACCCAGGCCTTCTGCTACAATGCGATCTTCTTCACCTACGCCCTGATCCTGACCCGCTACTATCACGTGGCGGAAAACGCGGTCGGCTGGTTCATCCTGCCGTTCGCCGTCGGCAATTTCCTGGGCCCGCTGCTGCTCGGGCCGCTGTTCGACACGATCGGCCGCAAGGTGATGATCACCCTGACCTATGCGGTCTCCGGCGCCCTGGTCATCGTCGTGGGCGTCCTTTTCAGGAACGGCGTCTTCAACGCCGCCGAACAGACCGCCGCCTGGAGCGTGATCTTCTTCTTCGCCTCGGCCGGCGCCAGCGCGGCCTATCTCACGGTCGGCGAGAGTTTTCCGCTGGAGGCGCGCGCCCTGACCATCGCGGTCTTCTACGCGTTTGGGACGGCTATCGGCGGCGTGGCCGGACCAGCCGTGTTCGGCGCGCTGATCGACACCGGATCACGCGACGACATCCTCTGGGGCTATGGGCTCGGCGGCGCGCTGATGCTGCTGGCGGCGACGGTCGAACTGTTCTTAGGCCTTTCGTCCGAGCGGCGCTCGCTGGAGGACATCGCCCCGCCGATGAGCCTGCGATCCTGACGCCCGACTTGACCTCAATTGGCCATCATGATCGCTGATGCCGTCCTGCCCTGAAACGACCTCGATCGGTTCCTTGATGATCGCTCCACGCCGGGACTGGGCGCTATTCCTCGATATCGATGGGACCTTGCTCGAGATCGCGCCGCGCCCCGACGCGGTCCGGGTTCCGGGCGGCCTGACGAAGACCCTGACGCGCGCCAGCCGCTGGCTGGGCGGCGCCCTGGCCTTGGCCAGCGGGCGCACCCTGGCCGAGATCGATCATCTGATGGCGCCGCTCCGGCCCCCCTGCCTGGCCGAGCATGGCGCTATGGTCCGTTTCCCGAACGGCGCGATCGCGGTGGCCGGCGCAGATCGCGTCGTCCCGGCGCCCTGGCGACTCGAACTGCGCATGGCGACGCGGGAATGGGCGGGCGTGCTGGTCGAAGAAAAAACCCATGGCGTCGCCGTGCATTTCCGGCTCGCGCCCGAGCGCGAAGCCGAGGTCCGCGATCTGGTCACGGCGGCGGTCGCTCGCGATCCGGTGAACTTCGAGGTCCTGCCGGCCCGCATGGCCTTCGAGATCCGCCATCGCGGCCTGACCAAGGCCCTCGCGGTGAACAGCCTGATGCCGTTGTCCCCATTTGCCGGCCGGACGCCGGTCTTCATCGGCGATGACGTAACCGACGAGGACGGCTTCAGGGCGGCCAAGGCGATGGGCGGCCTGGGCCTGAACGTCAAAGAGGCCTTTGACGGCGAGCCGGCCAAGGTGCGGCGCTGGCTCGAGTCCTTCGCGTCCAAACCTCCCCGCTAGAGCGGAACGATGAAAAATGCGAAGCGGTTTTCCGCGCGCTCCAAACGAAACGTCTAGGACCCTCATGTCCCACCTCGATCTCGCTCCCATCGGAAACTGCGCCGTCGCCAGCCTGATCGACCAGAACGCGCGGCATGTGTGGTTCGGCTTTCCCCGGCTGGACGGCGACCCGGTGTTCAACGCCCTGCTCAATGGCGACGATCCTCAGGCGGGCTTCATGGACGTGGTCGTCGAGGATTTCGCATCCTCGCGCCAGACCTATGCGCGCAACACCGCCGTGCTCGAAACCATCCTGCGCACCAAGGACGGGGCGGAGCTGAAGATCATCGACTTCGCCCCCCGTTACCGACAGTTCGGGCGAATTTATCGCCCACCCATGCTGGTGCGCCGGATCGAGCCGATCAGCGGTCATCCGCGCATCCGCATCCGCATCCGCCCGACCCTCGACTACGGCCAAACCAAGCCCCAGACCAGTTTCGGCAGCAACCACATCCGCTTCGTCGGCGCCGAACAGGTGCTCAGGGTCACCGCCGACATCGGACCGTCCTATATCCTGAACGAGACCCCGTTCATGCTCGGGCGGCCAATCAACCTGTTCATCGGGCCGGACGAGAGCCTGGGCGCGGACCCCGACGGCGCCGCCAAACAGTTTATCCACGAGACCAGCTATTATTGGGACGATTGGACCCGCCAACTGGCCATCCCGTTCGAGTGGCAGGAGGCGGTGATCCGCGCCGCCATCACCCTGAAGCTCTGCAGCTATGAGGAGACCGGAGCCGTGCTGGCGGCCCTCACCACCTCGATTCCCGAGGCTCCGAACACCGCGCGCAACTGGGACTACCGGTTCTGCTGGCTGCGTGATTCCTATTTCACGGTGAACGCCCTGAACCGCCTGGGCGCGACGCGGACCATGGAGCACTTCGTACGCTTCCTGATGGACACCGCCGCGAGCGGACCGGCCAGAGACCTGAAACCGCTCTACCCGATCATCCATGGCGCCGATATGACCGAGGTCGAGGCCTCGGCGCTGTCGGGCTTCCGCGACATGGGCCCGGTGCGCGTGGGCAACGCCGCCGCGGAGCAACGCCAGAACGACGTGTTCGGCTCGGTGATCCTCTCCGCGGCCCAGTTGTTCTGGGACCAGCGTATCACCAACATTGCCGGGATCGACCTCTATCGGCGCCTGTGCCCGATCGGCGAAGCGGCGCTGGAAAGCGCCCTGACCCCGGACGCGGGGGTGTGGGAGTATCGCACGCGCAGCCAGGTCCACACCTATTCGGCCGCCATGTGCTGGGCCGCGGCGCACCGCATGGGCATGATCGCCGCCCGAGTGGGCCAGTTCGAGGATTCCGTGCGCTGGGAATCGCGAGCCCAGGACTTGCGCGACGAGATCCTGCGCCGCGCGGTGACGCCGGAGGGCTGGATATCCGGCGCCTTCGGAACCGAGGTGGCGGACGCCTCGGTGCTGCTGTTGCCGCAGATCGGCCTGGTCGCCGCCACCGACGAACGTTTCCTGCGCACCCTGGGCATCGCCGAGGAGCGCCTGCTGCGTAACGGTTTCCTGCTCCGCTACAATGAAGCGGATGATTTCGGCGTGCCTGAAACCGCCTTCACGGTTTGTACGTTCTGGTACATCGATGCCCTCGCGGCGGTCGGACGACAGGCGGAGGCGCGCGGCTTGTTCACCAACCTGCTGGCGCGCCGCAATAATGCAGGCCTGCTTTCCGAAGATATCGATCCGCTGACCGGCGAGCTGTGGGGCAATTTCCCTCAGACCTACTCGCTCGTGGGATTGGTTCTTTCAGCCCACAGGCTCAGCCAAACGTGGGAGCAAGGCCTGTGGCACGCGTCGTTGTAGTCTCCAATCGCATTCCCGTCCCAACCGGGGGCGGGCCAAGGGCCGGCGGCTTGGCCGTGGTGCTCAAGAACGCGGTCAAGGTCGACGCCCTGTGGTTCGGCTGGAGCGGAAAGACGGCGGCCAAGACCGGCGAAGACGCCGAACGCGTCACCCGTGGCGGGGTCGAATACGCCACCATCGACCTTGGCCAGGAGGACTACGACCAGTTTTATGTCGGCTTCGCCAACGGCACGCTCTGGCCGCTGCTGCACTTCCAGCTCGGCCGGATCGAGTTCCGGCGCGAACAGTTAGACGGCTATCGGCGGGTCAACGATCAGTTCGCCAAGGCTTTGCGGAAGCTGCTGCGGCCGGACGACCTGATCTGGGTGCACGACTACCATCTGATCCCCCTGGCCAACGCGCTGCGCGCCCGTGGGGTGCGCAATCGCATCGGGTTCTACCTGCACGTCCCGTTCGTGCCGGCCAGCGTGTTCGCCGCCCTGCCGCGGGGCGACAGCCTGCTGAGCGATCTCTGCGCCTATGACGTGGTCGGGTTCCAGACGCCGGAGCACCAGCACGACTTCCTGGACACGGTCAGCCAGCGGCTACCCTATCTCACCGATCGCGAAGGCTCGATCGTCACCTCGCACGGCGTGGTTCGCTCAATCGTCGCGCCGGTGGGTATCGACGGGCCGGCCTTCCGCGACCAGGCTCAGCGGTCGGTGTCCGGCAAGAACAGCCATCGCCTGTTCGAGAGCCTGGCGGGAAGGCATCTGATGATCGGGGTCGATCGGCTGGACTATTCCAAGGGCCTGCCGAACCGGTTCGAGGCCTTCAATCGGCTGCTGACCCGCTTTCCCGAGCATCGCCAGCACGTCAGCTACCTCCAAATCGCCGCGCCGTCGCGGGAGGAGGTCGCCGAATACGCGGCCCTGCGGCCCGAACTCAGCCGGATGGCCGGCGACATCAACGGCCGGCACGGCGCCTTCGATTGGGTGCCGCTGCGCTATATGAGCCAGGGCGTGGCGCGCTCGACCCTGGCCGGCTTCTACCGGATGGCGCGGATCGGACTGGTCACGCCCTGGCGCGACGGCATGAACCTGGTCGCGCACGAATATGTCGCCGCCCAGGATCCCGCCGACCCGGGCGTCCTGATCCTGTCGCGCTTCGCCGGCGCCGCGAGCTATTTCGACCAGGCCCTGATCGTCAATCCGTTCGACCCGGACGAGGTCGCAGAGGCCATGGACCAGGCCTTGACCATGCCGCTGGACGAACGCCAGCGGCGGCACGACAGCCTGTTCGCCGAGGTCCGGAAGATGACCGCGGGCGCCTATTGCGAGACCTTCCTGGAGGCTCTGTCCTCACCCCGCCCAGGCGCAAGCCGCCACCCTTTCTCTGACAGCCAGTTCGCGGCCGTGGCGGGGGAATAGCCGGGCGGGATGACAACGTGACCAGCGTCATGCTGGAGGAGGCGCACAAGCGCTGACCCCGCCCTCGGATACGGCTCGAATTCGAACGGCTGGAGCTTGTTGGAATGACCCGCGAAGGCGATTGGGCGGGCTCCCGCCGCCCATGGAGATCGTCGCCGAAACGGCGCCTCAGCCGGCGTCGCCGCAGCCGTCAGCCCGCCCGCCGCGGCGCGCCCGGCGCGGACTTCCATCCGCCGCCCAGCGCCTTGAACACCGCGATCTGGTCCTGGACCAGGGCGGAGTCGGAGGCGGCGACGGCGGCGTCCGCGGCGATCAGGGTCTGCTCCGTGGTCAAAAGGTCGAGATTGGGGATTGATCCGGCCAGGAACTGGCTGTGGGCGATGTCGAAGGCCCGTTGGGCGCGTTCCTGCGCCTCGCCCAGGGCCTGGCGCCGGTCCAGCTCGGACGAATAGGTAGCCAGGGACGACTCGGTCTCCTTCAAAGCCTGCAACACCGCGGAGTCGAAACCGGCCAGGGCCGCGTCGGCGCCAGCCTTGGCCTGGCGGATGCGGGCGCGTGGCGCGACCTGGTTCGGGAAGGCCCAACTGATCTGGGGCCCGACACCCCAGGTCAGCCCGGCGTTCCGGGTCAAGTCAGCCGTGTCGGACGCCACGCCGCCATAGAAACCACTCAAGGTGATGCGCGGATAGAGGTCGGCCATGGCGACACCGATCCGGGCGGTCGCCGAGGCCAGCCGGCGGTCGGCCAGCCGAACGTCTGGACGCCGTTTCAGCAGCGCCGCGCCGTCGCCGATCGGGATCAGGGCGCCAAGATGCGGCGGGGTCACGCAGGCCTCGGCTTCGGTCGGCGCATGGGCCGGTGTGCGGCCGAGAACCGCGGCGAGCTGGAACAGGGCCGCCCGCCTCTGGCCTTCGAGGGGCGGAATCGCCGAGCGCGTCTGGGCGACCAGGGCCTGGGCGCGGACCACGTCGAACTCGGAATTGGCCCCGGCGTCGTGGCGCTGCGCGGTGATCCACGCCTCGCGGCTGACCACGTTCAGCGAGTGGCGGGCCACCGTCAACTGTTCGCCCAGGGTGCAGACCTGGGCATAGGCGCGGGCGGTTTCGGCGGCGATGGTGATGCGGAAGACGTCGCGTCCGGCCTCCGCGGCCTGGGCGTCGGCCTTGGAGGCCTCGATCGAGCGGCGCACCCGGCCGAACAGATCAAGCTCGTAGGAGACGTCGAAGACCGTGTCGAACAGCCAGATCGTCTGGGGCTTGGCGCCGACGATCTCCAGGATTTCATCGGTCCCCGGGTCCCGTCCATAGACCGCGGCGGCCTCGGCGACGGTGGCGGGATAGGTTCCGGCCCGAGACGCCTCCAGGACCGCGCGGGAGGCGGAAAGATTGGCCTCGGCGGCCCTGAGGTCGGTATTCGCCGCGAAGGCTTCGTCCAGATAGCGGTCGAGCAGGGGATCCTGATAGAGCCGCCACCAGTCGTCCGGCGGCTGGGCCGTGGTCTCCGCCCCGGGTTTCAGCGACACCAGCGGCGCCGTGGCGCCCGCCGGCGGCGTGGGCGGGCTATAGCGCGGACCAAGCGTGCAGCCGCCGAGCAGGGCGAGGACGGCGAACAAGGATGCGACCCGAATCCTCATTGGGCCAGACCCGCGCGGTTGCCGAACAGAGGCCGGTGGGACGCCGGCCCCAGGGGCGCGGGCCGGTGAGCCACCGCGAGGATCAGAGCCACGGCGGTGAGGCCGGCCATGATGACGAAAACGTCGATCACCGCCTGGGTGGCGGCGGCCTGGCGCACCGACGCGGCCAGCAGGTTCGCGCCCCGGCTGAGGCCCGCCGTCGGATCCGCCCCGGTCCGCCCGGTGACCGCTCCCAAGGCCTGCATGCGCTGCACCACCGCCAGGTCGCCGACCCGGACATTCTGGCCGATGCTGTTGGAGGCGATTTGCGCGCAGATACGGTTCATCGTGGTGACGAAGGCCGTTCCTATCTCCCCGCCCATCAGCCGCGCCACCTGAACGGCGGCGCCGAAGGTGAGCGCATCCTGTGGCCGCAGGTGCAGGATGCCGAAGAAGAGGACTCCGGACAGCGCGAAGCTCTGCCCGACCGCTTGCAGGAGCTGGGAGGGCAGGAACTGGTCCGAACCCCAGAGCGGGGTCAGGCCATGGGCCACGCTCAAACATGCGATGGCGATGAAGATGAAACCGATCGAGGCGACCAGGCGCGGATCGCTCCGCCGCAGCGTCAGGCCGGCGAGCGGACAGATGATCAGTTGCGGCGCGGCGATCCAGATCAGGGTCTGGCCCACCTCCAGCGCGCGAAAGCCTCGCACCGCGCCCAGATACTGGGGGATCAGGAACGCCGTGGAGAGGATGGTCAGTCTCAGGAACGACACCAGAATCAGCAGTCGCGGCAGGGGGTCCGCATAGAGGACATCCAGATTGACGAACGGATGCGCCGAGCGCCGCTCATGGATCAGGAAACCGGCCAGCAGAACGGCGCCCGAGGTCAGAAGGCCCACGACAACGCCGGAATTCAGCCAGTCCAGCCGGTTGCCCTGGTCCAGCGCCGCATAGACCAGGGCGAGTCCGAGGCCGCAGGTCGCCAGGCCGAAAATGTCGGCCCGCGGACGATTGGGGATGGGAGCGTCCCGCGGTACGCCGAAGTGCAGGCAGAGCACCATGCCGACGGCCAACGGCACATTCTGCCAGAAGATCCAGGCCCAGGAATGGTCCGCATAGAAACCCTCCAACGAGGAGGCGATATTCAACGAAAGCTCGAGGTTCAGCGCATAGAGGGCGATGCCGTAGGCCCAGTATCTCGGCGGCGTGCTCTTCAGGATAAAGCTCAAGGTCAGCGGCACGAAGAAGCCCGAGGCCAGGCCGCCCAGGAACTGCATCGCCAGCAAGGTCTGCAGATTGATCGAAAACGGCTCCAGGAAAGAGGTCACGGCGAAAGCCGCGGCCGCGACGATCAACGCCCGCCGGGGGCCATACATGCCGCCGACCCAGATGGCGATGGGCGCGATCAGCATCTGGGCCGCGGTCTGGGCCGTGGTGATCCAGGCGCCGTCATCAAAGGTGGCGTGGACGCCGCCGCGGATATCCGCGAGGCCGACGGAGCCTAGACGGCCGTTCAGCGTGGAGATGAAGGTGCCGAGCAGGACCGCCACGAGTCCCAGCCATGGGATCGGCTGCGCCGCCGGCGCCGCGGGAGCGGCCGGCTGGAGGACGGGCGGCGCGGCCATATCGCTCACCGATGGTCCTCCGCGCGAGCATCCACCCTGGCGATCACGGAGAGGCCGGGCCGCAGGCGGTCGGCGAGGCCCGCTGGGTCGTCGATCAGGATCTTCACCGCCACCCGCTGGACCACCTTGGTGAAATTGCCGGTGGCGTTGTCGGGTGGCAGCAGGGCGAACTGGGCGCCCGAACCCGGCGCGAAGGCGATGACGTGGCCCTTCATCACATGGTCGGGATAGGCGTCGACCCGCACCTCGGCCTTCTCGCCGACCGCCATGTGGGTGAGCTGGGTCTCCTTGTAGTTGGCGATCACCCAGACATTGGGCAACGGCGTCAGGCTGGTGACCTGGGTTCCCACCCCGACATACTGCCCCGGCTTGATCTGACGCTGGGCCAGCACGCCGTCCTGGGGCGCGACGACGCGGGTATAGCCGAGATTGATCTGGGCCAGGTCCAACGCCGCGTGGGCCGCGGCGATGGCGGCCTGGGCCTGCCGCACCTGGGCGGCGAGCACGCCGAGCTGCCGCGCGGACGCATCGGCCTGGGCCTTGTTCTGCGCCAGTTGGGCGCTGAGCTGCAGCCGGCCGGTCTGCAGCTTCTCGGTCGCCTCGGTCGAGGACGACCCGGTCTCCAGCAGCTTCCGCTGCCGGGCCAGGTCGCGGCTGTTCTGGGCCAGGGCCGCGCTGGTCGACGAGACGACCGCCTTGGCCGCCTCGACATTGGCGCCCTGCAACACGATCTGGGCCTTCAGCGCCTCGGCCTGGGCGGTCGCCGAGGCTGCCTGGGCCTGGGCCTGGGCGACCGTGGCCTTGTAGTCGGTGTCATAGATCTGGGCGATCAGTTGCCCCGCCTTGACCCGCTGGAAGTCCTGCACCGGGATATTGGTCACGTAGCCGGGGACCTTGGCGGCGATCGGGGTCAGGTCGGCTTGCAGGAAGGCGTCGTCCGTCTGCTGCCATCCCGCCGCGCCCTGCCAGCGATTCCAGCGGGTGACGACGACCAAAAGTATGGCCGCCGCGATAATGAAGACCAGCGCGCGCCAGATCACCTCCGAAGCCAGGCGCCAATCCAGCCTAGATTTCGCCTCCGCCATGAACGCGGCCCCCTCAATCCCCGGAGATCTAGTTTTGGCCCGCCCGGACCGGGCCGGCAAGCGGTTCAGCGCACCGCGGAACCGGCCAGATTGTTCATCCACCCTTCAGCCAAGCGGCGTAATATCGGTTCGTGGCGTGTGGGGGCGGAACACGACGGGCGGGATCGAGGTCCAGCCCCAAGGAGCGGCGCGGCATGCGACTGGATCCACGATCCTGTTTGGCCCTCGCGGCGATATCGAGCCTGGCGGCCAGCACGCGCGCCGCCGACCTGAATCCCCAAGACCTCGCGCTGCTGAACCGGGTGACCTGGGGCGCGACCAGCGCCAGCGCCGCCGACCTGCAACGCCTGGGCGCCGAAGGCTGGCTGCTGCGGCAGCTCCATCCCTCCGCGGGCGATCGCCTGCCGCCCGAGGCCCAGGCCCAGATCGACGCCCTAGCGATCTCCCAGCGGCCGATCGCCGACATCTTCGTCGAGGCCGACGCCCGGCAGCGCGCCCTGAAGGACATCACCGATCCGGACCAGAAGAAGCTGCTCCAGCAGCAGCGCCAACAAGCCCTGAACGATCTGGCCCGGCAGGCGGCGGCGCGGGAGATTCTGCGCGACCTCTATTCCCCGGACCAGCTCAAGGAACAGATGACCTGGTTCTGGTTCAACCATTTCAACGTGTTCCAGCAAAAGGCCGACCTGCGCGCCCTGGTTGGCGACTACGAGGACCGCGCGATCCGGCCCCACGCCCTCGGCCGTTTCCGCGATCTCCTGGAAGCCACGCTGAAGCACCCCGCCATGCTGCGCTATCTGGACAACGCCGCGAACGCCAAGGATCACATCAACGAGAACTACGCCCGCGAGCTCATGGAGTTGCACACCTTGGGCGTGGGCTCCGGCTACACTCAGGC